>CANGDZ010000053.1 GCA_947452785.1 Comamonadaceae bacterium | reverse complement strand
GGGCAGTGCCAAAGAAGAAAGTCAAAGACCCACTTTGAACTTGGCAGTAGCCCGAAAGCGAAGGCCGTGGTTTGAGGGTTTATGGGCTAACGCAAACGAACCGGTTGAGTGGTCTTATCGACCGCATCCGGCCTAATGGAAAATCTCGGTTTATTATTCGTAAATGATAGAAAAATCCATCGCAATATCTGTGTTCAGAGCGCCGCCTCGCACAAAGCCCTCTAACTATCCCGAACCCTACCGTTCGATGATGATCGGACGGGTCAAACGGCCCTTGGGTGACTTGTTCGGACTCACCAACTTTGGTGTGAACCTCGTTGTCGTTCCACCTAGCGCAGTATCAGCCTTGCGACACGCTCATTCAAGGCAAGATGAATTTGTGTATGTGGTTTCAGGAAAATTGGTGCTTCATACCAATGAAGGTGAAATGGAACTGTCAGCTGGGATGTGCGCGGGCTTTAGCGCAGGACAAGGGAATGCGCATCGGCTTTTGAACACATCCAACGCTGAAGCCGTTTACCTGGAAGTCGGAGATCGAAGCCCTGGAGATTCGGTTGAGTACCCGGATGACGACTTGAAGGCTGATTTACAAAACGGCAACTGGATTTTCACGCACAAAGACGGAACGCCGTATAGCTGACAGGGTCTGATTCAGACTCGATCTGCAGTTGTGCATTAAAGGCTCGCACCAATCGGCGTCGGTTTGCCCTTGTCGTCAATCGCCACATAGGTCAGGCTCGCTTCGGTCACTTTGAAGTACTCGCCCTGGGAGCGAAAACGTTCGGCAAACACTTCCACCTTGACCGTGATGGAGGTGCGGCCGATGCGTTCGACATTGGAGAAGAACGACAAGATATCGCCTACCCGCACCGGTTGTTTGAAGATGAACTGGTTCACCGCCACGGTGGCCATGCGCCCTCGCACGTGACGCGCCGGCAGGACCGAGCCGGCCAAGTCCACCTGGGCCATGACCCAGCCGCCAAAAATATCGCCATTGGCGTTGCAGTCGCCGGGCATGGGAATGACCTTGAGCACCAGCTCCTGGTCGGTGGGCAATGGCACGGGATTAATGCGGTCGTGTTTGGGGGCGTGTTCGGACATGGGGGTTCGCTTTGCTAAATCAGGCCACAATGTGAGCTTACTGAATATTGATTGTCCACCATGCGCCATCACGGCCATTCCGCACCCTCTACGCCTTCCGAAACTGCGGCCCAAGCCCTCGCGCCTGAGCGCTCCGACGGTCGCACCTTGCAGCGTTTGCTGCCTTATTTGTGGACTTACAAATGGCGGGTGGTCTTCGCTTTGGGCTTTATGGTGGGGGCCAAGTTGGCCAACGTCAGCGTGCCGCTGTTGTTGAAAAATTTGATCGACACCATGACCTTGAAGCCGGGCGATCCGGTGGCGGTGTTGGTGGTGCCCGTGGCTTTGCTATTGGCTTATGGCGCTTTGCGGTTGACCACATCGGCCTTCACCGAACTGCGCGAACTGGTGTTTGCTAAAGCCACGCAAGGCGCGGCGCGCAGCATTGCCTTGCAAACCTTTGAGCATTTGCATGCGCTGAGCCTGCGCTTTCATTTGGCGCGCCAGACTGGTGGCATGACGCGCGACATTGAGCGCGGTGTGCGCGGCATCGAGTCGCTGATTTCATATTCGCTCTACAGCATCGTGCCGACTTTGATCGAGGTGGCGCTGGTGTTGACCATTTTGGCCGTGCGCTTTGACGCCTGGTACGCATGGATCACGCTTTCAGCCTTGACGGTCTACATTTTTTTTACCGTGCGGGTGACCGAGTGGCGCACCCAGTACCGCAGGCAGGCCAACGAGTTCGACTCGGCAGCGCACACCAAGGCCGTCGACTCCTTGCTCAATTACGAGACCGTCAAGTATTTTGGTAACGAGGCTTTTGAAGCCAGCCGCTACGACGAGAGCTTGGAGCGCTTGCGCCGCGCGCGCCTGAAGGCGCAAACCTCGCTGTCGCTGCTCAACGCCGGTCAGCAATTGATCATTGCCATCGCCTTGGTGGCCATGCTGTGGCGCGCCACCCAGGGCGTGGTGGACGGGCGCATGACGCTGGGCGACTTGGTGATGATCAACGCCTTCATGATTCAGTTGTACATTCCGCTGAACTTTTTAGGCGTGCTGTACCGCGAGATCAAGCAAAGCCTGACCGACTTGAATAAGATGTTTGTCTTGATGGACCGCGAGCGGGAAGTGGCCGATGTGCCCGGCGCGCAGCCCTTGGCGCTCAACGATGCACCGGCTTTGCGTTTTGAATCGGTGTCCTTTGCCTACGAGCCGGATCGGCCGATTTTGCGAAACATCAGTTTTGAAATACCAGCGGGCAAAACCGTGGCAGTGGTCGGTCCTTCAGGCTCGGGTAAATCCACCTTGGCGCGCTTGATGTTCCGTTTTTACGACGTGCAGCAAGGCCGCATCACCCTGGCGGGGCAAGACATTCGGCAAGTCACCCAGGCCAGCGTGCGCCAGGCGATCGGCATCGTGCCGCAAGACACGGTGCTGTTCAACGACACGGTGGCCTACAACATTGGTTATGGCCGCACGGGTTCCACTCAGGCCGAGATCGAGGCGGCCGCGCAGGCCGCGCGCATTCACGACTTCATTGCCTCCACGCCGCAAGGCTATGCCACCTCGGTGGGCGAGCGCGGGCTCAAACTCTCGGGCGGTGAAAAGCAGCGCGTGGCGATTGCCCGCACCTTGCTGAAGAACCCACCGGTGCTGGTGTTTGACGAAGCCACCTCGGCGCTGGACTCGGCCAACGAGCGGGCGATCCAAGCCGAGTTGGCCAGCGCGGCGCAGAACAAAACCACCTTGGTGATCGCACACCGATTGTCCACCGTGGTCGACGCGCACGAGATTTTGGTGATGGACGCCGGGCAGATTGTGGAGCGCGGCACCCACGCCCAATTGCTGTCCGCGCAAGGGCGCTATGCACAGATGTGGGCTTTGCAGCAAAGCGCTGAGCCTGCCGCAGAGACCGACGAGGCAGTGGGCGTCGCCCACGCCGAGCCCGTCCCCGCATAATTGCGCCATGGAAACCAAATGGCTCGAAGACTTTGTGAGCTTGGCTGAGACCCGCAGTTTCAGCCGCTCAGCCTTGCTGCGGCATGTCACGCAACCGGCGTTCTCGCGGCGCATTCAGTCGCTCGAAGCCTGGGCCGGTGCCGACCTGGTGGACCGCAGCTCCTACCCGACCTCGCTCACGCCCGCAGGTGAAACACTGTATGGCCAGGCACTGGAAATACTGCAGGCCTTGCAAAGCACGCGTGCCATGCTGCGCGGCCATGCCTCGGCCGGGCAAGACGTGATCGAGTTCGCCGTGCCGCACACCCTGGCCTTTACTTTTTTCCCGGCCTGGGTGAGTGGTTTGCGCGATGCGTTTGGGCCAATCAAAAGCCGACTGATTGCACTGAACGTGCACGACGCCGCCATGCGCTTGGTCGAAGGCGGCTGCGATGTGCTGATTTCTTACCACCATGCCTCTGAGCCTTTGCAGCTGGACGCGGACCATTACGACATGGTGACCCTGGGGCAAGAGGTGTTGGCGCCTTATGTCAAAGTGGGTGCAGACGGCCAACCTTTGTGGACCTTGCCGGGCACGGCGCAAAAGCCCTTGCCTTATTTGGGCTACGCGCCCGGTGCGTATTTGGGCCGAGTGACAGATTTGATTTTGAAGCAAGCAGGCACCGCCATTCACCTGGACCGGGTCTATGAAACTGACATGGCCGAGGGCCTGAAGGTGATGGCGCTAGAAGGGCATGGAATTGCCTTCTTGCCGTTCAGCGCGGTGCACAAAGAAGTGGCGGCGAACAAGTTAGCCCCCATCGGCTGGCCTGATACCGGTTCATTGCAAATCACCATGGAAGTGCGCGCTTACCGCGCCAAGCCCAGTGCCAAGCACGTGCCCAAACACAGCGCGCAGGCCTTATGGAACTTTTTGAGTCAGTCCTAAGTGCCGCATTAAGCGTACCTTGGGGCTCTTTTTTGAGCCGTGGTTATGAAAATCGTGCATAACACTGCCTGCAATTCGCATAAAGTCTCGGGATAACCCGTATCATTTCCTTGGCGCAATTTCGTTTCTAATCCATGGGTAGCTGACGCTATCTTTTCAAAAACATCGCCATGCGCGATATCAGGAGTTTGGTATGAAGAAAATCGGTTTGGCCTTGGCCATTGCAATGTTGGGTGGTGTTGCTGTACAGGCAGACACTCTGGACAAAGTGAAATCGTCCGGCACGGTCACCATGGGTGTGCGTGATTCTTCGGGTGCTTTGTCCTTTACCTTGGGAGAAGGCAAATACGCTGGCTTCCACGTCGAAATTTGCCAACGCATTTTGGCCAATTTGGAAAAAGCGGCCGCCAAAAAGCTGGAAGTTAAATACCTGTCGGTGACTTCACAAAACCGAATTCCTTTGGTGCAAAACGGCACGGTGGACATTGAGTGCGGCTCCACCACCAACAACGCTGCCCGTCAAAAAGACGTGAGCTTTGCGTCCACCGCGTATGTGGAAGAAGTGCGTATTGCCGTGAAGGCCAATTCGGGCATCACCTCGATTGCCCAGTTGAAAGACCGCAACGTGGCCACCACCACCGGCACCACCTCGGTGCAATTGCTGCGCAAGCATGAGCGCGCCAACGGTGTGGACTTCAAAGAAGTTTATGGCAAGGACCACGCTGACAGCTTCTTGTTGCTCGAGTCGGGCCGCGCCGATGCCTTCGTGATGGACGGCCAGATTCTGGCGGGTAACATCGCCACCGCCAAGACTCCTGCCGATTTCAAAATCGTGGGTGAAGTGTTGAGCGTGGAACCCATCGCCATCATGATGCGCAAGGACGATCCTTTGCTCAAGCGCTTGGCCGATGACACCATTCGTGACCTGGTCAAGTCCGGCGAAATGGCCAAGATCTATGACAAGTGGTTCATGCAACCTATTCCACCCAAGAACACCCGTGTGGGCTTGGCGGCCAGCGACGCGACCAAAGCGGCCTGGGCCAATTTGAACGACAAGCCGGCCGAAGATTACGCCAAAAAGTAATCGGGTGACGCGCTAAATCAACCCCGTCGAGGCGTGCTTGGGCGGGGTTTTTCATTGATTGTTTAAAACAATTCGATCAGCAGGGAGAACACAATAATGAATCTAGACTGGCAAATATTTTTAACCGATGACGGCAGTGGCCGCACCTACTTCGACTGGATGCTCGAAGCCTGGCGCTGGACCTTGGCCGTGGCCGGCTCATCGTGGGTCGTCGCGGTGGCCATGGGGGCCTTCATGGGCACCTTGCGCACCCTGCCTAACAGCCCGTGGCTGGTGCGCTTGGCCAATGTGTGGGTTGAGCTGTTTCGCAACATTCCGCTGTTGGTGCAGATTTTCTTATGGTACTTCGTGGTGCCCAAAATATTCCCGGCCTTTCAGCAGGTGCCCGGCTTTGTGCTGGTGGTTTTTGCCTTGGGCTTTTTCACCTCGGCGCGGATCGCCGAGCAGGTGAGGGCGGGGATTCAGGCCTTGCCCAAAGGCCAGCGCTACGCAGGCATGGCCATGGGCTTCACCACGGCGCAGACATACCGTTATGTGATTTTGCCCATGGCGTTTCGCATCATCTTGCCGCCGCTGACCAGCGAGTCGATGAACTTGCTGAAAAATTCATCGGTGGCGTTTGCGGTGTCCATCGCCGAGCTGACCATGTTCGCCATGCAGGCGCAAGAAGAAACCTCGCGCGGCGTGGAAATTTATTTGGCGGTCACCGCCATGTACGCTTTGTCGGCCTTTGCGGTCAATCGCGTTTTTTCGTTGATTGAACAGAAAGTACAAATCCCTGGCTTCGTGGTGGCTGGCGGTACGGGCGGAGGTCACTGACATGTTTGGACTTGACCTTTCCTTTTTTGACCTAGAGATGCTGCGCAAGTTTGTCTTGCAAGGCTTTATCTTCAGTGTGCAACTGACGGTAATCGCCACCTTGGGCGGCATCGTGTTTGGCACCTTGCTGGCGCTGATGCGCTTGTCGGGCCAAAAATGGCTGATGTGGCCCGCCGCGGTATATGTCAACGTCATGCGCTCCATACCCCTGGTGATGGTGATTTTGTGGTTTTATTTGCTGATGCCGTTCTTGATCGGCAGGCCAATTGGCGCCGAGTTATCGGCGGTGATCACCTTTGTGGTGTTTGAGGCCGCTTACTTCAGCGAGATCATGCGCGCCGGCATTCAGTCCATTGCACGTGGCCAGGTGTTTGCCGGTCAGGCCTTGGGCATGACGTACGGGCAAAACATGCGTCTGGTGGTGTTGCCGCAAGCGTTTCGCAACATGCTGCCGGTGCTGTTCACACAGACCATCATCTTGTTCCAAGACACCTCCTTGGTCTACGCCATTGGCGCCTACGATTTGCTCAAAGGCTTTACCAACGCGGGCAAGCTGTACGGCCGTCCTGAAGAGGCGTATTTGCTGGCCGCCGTGGTGTACTTTGTGATTTGCTATTCCTTGTCTTGGCTGGTCAAACGCTTGCAAGCCAAGATCGCCATCGTGCGCTGACCCCCTCGTTCAGACGTTTCAGATTCGGAGAGAAAAATGATTGAAATTAAAAATGTGTCCAAATGGTATGGCCCGGTGCAGGTGCTCAACGATTGCTCGGTGAACATCAGCAAAGGCGATGTGGTGGTGGTCTGCGGCCCTTCGGGTTCGGGCAAGTCCACCTTGATCAAAACCGTAAACGCGCTCGAACCCGTGCAACAAGGCAGCATCATGGTCGACGGCATCTCGGTGACCGATGCCGGCACCGACCTGCCCAAGCTGCGCGCCCGTGTGGGCATGGTGTTTCAGAGCTTTGAGTTGTTTCCGCATTTGTCGGTGACCGAGAACCTGACCATCGCCCAAGTCAAGGTGCTTGGCCGTTCTGAAGCCGAAGCCAAGGAGCGTGGCCTGAAGATGCTTGATCGCGTGGGCCTGTCGGCCCACAAAGACAAGTTCCCAGGCCAGCTCTCAGGCGGCCAGCAGCAACGCGTGGCGATTGCCCGCGCCTTGTCGATGGATCCGATCGTCATGCTGTTTGACGAACCGACTTCGGCGCTCGACCCCGAGATGGTGGGCGAGGTGCTGGATGTGATGGTGCAACTGGCCAACGAAGGCATGACCATGATGGTGGTCACGCACGAGATGGGTTTTGCGCGTAAAGTGGCCAATCGCGTGATCTTCATTGACGTGGGTGGACGCATTTTGGAAGACTGCTCGAAAGACGAATTCTTCAATCACCCCGAGAATCGTCAACCACGCACCAAAGACTTTTTGAACAAAATTCTGCAGCATTGAAACTCTGCTCTTGATCGCTTAAAGGAATCCACTATGAAACAATTTCTCAGCCCTCTCGCTTCCACTTTGTTCTTGGGCCTGACCGTCTTGGCCAGTTCGCAAGCCATGGCGGGTAAAACCCTGGATCAAGTCAAACAGCGCGGCCAAGTGGTGTGCGGTGTCAACACCGGTTTGGCCGGATTTTCTGCGGCTGACTCCAACGGTAATTGGAGCGGGCTGGATGTGGACATGTGCAAGGCAGTGGCAGCGGCGGTATTGTCCGATCCGACCAAAGTGAAGTACGTGCCCTTGAACGCCCAGCAGCGTTTTACCGCCCTGCAGTCGGGCGAGGTCGACATTTTGTCGCGCAACACCACGTTCACGTTGACGCGTGACGCCTCGTTGGGCTTGAGCCAAACCGCGGTGACTTACTACGACGGTCAAGGCTTCATGGTGCCCGTCAAGAGCAAAATCAAGAGTGCTTTGCAGTTAAAAAACCAGACCGTGTGCGTGCAGTCCGGCACCACGACCGAAAAGAACCTGACTGATTTTTCCAAAGCAAATAAGCTCAACATCAAGCCGGTGGTGTTTGAAAAATTGGAAGCCGCCAACGCGGCTTATTTTGCAGGTCGCTGCGTGGCTTACACCACCGATGCGTCGGGCCTGGCCTCGATTCGCAACAAAGAAGCCAAAAATCCGGCCGAGCATGTGATTTTGGCCGAGTTGATCTCCAAAGAGCCCCTGGGTCCCATGGTGCGCCGGGGTGATGATGAGTGGCTGGCGATCGTTAAATGGGTGGTCTACGGCTTAATCGAGGCCGAAGAATACGGCGTCACTCAAGCCAACTTGGAGAGCCTAAAAACCAGCAGCGAAGACCCGGTGGTGGGCCGCTTGCTTGGCTCCAAAGAAGACACGGGAAAGCTGTTGGGCTTGGACAAAGAGTGGTTGGCTCGCGCCCTCAAAGCCACGGGCAATTACGGCGAAATCTTTGAGCGCAACGTGGGACCCAAATCGGCCTTGGCCTTGCCACGTGGCAGCAACAACCAATGGAACAAAGGCGGCTTGATGTACGCCTTCCCTGTGCGCTGATTTTGCAGCCTACCTTGCCTCCTTCCGTATCCTTGCCCCCACCGGGCAAGCGTCGCGCCTGGTCCTGGCGCAGCCAGGCCTTTCGGGGTCTGGTGTACCAGTTGCTTGCCGTGGCGATCATCTTGGGCTTATTGGGTTTCTTGGTGCACAACACGCTGCTGAATATGCGCTTGCGTGGCATCCAAAGTGGTTTTGATTTTCTGTGGAGCCCGGCAGGGTTTGACATTGGCGAGGGGGTCTTTACCTTCGATTCGACGCAGAGCTATGCCATGGCCTTGCTGGCCGGTTTACTCAACACCTTGCGCGTGGCTCTCTTGGGCATTGTCTTCACCACCGTGATCGGTGGCCTCATTGGCGTGGGCCGCTTCTCGCGCAATGCCTTGGTACGCGGTTTGTGCCGTGTGCATGTGGAGTTTTTCCGCAACGTGCCGGTGCTGCTGCAGTTGCTGATGTGGTACATCATTTTTACCGAGGTGCTGCCCGATGCACTCGAGCCTTGGCGCTGGGGTTCTGTGTTTCTCAGCAAAGGCGGCTTGACCTATCCCAGTCCGTCGTGGGTGGACGGTGTTGCGGTTTGGGATGTGCCTTTTCTGGGTGAGTTTGCGGTGGAGGGCGGCGCTGCGCTCACGCCCGAGTTCATGGCCTTGTTGTTGGGTTTGACGCTTTACACCTCCGCCTTTGTGGCCGAGGTGGTGCGCGCCGGCATCGCGTCTGTGCCCACGGGCCAAGCCGAGGCGGCCATGGCGCTGGGTTTGTCGCCGCGCCTGCACATGCGTTTGGTGACGCTGCCGCAAGCGCTGCGCGTCATCATCCCGCCGCTGACCAACCAGTATCTGAACCTCACCAAGAATTCTTCTTTGGCAGTGGCCATTGGCTATCCGGATGTGGTCTCGATTGCCAACACCGCCATCAACCAAACGGGCCGCGCGGTGGAGTGCATCGCCCTCATCATGCTGGTGTACTTGGCCACTTCGTTGAGTACTTCGCTGTTCATGAACGCCTACAACGCGCGAACCGCTTTGCGTGAGCGTTGAGCCTTGATGACGTCCTCGGCATTCACACCCATCGCCTCGCGCCCCGCGCCCCCTGCACCTTCGGGCCTAGGCCTTTGGCTGCAGGTCAATCTGTGGCAGGACCCGACCACCCGCGTCACCACGCTGGTGCTGGGCGCTTTGCTGTTGTGGATCGGGGTACCGCTGTGGGACTGGGCAGTGTGGAGCGCGCACTGGCAAGCCAACGCTGAGGTCTGCCATGCCAGCGGTGCAGGCGCATGCTGGGGTGTGATCACCGAAAAATTTCGCATCATTGTCTTTGGCCGTTACCCGTTTGATGCGCAGTGGCGCCCCTTGCTGGCCACCGCCTTGTTGCTGGGTTTGCTGGTGGCGAGCTGCATGCGCTTTTTCTGGCGCACCTCTTTGGCGCTGTTGTGGCTGGTCGTTTTGGCCTTGTTTGCACTGTTGATGGGGGGCGCTGAGTGGGGCGGTAAATGGGGATTGAAGCCGGTGGAGACCGATCTGTGGGGCGGCTTGCCGCTGACCCTGTTGCTCTCGTCCGTGTCGATTGTGTTGGCTTTTCCTTTGGCCTTGCTGCTGGCCTTGGGGCGGCGATCGAACTTGCCCGCCATTCGCAGCCTGTGCACCGTGTATGTCGAGTTGGTGCGTGGCGTGCCGCTGATCTCGGTGTTGTTCATGGCCTCTTTCATGTTCCCCTTGTTCATGCCCGAGGGCATGGTCATCGACAAGCTGGTGCGCGTGCTGGCTGGCATCAGCCTGTTTGCGGCGGCTTACATGGCCGAGGTGATTCGCGGTGGCTTGCAAGCCATACCCCAAGGGCAGCTTGAAGGCGCAGCCACTCTGGGCTTGTCGTACTGGCAAACCCAGCGTTTGATCGTGTTGCCGCAAGCGCTGGCCATGGTGGTGCCCGGGCTGATGAACAACTTCATCGCCATCTTCAAAGACACGTCTTTGGTGACGATCGTGAGTCTGTACGAGTTGACCGGTGCCATGGGCTTGGCGCTGAACTCCGACGCCGATTGGCGGCCCTACAAAATCGAAGCCTATCTGTTCATCGCGTTGATTTACTTCGTGTTTTGTTTTGCCATGTCGCACTACAGCCAATGGGTAGAGCTGCAGGTGAACCGTGGTCGTCAACGCTGAAAGCTTTTCATGACCGAACCCATCATCTCGTTTGAAAAAGTCAATAAATGGTTTGGCCAATTTCATGTGCTGCGCGACATTGAGCTGCAAGTGGCACCCGGTGAGCGCATCGTGATTTGCGGGCCATCAGGCTCAGGCAAGTCGACCTTGATTCGCTGCATCAACCGCCTGGAAGTGCACCAGCAAGGCCGTTTGATGGTGGATGGCATTGAGCTGGCCGACGATCTGAAAGCGATTGACACCGTGCGTAAAAACGTCGGCATGGTGTTTCAGCAATTCAATTTGTTCCCGCATTTGACGGTGCTCGATAACCTGACGTTGTCCCCCATCTGGGTGGGCGGTATGGCCAAAAAAGACGCAGAGGAACAGGCCATGCACCAGTTGGCGCGGGTGAAAATTGCCGAGCAGGCGCACAAATACCCCTTGCAACTCTCAGGCGGGCAGCAGCAGCGCGTGGCGATTGCGCGGGCGCTGTGCCTGAAACCCAAGATCATGTTGTTTGACGAACCCACCTCCGCGCTCGACCCCGAAATGATCAAGGAAGTGCTGGACGTGATGATCGAGTTGGCCCAGCAAGGCATCACCATGCTGTGCGTGACGCACGAAATGGGCTTTGCCAAAGCCGCGGCCGATCGAGTGATCTTTATGGACGAAGGGCAGATCGTCGAGCAGGCCCCGCCGCACCGGTTTTTTGAGCAACCACAAACCGAGCGCGCGCGGGATTTCCTGTCGAAAATTCTCAGCCACTGAACTGAGGAGAATTTTGAGGACAATAGGGGTATGACCGCCTCTAACGCTCCCTCTACCTCTCCCATGGCTTCGGCCCCAGCTGCCCAGCTCAACAGCCTGACCCTGACCCGTCCCGACGACTGGCATTTGCATGTGCGCGACGGCGATGCCTTGAGCACGGTAGTGCCGCACACCGCCGCACAGTTTGGCCGTGCCATCATCATGCCCAACCTCAAGCCGCCGGTCACCACGGCCGAGCAGGCCTTGGCTTACAAAGCGCGCATCTTGGCTGCCGTGCCAGCAGGCCTGGCCTTTGAGCCCTTGATGACGCTGTACCTGACCGACAATCTGGCGCCTGAAGAAATTGCCAGCGCCAAAGCCGCCGGTGTAGTGGCCTGCAAACTGTATCCGGCCGGAGCCACCACCAACAGCGATGCGGGCGTGACCGATCTGCGCAAGATCTACCCCGTGCTCCAAGCTATGCAGCGCGAAGGCCTGCTGCTGCTGGTGCATGGCGAGGTGACCTCGCCCGAGATTGACCTGTTCGACCGCGAAGCGGTGTTCATCGAGACGCAGTTGATTCCTTTGCGCCGTGATTTCCCTGAACTCAAAATCGTCTTTGAGCACATCACCACGAAAGAGGCGGCCCAGTACGTGGCTGAAGGAGACCGCTTCATCGGCGCCACGCTGACGGCGCACCATTTGCTGTACAACCGCAACGCCATCTTCACGGGTGGAATTCGTCCGCATTACTACTGCTTGCCCGTGCTCAAGCGCGAAACCCATCGCCAAGCGCTGGTGGCGGCGGCCATCAGCGGTAACCCACGTTTCTTTTTGGGCACCGACAGCGCACCGCACCCGGCGCACCTGAAAGAACACGCCAGTGGCTGTGCCGGTTGCTACACTGCGCATGCGGCGATTGAGATGTACGCCGAAGTGTTTGATCAGGCCGGTGCGTTACACCAGCTCGAGGCCTTTGCCAGTTTCAACGGCGCTGATTTTTACGGCTTGCCGCGCAACACCAGCACCATCACTTTGCGCCGTGAAAGCTGGATGCCACCCGAGTCCTTCGCCTTTGGCCAAACCGAACTCAAACCCCTGCGCTCTGGCGAAGCTTTGCCATGGCGCCTGCTCTGACGTCTGCGCTGACTCCTGGTTACACGCGGGGTGTGGCTGACATAGATTGGTCAGCCCCCTGGCTGGCCGATTGGCGCGAGGTGGGCGAGCCTTTGGCCCAACGCATTGTGGGCGGTATGCCGCAGCCCGAGGCGTTGAACACGCAAACCGGTGCACCGGTGCGCTTTGTGCCGCAGGTCGAGTTGCCCGCAGGTCAAGCCTATGAAGAATTCATTTTCGCCCATCGTTGCGTGCCCACGCGCGAGGGCTTGCACGACTTTTTCAACGCCCTGTGCTGGATGCATTTCCCCCTGGCCAAACAGCGCCTGAACGTGTTGCAAGGCCAGGCCATAGCGCAAGCCGGTGTGGGCGCGGTGCGCGGCCCGCTGCGCGATGCGGCCACGGTGTTTGACGAGAATTCGGCCTTGTTGCAAGCGCCCGATGTGCTGTGGAAAGCCCTGGCCGAGCGGCGCTGGCAAGAGGCCTTCGTGGAGCTGCGCCCTATGTGGAAAGACGCCCGCTGGCTGACCTTTGGTCATGCGGCGCTGGAGAAATTGGTGCAGCCCTACAAATCGATCACGGTCCATGTCTGGCGCGTGCCGCAGGGCCTGGCCGATTTGCCTGCCATAGACGCTTGGCTTGCGCACGATCTGCAGGCTGACAAATTGGCGTCCAAGCCCTTTTGTCCCATGCCGGTGCTCGGCGTACCCGGCTGGTGGCCGGCCAACGAAGACGCTGACTTTTATGCCGACGCCGGGGTGTTTCGCCCGGTGCGCTTGCCCAAGGTGGTGCCGGCCTCCATTCACGATTTGCCCGTGATTTTTCAGGGAAATAAAACCGAGTGACTTGATTTTGCAGGGCAGTCCCCGCATATTCGGTTATGCGCCTGGCCTTCGCTGGGCGGATTATGAAAACATCATGAAGCGTATTGTTCTGTTTGTCTTGACCAACTTGGCGGTGGTGCTGGTGCTGGGCTTGGTGGCCAGCCTGCTGGGTGTGAACCGATTTTTGACCGCCAACGGCCTGAACCTGGGCGCCTTGCTCGGCTATGCCCTGGTCATGGGTTTTGGTGGCGCCATCATTTCCTTGTTGATCAGCAAACCCGTGGCCAAATGGAGCTCGGGCGTGCAGGTGATTGAACAGGCGCAAAACGCCGATCAAGCCTGGCTGCTGAGCACCGTGAAAAAGCTGGCCGATGCGGCGCAGATTGGCATGCCCGAAGTGGGTGTTTTTGAAGGTGATCCAAACGCCTTTGCCACCGGAGCGTTCAAAAACTCGGCGCTGGTGGCCGTATCTACCGGCTTGTTGCAAAACATGACCCATGAAGAAATTGAAGCCGTGCTGGCGCACGAGGTGGCGCACATTGCCAATGGCGACATGGTGACCATGACCCTGATTCAAGGCGTGATGAACACCTTTGTGGTGTTCCTCTCGCGCGTGGTGGGCTACGCGGTGGACAGCTTTTTGCGCAAAAACGACGAGCAAAACAGCGGCCCCGGCATCGGTTACTACGTAACCTCTTTCGTGCTCGATATCGTGCTCGGTTTTGCCGCTGCCATTGTGGTGGCCTGGTTCAGTCGGCACCGTGAGTTCCGTGCCGATGCGGGTGCGGCCAGCCTGATGGGCCGCAAACAACCCATGATCAATGCCTTGGCCCGTTTGGGCGGTTTGCACACGGCTGAGCTGCCCAAGAGCGTGGCCGCCTTTGGTATTGCCGGTGGCATTGGCCAAATGTTTGCCACCCACCCCCCCATCGAAGAGCGGATTGCCGCCTTGCAAAACAACTGAGCGTGTGACGCACCCCCGCATGGCCCAGGGGTAACCCAAGCGACTGCCATTGGGGCGGCGCTTGGGTAGAGTCGCTAGGTGAATTTTGATCCCTTCGGCTTGCGCGGATGAAGCCCCGCACCCCCACCCCCCCCTCTTTACAGCGTTTGTGGACGCTGATCTATGTGCGCACCCACCGCCGCATGATGAGCTGGCCGTCGCCCGTGCGCGGCATGCTGTGGATGGCCTTGGGCGGCATTTTGTTTTCTGTGCTCAACACCATCGCCCGTGTGATGACCTTGCAGATGGACCCGTACGAAGCGCAATTTCTGCGTTACCTGTGTGGCTTGATCATCATGCTGCCCTTGTTGTGGCGTGATGGTTTTGCCGCATACAAACCGGTGGATATCAAAGGGCAGTTTTGGCGCGGCGGGGTGCACACCGTGGGCTTGATTTTGTGGTTCACGGCCTTGCCGAAAATTCCCATGGCCGACATCACGGCCATTGGTTTTACCGGTCCCATCTTCATCATGCTCGGCGCTGCCTGGTTTTTGGGTGAGCCCATGCGCCGCGATCGCTGGATTGCGGCCTTGATCGGTTTTGCGGGTGTGATGGTGGTGGTGTTGCCCAATTTGCAGGGCTCGGGCGGTTGGTACAACCTGGTGATGCTGGCGGCGTCCCCCGTGTTCGCGGCCTCGTTCTTGATCACCAAGGCGCTGACGCGTTACGAAAAACCGGGCGTGATTGTGTTGTGGCAATCCATCACGGTGTCCGTGTTCAGCATTCCCATGGCCATGATGCATTGGCAAAACCCCACGCTGTTGCAATGGGTTGCCTTCTTTGCGGCGGGTGTTTTGGGCACGGCCGGGCATTACAGTCTGACCCGGGCTTTCCATACCGCTGACATTTCGGCCACCCAGTCGCTGCGCTTTTTAGACTTGGTCTGGGCCTCCCTCATGGGCTGGCTGGTGTTCAGCGATGTGCCCAGTCAATCGACCTTGCTGGGGGCTTTGGTGATCTTGCTATCGACCGTGTGGATTGCACGGCGCGAGGGGCGCAGGCCAGTGCTGTCGAACTGAGCCTTGCGGCTGAGGGTTCGGTCCTTGCTCAATCGTTGCGTATGCCGCTGGCCACATGGCCTGAGGGCACATGCAAGGCGGCTGATTCGATGTGACCGGTTTGGTCGTCAAAGAAAAAGTCAGGCTCAAACTCTTTCAAGAATTCACCCTTGGGCAAGCCACCCAAAAACATCGCCTCGTCCACCTCAATGTGCCAGTCCATCAGCGTGCGAATGGCGCGCTCGTGCGCCGGTGCGCTGCGCGCGGTGACCAGCGCAGTGCGCACGCGCATGGCCGGCGTGCCTTCTTGCTGCAAGCGGTGCAGGGCGGCCAGCAGGGGCTTGAAAGGCCCGGCCAACAAGGGTTGCGCGGCTTTGTCTTTTTCATGCGCTTGAAAGGCTGTCAGGCCTTCGGACTGAAAGACCCGCTCGGCTTCATCCGAAAACAGCACAGCGTCACCGTCAAACGCAATTCGCACTTCGTGCGGGTTGGCTTCCGATGCATGGGCGGAATGCGGATACACCTGCGCTGCGGGAACGCCCGCCGCCAGGGCCGCGCGCACATCCGACAAATGGGTGGACAAAAACAGGTTGGCGTTCAGTGGCTTTAAATAGCGCCAGGGGGACTGTCCGCGGGTGAAGGTGCCGCGCTGAATAGGCAGGCCATAGTGCTGCGCCGATCGAAACACCCGCATGCCCGAGACCGGGTCGTTGCGCGACAAAATCACTACTTCGACTCGCTGCGCCTGCGCATCGTTGAACGCCAAGAGCTTTCGTACCAGTGAAAACGCCACGCCCGGTTTGGCCGGTTCTTCCAGACGCGCCAGTTGCAGCTTCATGTAAGCGCGGTCGTCGCCTTGTTCAAAGATTTGGTTTTCTTCTTCAAAATCAAACAGGGCGCGTGACGAAATCGCCACCACCAGTTGACCTTCTAATGTCGCGCTCATAGATCACCTCGCATTATTTGACCCATTGGTTGAGCTCGATGATGGGCATCAGCACCGCCAACACCATCACCATCACCACGCCGCCCATGGCCACAATCAAGAGCGGCTCCAAAATGGTGGCCAAGGCCAGCGCCCGGCGCTGCACCTCGGTCGACAGTTGTTTGCCCGCGCGTTGCAGCATTAAAGGCAGTTGACCGGTTTGCTCGCCCAAACGGGCAAACATCGGCAGCAGACCTGGGAACCGTTTCTTTTGCGACAAGGCCATGGCCAGCGGTGCGCCCTCGCGCACCAAGACTAAGGCTTCCAGCGCATCGGAGCGCATGGCCTGGTTCGACAAGGTCTCGGCAGCGGTTTGCAGCGCCTTCAAGATCGGCACTCCAGCGCTGGCCAACATGCCCAGCGTGCCGGCAAAGCGGGCCGCGTTATAGCCGGTGGCCAATCGGCCAATCAGTGGCAAGCGCAGCCAAGCTGCATCAAAGCGCAGCCTGAAGGCGTCTCGCTTCAAGGCCATGCGCAAGCTGCCTGCGCCCAGGGCTGCCAACAAAAGCATGATCCAGCCGTCATGGCGCACCCTGTCGCTGACGGCCAGCATGGCGCGGGTCAACCAGGGCAACTCATGCTTGCTGCCCGCAAACACGCCGGCCACCTGCGGCACCACGGAGGTGAGTAAAAAAATCACAATCGCCAAGGCCACTAAGGAGACGATGGCGGGATACAGCGAAGCGCCAATCAATTTGGCTTTGAGGTTTTGCTGATCTTCCAGATCGTCGGCCAGTTGCTCCAGCACCTGGCTCAGGTGACCGCCTTGCTCGCCTGCTCCGATCACCGCGGTGTAAATGAGCGAGAACTCACGCGGATGCAAACCCAGCGCACGGGCCAGGCTGGAGCCGGCATTCACCTCGGCGCGGATGCTGGCCACCAAGTGGCGCTGTTTTTCTTCTTCGGCTTCTTCGCTCAACGCCGCCAGGGCCCGTTCCAACGGCAGTCCGCTGCTGACCAATCCTGCCAGCTGGCGTGTCCAGACCGTGAGGGCCGAGGCGCTGAAGGCACGACCACCGCCAATGGAGCGGTTCCACCAAGGGGTTTCGCTTTGCGGGGTGTCGACGGCCAAAGGAGCCACATTCAAGGGCACCAGTTGCTGGGCCCGCAGCTGGGAGCGGGCCGACTTGACGCTGTCGGCCTCGATCACCCCTTTACGGGTCACACCATCGGTTTGCAGAGCTTCAAAAGAAAAGGCGGGCATGGCCGCCATTATGACCAGTGGGCGGATGGCCAGAAAGGGTTCAGGCCCAGGCGGTCAGCTCCCAACGGAAGTGGTCTTCCCGGCCTTCATCGAATTTTCTGCCAGAGCGTCTGTAAGTGCCGTCGGTTTCTCTGACCACCCAGCGGCCGATCTCGGGGGCCAGCCAGAGGGTTTCGCGTCTGACCAAAAACAATCGGCTGCTGTCGTAATGCGTTTGGCGGATCAGTTTTTCGATCCGAATGGTTTGAAAGCTGCCGATGGGCAGCTCGACAGTTTCGCGGCCCATGACCTGTATGCGTGCCTGGATCCAGTACCTGAACGAAGAGGCGCCGGTGGTGTAGTGGGTGTCGACGCTGAGGCTGGCGCCGGTTTGCAGAGGCTCTAGCCACAGGGGCATGGGCGTTTCATAGATTTGCAGCAGGTCCCAAGACGGGTCTTGTTGGACTTGCCCCCAGCGGGTGTGGATTTCGTCAGCCAGCGGTCCGGTGTTGGCCGAATGGCGTTGCACCGTGATGCTCGGCCCTACGGCGCTGATTTCTTCTTTCAGCGTGTCGAGCAGATTGCCGTTGTAAAAATTGAGCAGCCTGTAGGTCCACGACTGGCCCATCGTCGGCGGACGCACGGGGCGCATAGGCGTCTGCAGATTGCCCGGGCGCACTTGGAGGGGGGCCAAGGGTTGCAGGCTACAGCCTGCAGGCAATGCCAGCAGGGCCAAGAGGTTTCTGCGTGTAATGAGTTTGTTCATTTGGAGTCTCCCTGAAGTTTGATTATGGCCCTTGACTTAGCCGCATTGGCGACAACAACGCACTGACAGCCAGCCCAGAATCGGCCAGGCTGCGTCAAAACCCACGGCGTGGCATTTGAACAATCAGGAGACGATCAATGTTGAATTTGAATAAATGGCTCACGGTGGGAATGGCCTTGCTGTGCTCCCTGGCGGCAGTCGCTCAACCGCTGCCTCAAACCGGTGTGTGGATCGCCAAAGACTTTCGCTTTCACACCGGTCAGGTGCTACCCGAGGTCAAGCTGGGCTACACCACTTTGGGCAATCCGGCGAACGATGCGGTGGTCATCTTGCATGGCACGGCGGGTACGGGTGCCGGCATGCTGAACCCGGCCTTTGGCGGTGAGTTGTTTGGCGCTGGCCAGCCTTTGGATGCGGCTAAATATTTCATTGTCATTCCCGATGCCTTGGGCATGGGGGCGTCGAGTAAACCGTCTGACGGATTGCACGCCGCTTTTCCGCGCTACAACTACGACGACATGGTGCTGGCCCAGTACCGTTTGCTCACCGAGGGTTTGAAGCTCAAGCATGTGCGCATGATCTTGGGCAACTCCATGGGCGGCATGCACACGTGGCTGTGGGGCATTCAACACCCGGAGTTCATGGATGTTTTGGTGCCCATGGCGTCCTTGCCCAGTGCCATGTCGGGCCGCAACTGGATGATGCGTCGCTTGATCATTGACAGCATTCGCAACGATCCCGAGTGGATGAATGGCAATTACACCCAGCAGCCGCGCAGCTTGCAGTGGGCCTCGGTCTTTTACGCCATCGGCACCAGCGGCGGCAATCAAGGCTTGCAGCGTTTGGCTCCCACACGCGAAAAAGCCGATCAATTGCTCAACCAACGCTTGACCACGCCGCTCAAGGCTGACGCCAACGATAATTTGTACCAATGGGATGCCTCGCGCGACTATGATCTCTTGTCGCAGATCGGCAAGATCAAAGCGACTTTGCTGGCCATCAATTCGGCTGACGATGAGCGCAACCCGCCCGAGTTGGGCGTGATGGAAAAGGTGATACCCCAGATTCCGAGTGCACGTTTGCTTTTGATTCCAGGCAGCGAGCAAACCGCCGGCCACGGCACCACGGGCCAGGCCAAGTGGTGGAAACAAGAAGTGGGTGCTTTGTTGCAGACTGCGCCGCGTAAAGCCCAGTGAAGCCCTGTGAAACCGTTGACTTTGAAAGACCCCATGATGAAAACAACACACCCTAAATTCGCGCTGCTGATGGGCGCATGCCTGATGGCCAGCGTTCAAGCTCAGGTACAGGCGCAAGAGTTTGTGAACAAACCAGCAGATTTGCCGTTCACGGTGGTCAACCCCAAAGTGGCCGGCTTTTCTGAAGAAGGGCTGCGCAATATCGATCGCTTTTTGGCCAGTGAAATGGCGCAAAAGCGGGTCCCAGGCGCAGTGGTGGGCATCTTGCGCGATGGTAAATTGGTCTACCTGAAAGCGCATGGCCTGCGCGACGCCGCATCGCAAGCGCCGATGCAAACCGATTCTATTTTTGCCTTGGCCTCCATGACCAAGCCCATGGTCGCGGTGGGCGCCCTGGCACTGACTCAACAGGGCAAGCTGCCTTTGTTCAGCAAAGTGGCCGACTACTACCCCGCCGTGGGCGCCATGAAAGTGGCCGTCAAAAAGCCCGACGGCACAGTGACGATGGAGACGCCCAAGCGTGGCATGACGGTGCAAGACCTGATGCGCCACACCTCCGGTCTGACTTATGGTGGCCGACCTGACACCAGCGGCGCCGCTTTGGCGCCTTACCCCGCAGGCGGTGAGTTGCCCAGCATGCAGGGCAGCGCCGCGTTTGTGCAGCGCATCAGCGGTTTGAGTTTGGTGTATCAACCGGGCACGGTGTTTGAATACAGCACCTCGTTTGAAATGCTGGGCGCCGTGCTTGAAAAAGTCTCAAACCAAAGTTTGGACGCGTATTTGCGTGAAGTGATCTGGGCCCCGCTGGGCATGAGCGACACGGGCTTTCATGTGGCCCAGGCCAAGCAAGTACGCCAAGCCCAACCGTTCAAACTCAACCCCTTGGATGGCAAGCCGCAAAAGATCGAAGTGCTTGAGGCAGACTCCACCTTTGAATGCGGCGGCGGTTGCTCGCTGGGCACCGTGCCCGACTATTTGCGCTTTGGCCAAATGCTGGTCAATGGCGGTGAATTCAATGGCAAGCGGGTGCTCAGTCCGCAAATGGTGCAACTCATGACCAGCAACCACCTGGGCCGAGCCATTGACAACCGCGTGGCCAATGTGGAGCCGCACCGAGACGGCTATGGTTTTGGTTTGGGCGTAGCCGTGCGCGTCGAGCCTGGCCTTGCCGCCGTGCCGGGCAATGTGGGCGAGTACAGCTGGAACGGCGCCTACGGCACCGGTTTCTTTGTCGACCCAAAGGAAAAATTGGTGGTGGTGTTTGGTACGGCCGCGCCGGGTGACTTGCGCAAGTACTACCGCGAACAAATTCAAGATCTGGTCTACGGCGCCATGGTCAAGTGAGTACGCGACTAGAAACCCGCCGCTCCGAAGTGCACGGCACAGGGGTGTTTGCGTTAACCGAATTTGCGGCGGGGGAGCAGATCATTGAATACGTGGGCGAGGTCATTTCCATGCAGGAGGCGATTCGTCGCCACCCGCACGACCCCAAAGACCCGAATCACACGTTTTACTTTCACCTGGACGACGCGAATGTGATTGACGGTTTGTATGGCGGTAACGCCTCGCGCTGGATCAACCACTCGTGTCGGCCCAATTGTGAGCCCCAAGAGAACAAGGGACGAGTTTTCATTCACGCGCTGCGCCAGATATGGAAAGGCGAGGAGCTGACTTTTGACTACGAATTGTTCAGCGACGAGCCGATGACCGAGGCACTCAAAGCGAAATACGCATGCCATTGCGGCGCCAAAAATTGCCGCGGCACCATGCTGGCAGCGATTTAAGACACCCGGCCCAGGTCTGGCGGGGACGTACACTTCAGACATGATCCCGATCCAAATCGACTCGGCCTGGAAGGGCACCTCGGACTGCCGCAATTGCGGCATCCGCGACATGGTGTTGTTTGCGGACTTGAATGAGCAAGATTTTGGCGCGATCCACACCCCGATTGACGATTTGCTGTTTGCCACCGACGCCGCGCTGTACACCGAAGGTGAGAAGGCCGTGGGCGTGTTCACCTTGCGCAAGGGCATGGTCAAGTTGGTGCGCTCCACCGCTGATGGGCGCGCTCGCATCGTGCGGGTGCTCAAGCCCGGTGATGTGATTGGCCTGGAGGCCCTGGCCACGGCCCGCTATGACTGCGAGGCCATCGCGTTGACTTCGGTCAGCGTGTGCCGAATCCCCTTGACAGTGCTGCACCATTTGTCGACCCATTCGTCTCGCCTGCACATGCGCCTGATGGAGAAATGGCAGCACGCCCTCAAAGATGCCGATGATTGGTTGGCCGACCTGAACTTTGGCACAGCCCGACAGCGCGTGGCTCGCTTGGCCTTGAAAATGCGCGACCCTGAACAACCGAATTTCACCTCGTTCTTCTCACGCGAAGACATGGGCGCGATGCTGGATTTAAAACTGGAAACGGTGAGCCGCGAAGTCAGCGCCTTGGTGCGCGACGGCGCCCTCAAGCCTGGCGACAAGCAAGGTCGCCGATACGAAATAGTGAATGAGGCCTTTTTACGGGCCTGAGGAAAAGAGTTGATGCAAGAGTTGGACATTGGCCTGGTGGGCCTGGGCGTGATGGGTGAAAACCTGGCCTTGAATTTGGAGCGCAACGGCTTTGCTGTGGCCGGTTTTGATTTGGATGCGGCCAAGCGGCGCAGCTTTGCGCAGCGCACCCAGGGTCTGCGCGCGCAGGCGGCCGAGTCCTTGGCCGCCTTGGTCGCTAGCTTGAGCGTGCCGCGCCGTGTGTGGCTGATGGTGCCTGCCGGGGCCCCGGTGGACGCGGTGCTGGCCGAATTGCGGCCTTTGCTGTCGGTCGGTGACGTGGTGATCGACGGCGGCAACACCTTGTTCACCGACACCCAGCGGCGCATCCAGGCGCTGGACGGCACGGGCATTTTGTATGTGGGCTCTGGCGTGAGTGGTGGCGAGGAGGGCGCGTTGCGCGGCCCGGCCCTGATGCCCGGCGGCTCGCCCGAAGCTTGGCCGCTGGTAAGGCCGTTTTTACAGGCCATTGCCGCCAAGGCCGACGACGGCCAACCTTGCTGCGAATGGATGGGTCCGGGCGGCGCCGGCCACTTTGTGAAGATGGTGCACAACGGCATTGAGTACGCCGACATGCAGATGATCTGCGAAGCCTATGCGCTGATGAAGGACTTGGGGATGACGGCGCCGGAAATGAGCGCGGTGTTTCGCGAGTGGAACGCGGGCGAATTGGGCAGTTATTTGATCGATATCACCGCCGACATTTTGGTGCAGACCGACCCCGAAACGGGCCAAGCCTTAGTGGACGTGATTGTGGACACCGCCGAGCAAAAAGGCACGGGCAAATGGACCAGCCAGGTGGCACTCGACATGGGCGTGAGCGCGCCCACCATTGCCGACGCTGTGTTTGCACGCACCATGAGCGCAGTCAAGGCCGAGCGGGTGGCGGCAGCGCAAGTGCTGGTCGGTCCTGCGTCTCAGCCTGCGCCTGATCGCCACGTGGTGTTGCCGCAAATTCAACGCGCCTTGTTGGCCGCCAAAATTTGCGCGTATGCCCAGGGCTTTGCCCTGCTCAAAGCGGCTGACCGCGAGCACCAGTGGCAGCTGCCCATGGCCAAAGTGGCCTCGGTGTGGCGGGCCGGTTGCATCATTCGCGCGCATTTGCTGCAAGACATTCGCCGCGCCTTTGCCGACGCCAACGACCTGACCAACCTGTTGATGGACCCGCACTTTGCCCGCGTCATGGCCGACAGTCAGCAAGCCCTGCGCGACGTGGTGGCCATGGCCGCGCAACGCGGCGTGGCCGTGCCTGCCTTCATGAGCGCGTTGAGTTATTACGACGCTTACCGCTGCGCCCGATCACCTGCCAATTTGCTGCAAGCACAGCGAGATTACTTTGGCGCGCACACTTACCAGCGGCTGGACAAACCGGGCAAGTTCCATACGCAGTGGCGGGCTTGATGAATTGACGTATTTGTTGGAGTCGGGTTCAGACCGCATAGGTGCGCTGGATTTTCAGTCTTCACCTACGGTTTACGTGCCGCGCAGCGCGCAGCAAGCCTCGTTAGACGATTTGTTGACGGCCGCAGACAAGGTGGAACAAGGTGCTGCACTTTCGGCAGATTTGGGTCAAGCCTTGCAGCACGGGACTTCACTGGGGGGCGCAAGACCCAAGGTCTTGATAGATGAGGGTGATCGCAAATGGATTGCCAAGTTCTCGGCCAACAACGATTTGTACAACGTGGTGAAGGCAGAGTATGTCGCCATGCGCATGGCGGCCAAGGTGGGTTTGAACGTGGCCCAGGTCAAGCTGGTATCGGTTTTGGGTAAAGACGTGCTGATGATTGAACGCTTTGACCGCGTGCGCCACGGCTTGCATTGGCAGCGCCGCGCAATGGTGTCTGCACTGAACCTGCTCGAACTCGACGAAATGATGGCGGCCTATGCCAGCTACGAGAAATTGGCTGAGTTGGTGCGTTACCGATTCAAGGATGCTAAGGCCACATTGCGGGAGCTGTTTGGGCGCATTGTGTTCAATATTCTGTGTGGCAACACAGATGACCATGCGCGCAACCATGCGGCGTTTTGGGATGGTCGGCAATTGACGTTGACACCTGCCTATGACATTTGCCCGCAAGCACGATCTGGCCAAGAGGCGACGCAGGCCATGCTGATTCAGGGCCCGCGCGGCACCAGCCAGATTGCCACATGTTTAGAGGCCGCAAGTATTTTTTTGCTCAAGCCTGATGAAGCGCTGCGCATGGTGAATGCGCAGATCGAGGTAATCGAAACGCAGTGGCCCGTCATTTGTCTGGAAGCCAAGCTGAGCGCTGTGGATCAGAACTATTTTTGGCGCCGGCAATTTTTGAATCCATTTGCTTTTTATGGTGCGCCAGAGCAGGTGCGTGTGCCGCAGTCCTGAGCACTGATCATTGATGCGCGGGTTAAACGCCCGCCATCAACGCCTTCGCCAATGCCTCACCCACTTTGATGCCGTCTACCCCCGCCGACAAAATCCCGCCAGCGTAGCTGGCGCCTTCGCCAGCGGGGTACAGACCGGCGGTGTTCAGGCTTTGGAGGTTTTCGCCGCGGCTGATTTTGAGCGGCGATGAGGTGCGGGTTTCGACGCCGGTCATCACCGCGTCGTGCATGTCAAAGCCTTTGATCTTGCGGCCAAACACCGGCAGCGCTTCGCGCATGGCTTCTATGGCGTAGGCCGGTAGCACTTGGGCCAAGTCGCCCAGGCGGATGCCGGGTTGGTATGACGGCACCACGCTGCCCAGAGCAGTCGATGGGCGTTGCGCCAAAAAGTCGCCCACCAATTGGCCGGGGGCTTCGTAGTTTTCGCCGCCCACTTGGTAGGCCAGCGATTCGAGCTGCCTTTGCAAGACGATGCCCGCCAAGGGGTGCGCTTGCGGCGGTTGCAGCGCAGCCAGTTGCGCGGCTTCTTGGGCCAGAGCCGCACCGGGCGTTTCGCCAAAGGCTGCGATCCAGGCCGCAGCGACCAGCGGAAAGTCGCTCGGTTCAATGCCGACCACCAGGCCCGCATTGGCATTGCGTTCGTTGCGGGAGTATTGGCTCATGCCATTGGTCACCACGCGGCCCGCTTCGCTGGTGGCGGCCACCACGGTGCCACCGGGGCACATGCAAAAGCTGTACACCGCACGCCCGTTGTGGGCGTGGTGCACCAGTTTGTAGTCGGCCGCGCCCAAGAGCGGGTGGCCTGCGTGGCGGCCCCAGCGGGCTTGGTCGATCACGCTTTGCGGATGCTCAATGCGCACGCCAATCGAAAACGCCTTCGCCTGCATGAACACGCCGCGCGCGTGCAGCATGGCAAAGGTGTCACGCGCGCTGTGGCCCAGCGCCAAGACGGCGTGCCGCGTGGGCAGCAGGGTGGTTTCGCCGCTGGGCAAGTCCAGCACGTGCAGGCCCGTCAGTTGACGGCCTTGCGGGGTTTTGCTGATCTGCACGTCAGTGACGCGTTGTTCAAAACGGATCTCACCGCCCAGGGCGATGATTTGTTCGCGCAAATGCTCCACCACCTTGACCAGTTTGAAGGTGCCAATGTGCGGGTGCGCGGCGTACAAAATTTCAGCCGGTGCGCCTGCATGCACAAACTCGTCCATCACCTTGCGGCCCAAATGGCGCGGGTCTTTGATCTGGCTGTAGAGCTTGCCGTCAGAGAACGTGCCGGCGCCGCCTTCGCCAAATTGCACATTGCTTTCGGCGTTCAGGACTTTTTTACGCCACAGGCCCCAGGTGTCTTTGGTGCGTTGCCTGACCGTGGTGCCGCGCTCCAGCACGATGGGTTTGAAGCCCATTTGCGCCAGCACCAAAGCGGCAAACATGCCGCAGGGCCCAAAACCCACCACCACCGGGCGTTCGCCTGCTTGAAGGCCAAAGCCTTCAGGTGCTTGGCAGGGTGGCAACCAAGCCATGTCGGGCGTGGCTTGGATGTGCGGGTGCCCTGCGTGTTGGGCCAACAGTGCGGCTTCTTGCGCTTTGCTTTGCAGTTGCACATCGACAATGAAGACGGCCAGGATGTCGGCCTTGCGGGCGTCAAAACTGCGTTTGAAGACCTGCAGCGTGGCAATGTCTGTGTCTGCGATGCCCAGAGCGCTCGCAGCCAGCTGGCGCAAAGCGGCTTCAGGGTGCGGTGGGGGTGTGCGGTCCGCGTCGGTTTCGTGCGGCGCATCGGCGGCGCGGCGGGACTCGACCGGCAAAGCGGTCAGCGGCAGTTTGAGTTCAGAGATTCGGATCATGGGGGCCTGGCAGGCTTGTGGTTATCAAGCAGAGGCTCCCATTATCCAAGATGCCCCGTTCAAGGGTTGGGCAAGAAGCCTTCCACCGACAAGTAGCGCTCGCCCGTGTCGTAGTTAAAGCCCAGCACCGTGGCCCCGGCCGGCAGGTCTGGCAGTTTTTGTGCAATCGCGGCCAAGGTCGCGCCCGATGAAATACCAACCAACAGGCCTTCTTCACGCGCCGAGCGGCGGGCGTATTCGCGGGCGTCTTCGGCCTCCACCAAGATCACGCCGTCCAGCAGGCTGGTGTCCAGGTTCATGGGAATAAAGCCGGCGCCAATGCCTTGGATCGGGTGCGGTGCCGGTGCGCCGCCCGAGATCACGGGGGAAGCGCTGGGTTCCACCGCATAGACCTTGAGATTCGGGAAGTGCGCTTTCAACACGCGCGCCGTGCCGGTCAAATGGCCTCCCGTGCCCACGCCGGTGATCAAGGCGTCAATGCCCTGCGGAAAGTCGGCCAAGATTTCTTGCGCGGTGGTGCGCACGTGCACGTCGATGTTGGCCAGGTTTTCAAACTGTTGTGGCATCCAAGCGCCTGGGGTTTGGGTTACCAGTTCTTGGGCGCGGGCAATCGCGCCTTTCATGCCTTTTTCGCGCGGCGTCAAATCGAAGCTGGCGCCGTAGGCCAGCATCAGGCGGCGGCGCTCGATGCTCATGCTGTCGGGCATCACCAAGACCAGTTTGTAGCCCTTGACGGCGGCCACCATGGCCAGGCCGATGCCGGTGTTGCCCGAGGTGGGCTCGATGATGGTGCCGCCGGCTTTCAAGGCGCCCGATTTTTCTGCGTCCTCGACCATGGCCAACCCGATACGGTCTTTGATCGAGCCACCTGGGTTGCTGCGCTCGGACTTGATCCAGACATTGGCACCCGCGCCGAAAAGGCGGTTGATGCGCACATGCGGGGTGTTGCCGATGGTGGCAAGTATGTTGTTGGCTTTCATGTAAGTCTTATATGGATGCCTCCCGGGTAGCAAGAGAAATTTGTGTTGTGTTGCGAAGAAGTCGGCTGCTCTCTTATATCCGGCCTTGATTGCGTGGTCCGTCTGATTTCCCAGACTCGCCCGCTGGCCCCGATGCATATCCGCTGACAAGCGCCTCATCTCCTAGAACGGACTTTTTATGTCCG
>CANGDZ010000052.1 GCA_947452785.1 Comamonadaceae bacterium | reverse complement strand
TTCATGCGCCCAGACCGGATTGTGATCGGCTTGGACAAAGGCCCGAATCACGACACGGTGCAGCAAAAAATGGATCAGCTGTACGCCAGCTTCAACCGGCACCACGCCCGCACCTTGTGGATGGATGTGCGCAGCGCCGAGTTGACCAAATACGCTGCCAACGCCATGTTGGCCACACGCATCTCGTTCATGAATGAAATCGCCAACCTAGCCGATTTGATGGGCGCCGATGTGGACTGTGTACGCCGAGGCATTGGCGCCGATGCGCGCATTGGCCATGGTTTTCTCTACGCAGGCACGGGCTATGGCGGCAGTTGTTTCCCCAAGGACACACGCGCCCTGGTGCAAACGGCACTCGATTGCGGCAGCACCATGAAGGTGGTTTCTGCGGTCGAGCATGTGAACGATTCACAAAAAACAGTTTTGTTACACCGCACCTTGCAGTACTTTGGCAATGACTTGAGTGGCTTGAATTTTGCGGTGTGGGGCTTGGCTTTCAAACCCAACACCGACGACATGCGCGAAGCACCCAGCCGGGTCGTGATCAAAAACCTGCTGTTGCGCGGCGCTCAGGTGCATGCGTTTGACCCCATCGCGTCCAAAGAGGCGTTAGAGGCCCTCACACATGACATGGCAGAGCATCCCGAAGCACTGCAGCTTTTGAAAATCCATGCCACAGCCTATGAGGCCACAGAACAGGCCGATGCGCTGTTAGTACTCACCGAATGGAAGACTTTTCACCATCCCGACTTTCAACTCTTGAAGTCGCAAATGAAACGCCCATTGATTCTCGATGGACGCAACCTGTATGACCCTCAGTGGCTGCAGGACATGGGCATCGCCTACCAAGGCATTGGACGGCGCAACGACTTGGCGCTCACGCTCAAGCGTCAGGTTGAAACACCGTCGTCAGAGCCACTGATGGCGCTCAGCTGAGCGCATGCCCAAGGGATTTTTCTACCTGGTCAGCGCACAATTTGCCTCGGGCTTGGCGGACCATGCCCTTCTGATTTTGGGCATCGCATTTTTGAGTGAACAAGGCTACCCCGGCTGGTGGGCGCCCTTGCTCAAATTCTCATTCACGTTGTCTTATGTGCTGTTGGCCCCCGTTTTGGGACCATTGTCTGATGCGGTCTCCAAACCGCGCTTGATGGCGGCCATGAACGGCCTCAAACTGATTGGTGTGGCTTTTTTCTTTTCAGGCCTACACCCGGTATTGGCCTTTGCGCTGGTGGGCTTGGCCGCTTCAGCCTACGCGCCGGCCAAATACGGTTTGGTCACCGAAACTGTCACCCCTCACCAACTGGTGCGCGCCAACGGCTGGCTCGAAGTGTCGGTGGTGTTGGCAGTGATCTTGGGCACCGCCTGTGGTGGCTTACTGATCAGCGTTCGACACTGGGAAGCCATGGTGATGCTCAACGATGGCCTGTGCGCTGTGCTGCATCTTCCTGTCCAAACCCAATTGGCCAGTCCTTTGCTTTTGGTCATCTTGATTTACGCCTCGGCCGCGACCTTGAATTGGGGCATTCCACACAGCCATGCGGTGTACGCCCAACGCAGTATCCATCCGGTGGCGTTGTGCCGAGACTTTTGGCACAGCAACACGCTGCTCTGGCGCGATCCAATGGGTCGCATCTCCCTGTCAGTGACCACTTTGTTTTGGGGTGTGGGCGCCGTGATTCAGTTTGCCGTCTTGGCCTGGGCCCAACAAATCATGCACCTCCCTCTTGAAAAGGGCGCCTTCTTTCAAGCCATAGTGGCCGTGGGCGTCATCGTCGGTGCAGGTTGGGCCGGGCACAAGATTGGCTTGCAATCTGCGCCCAAAGTATTACCCCTGGGCATTGTGCTGGGATTGTTATTGCCCGCGATTGCTTTCACCCACAGCATGTACTGGGCCATCCCTTTGATGATTGTGGTGGGCGTGGTGGGCGGTGTGCTGATGGTGCCCATGAACGCGATGCTGCAGCACCGTGGCTTTGAGTTGTTGACGGCGGGCCGCTCCATTGCCGTGCAGGGCTTCAATGAAAACGCCAGCGTGCTGCTGCTGCTCGGCTTGTACAGTGCCTTGCTGGCCTTGCACATGCCTTTGGTCTGGGTGATGACGCTGCTCGGCGTGTGCATGGCCTTGGGGATGGCGGTATTGTCTTGGTCAGCCCACAAGGCAGGCCACACCCGGCTCAAACACTGAGCCGCTGCACCCACTCACGCAGCACCGAGCGTTGATCAGGCGCGCCATCGATGGCTTGCAATAAAACGTCTTCAACCTGCTCCGCTATTTCTTGCCAATCGAGCTGCCCCACTTGCGTGCGCGTACTGGCAGTCACGCGCGCCAAGGTGGCGGCCGATTGCACCACGCGCACGGCGGTGGTCACATACATTTCGGGTTGCGATTCAGGAATCAACCAGCCATTCACGTCGGGCTTGACCCAATCGGTGGCGGCGGCGCAGTCAAAAGCCAGCACTGGCAAACCACTGGCCAAGGCCTCGACGGTGACATTGCCAAAAGTTTCCGACTGGCTGGGAAACAAGAACAAGTCCGCACTGGCGTAATAGTGAGCCAACTGGTCATGCGACAGCATGCCAGCAAAAAAGGCATCAGGGCAGCGCTGCTGAATCTGTTCACGCATGGGCCCATCACCCACCAAGACCAGTTTGACATCGGCGCCGACACTGCGCAAGGCTTCATAGCTGGCCATGACTTGGCCTAAATTTTTCTCTACCGCCAAGCGGCCCACGGAGATCAAGACCACGGTCTGCGGCCCGGCCTGCCACGAACTGCGCAAAGCTTCGCTGCGCCGACTCGGGTTGAACAGCTGGGTGTCTACGCCGCGGGCCACCACTTTGAGATTCAAAAATCCGTGGCTCGACAACTCTGCACGCAAGGCCTGCGTGGGCACCATGGTGCATGCCGTGGCGTTGTGGAACTTGCGTAAATAAGCCACGATGGGTTTGCGCAACCAACCCACGCCATAGTGTTTACTGTAACTGTGAAAGTTGGTGCGAAAGTCGGAAGTGACGGGCAACTTTAAAACCTTGGCCGCTTGCAGGGCCGACCAACCCAGCGGCCCTTCCGTGGCAATGTGCACCACATCAGGCCGGCGCAACGTCCAGGCTTTGATCAGGTTCTTTTTACTGGGCAAGCCCAACTTCAATTCGGGGTAACGCGGGATCGGCATGCCGCGCATCAACACTTCTTCAAAACCAGGATCGTGCGAGGCTTGATCGCCCGAGGTTTGCCGGGGTCGGATCAACTGCACATCGTGATTGCGCAAACACAGCCCCTGCACCAATTTGGCCAAGGTGACGGCCACTCCATTGACCTCGGGCGGCCAGGTTTCGGTCACGACCGCGATGCGCAGGGATGGACGAAAGGCCGGATAGTCTTCCAGCACGATAGGGTTGACAGTTGATTTATCCATACCGCCATGGTGGATATATTTGATAACAACTTCATGACAAATCAACGCGCCACTTCAATTTTGAATGAAGATTCCATGACAAGCCCATCTTGTCATGGAAATTTCATCAATGCTCAGCACCATCAGGTCCATGCAAAGGCATTTGCATTCGTTTCAGCCGACCATTTACCCCGAGGAGCACCCGTGAGTAACTTTTTTGAAGCCTTGAAAACCCAGCGCTTTGATGATCACCGCTACTACCATCACAGCCGTATCAATCAAACGCTGCACTTGATCAGCGCCATCAGTTTTTTGGTCGCTTACGCCATGTTGTTCGTGGACCCGGTGATATCGGCCTTGATCGCCTGGTTGGTCTCTATGACCACCCGCCAGTCGGGCCATTTCTTTTTTGAACCCTTGGGCTATGACGAAGTCAATCAAGCCACTCAAGAATTCAAAGAAGAAATCAAAGTGGGCTACAACCTGAACCGCAAAATTGTGCTGCTCAGCATTTGGGCTCTGTTGCCTTTGGCGCTGTATGTGGAACCTGGCTTGTTTGGTTGGGTAGACACTTGGACCACCTGGAACGAATTGATCCGTCAAATTGGCGCTTCCTGGTTGCTGCTTGGCGTATCTGGCCTGTTGTTCAGAACGATCCACTTGTGCTTCATCAAAGACGTGCAAACTGGCTTGGTATGGATGACCAAAATTCTGACCGACCCATTTCACGACATTATTTTGTACCACAAGGCGCCGCTGTATCTGATGCGCGGCGAGTTGATTGACAACAACCCCAAGCAGATGTACCACTGAAATTCACAGCGGCTCTGTTCAATAAAAAATGCACCCGAGGGTGCATTTTTTTCTGCCATTGCGACTTACCGATTCCACATTTCTTTCAAAATGCTTCTGCGAATCGACTTATTGGTCAACGCCACGCCGGACCACCAACCTCCTGCTCGCATATCGTTGCAGGCCCCAACAAAGCGCTCCAGCACAGCTGCAAAATCGGCATCACTGTAGTTCAAGCTGAAAATCAATCGCCCCGTCCCCACCCAACTCAGCGCCAAGCCGTGGGCGCGCAAGTAAAACTGCAGCATCCAGTTGTAGCGGCTGGGCTCGGTGTAATACAAGCTCCACACGCTGCTCATATTGGCCGCACGCAATGGCAAGTTGTGCTGCTCCATGGTGGCATTGAAATGCGCTCGGCGGGCATCCCAGCGCGCATCCAATCCGTCATACAGTTGAGCATACTCCGGCGTTTCGATTTTTTCTAAAAATACCGACATCGCCCCCATCACATGCGGGTGCGCGTTGAACGTCCCGCGGGCAAAGCAAATATCGGCCGGCCGCTCTTCGCGGTAACGCTTCATCAAGTTCGCCCGGCCACAGACCACGCCTACCGGGTAACCACCGCCGAGTGTTTTGCCATAGGTCACCATGTCGGCTTGCACGCCAAAGTAGGCCTGCGCCCCGCCTTTGGCCAAACGAAAGCCCAAAAACACTTCATCAAAAATCAAAACAATGCCGCGCTCGGTGCACACCGCACGCAGTTGTTTCAACCAAGCGGTATAAGCCTCGCGGTCATAGGCGGCCTTGCGACTGCTGTCCACCAAAGAGGAGTCACCCGGGGCACCCTGGTTCAAATGCAAGGCCTGCAAAGGGTTGATGAGCACACAAGCGATGTCTTTGCGCGTACGCAGCACTTGCAGACTGCGCTCATGCATGTCGCGCAAGGTGTAGGTTTCACGCGGCGGCATCGGGTTGCCAGGGCCGGGCTGCACATCCTCCCACCAGCCATGGTAGGCGCCGCAAAAGCGCACCAGATTTTTACGCCCGGTGTGATAGCGCGCCAAACGCACGGCCTGCATCACCGCCTCGGTGCCAGACATGTGAAAGGACACCTCGTCCAGCCCCGAAATGGCTTTGAGTTTGCGCACGTTGTCTGCCACGCAGGGGTGGTAAGCCCCCAGGGTGGCGCCCACCGCTTGAACACGTGCAGCGCCCTCTTGCATGCAGGCTTTGTAAAAGTCGGCACCAAACACATTCACGCCATAAGAGCCGGTCAAGTCGTACAAGCGTTGGCCATCTAAATCTGTCACACAAACGCCATCAGCCGACTGTATAAATGCACCAACTTTCAAATGTTGTCGCACCAAGGGGCTGAACTGAAAAGGCACACGATAGGCGCCCGTAAATTGCAAATCAGCAATGCCCTCACGCGCTTGCGCCGTCAAGGCAATACTTTGGGCATGCCGAGTTTGCAGGGTTTCGGAGAGGACATAAAACGCTTTGCGACGCTCTTGCGCGATGGCATGCGGCGCATCGTCGCAGTCAAAGAATCGTGCCTCATCAAATGCATAGCCGGGCAGCCAAGAACCGACGCGCTTGGCCATGCGGGAATGCCCCGTCAACGAGGGGTGCTTGGCCAAGGACAACGCCAATCGTTGCTTGGCGAACGGAAATGCGAGTGCCACAGCACCCAAAGTCAGAGCAAGTTCGGCAGACACTTTATGGTCAATCAGAAGTGGATCAAGTCTTTGTTTTATTTAAAAATCGTGACAGCAAGATGAAAAAACTCATTCAACAACTGACTTCGCAAGAAGACTTGAATTTTTTACTCACCAATCGCATCCCCCGCATCACGCTGACGAGGTTCATCGGGTGGTGGAGCCAAATCAAACATCCCTGGATCCGTGATGCCTCGATTGGCATTTGGAAGCTGTTTTCAGACTTGGATTTGAGTGAGGCTAAAAAAACACAATTCGACAGCATGCACGACTGCTTCACGCGTGAGCTCAAACCGGGATCACGCACCGTTGATGCGCGCGAAAATATCTTGTCAAGCCCTTGTGATGCGATTGTCGGAGCCTGTGGCGCCATTGAAGGCACACAGGTATTTCAAGCCAAGGGCTTCCCCTACAGCTTGGGCAGCTTGATGGGATTTACACCGCGCACCGGCGAGTTGGTGCATTCATTGAAAAACGGCAGCTACGTCACCCTCAGGCTAACGTCCAGCATGTACCACCGCTTTCATGCGCCCGCGGATGCTGTGCTGGAGCACGTGACCCACATTGCCGGTGATACCTGGAACGTTAACCCCATTGCCCTCAAGCGCGTGGAGCGCCTGTTTTGCAAAAACGAACGCGCCGTGCTCACTTTGCGCTTGACCGACGGCACACCCATCGTGATCGTGCCGGTGGCGGCGATTTTGGTGGCCAGTCTGCGGCTGCATGCGATCAATCTTTTGTTTCATGTGGATTACAACGGGCCTCACGAAATTCCTTGCGCGTTCCCGGTGACCAAAGGTCAAGAGATGGGTTGGTTCCAGCATGGCTCCACCATTTTGGTTTTTATCCCACCCGGCTTCCAACTGGCCAGCGGCATTGAAACCGGGGCCCGCATTCAAATGGGGCAAGCCTTGTTCGAGAAAGCCATATGAAAACGCCAGCCACCTTCAAACACTGGGCTCTCAGCGTCTGCCATGCGGCGAGCCTGGCTACCCTCACCTGCGGCGTGATTTCTTGCGCGCCCATGGCCCAGAAACCGCCGCCCGCACCTTTCCAAATCAGTTTGCTGGCCTTCAACGACTTGCATGGCAATTTAGAACCCCCACAATTGAGTGTGCGTGAGACCCTCAATCAAATGCCCACCTTGGTGCCAGCCGGTGGTATTGCCTACATGGCATCGGCTATTGCACAGCTTAAAGCTCAGAACCCACATCACGCAGTGGTCTCGGCAGGCGACATGATTGGGGCATCGCCTCTGGTTTCTGCCTTGTTTCTGGATGAACCCACCATCGAAGCGGTGAACGCCATTGGCATCGATTTCAATGCGGTCGGTAATCACGAGTTTGACAAAGGCGTATCTGAATTGGAACGTATGCGCTATGGTGGATGCACACAGTTCACGCCCATCAAACCCTGTTTGATCAACCCCCAGTTCCCGGGAGCAAAATTTGAATTTTTGGCCGCCAACGTCAAAAAAGAAAATGGTCAGACCCTGTTCCCGGCCTATGGGATCAAAGTCTTCAAGCAAGACGATCAAGAAGTCAAAGTCGGCTTCATCGGCATGACGCTAAAAGGCACGCCACAAATTGTCACCCCCGCTGGCGTCAAAGGGGTTCGCTTTGAGTCCGAAGCGGAAACGGCCAACGCGCTGGTGCCCTTCCTTAAAGCACAAGGTGTCTCGGCCTTGGTGCTGGTCATTCACGAAGGGGGGACGGTGCAAGGTGGCCCCAACGACCCGACTTGCCCAGGATTGACGGGCGACATCATTCCTATCCTGAATCAACTCGACCCTGCGTTTGATGTCGTCGTGTCCGGCCATACGCACCGCGCGTACGCCTGCGACTACAGTCAATTCAATCCAGCCAAACCGTTTCTACTCACCAGCGCTGGCCAATACGGCACGCTCTTGACGCACATTGAATTACAGGTAGATCCACAGCAGCGCAAGGTCGTCCATAAAACAGCCCGCAACCTGATCATACAAAGCGAAGCCTTCACCAACAGTGCAGGAGTGCGAGTTCCAACAACGCCCCTGTTGCCTCAGTACACAGCGCTTCCAGTGGTTGAAAAAATTGTGGCCTCCTACAAGCACGCATCGTCAGCCCAAGCCATGCGGGTTGTGAGCCACTTGCCAAAATCCATCACCCGGGCATTAGTCCCCTCAGGCGAGAACCCCTTGGGTAATTTAATTGCCGATGCCCAATGGGCAGCGACTGCCGCGCCGGACAAAGGCAACTCCGATTTCGCCTTGATGAACCCTGGAGGCGTTCGCGCTGATTTACTCATGCCGGCAGGCGGTGGCCCGGTGAGTTATGGGCAAATTTTCAGTGTCCAGCCCTTTGGCAACACCTTGGTGGTGAAAAGTTTCACTGGTCATCAAGTCAAAGAATTGTTGGAGCAGCAATTCTTGAATGCAAGCAAGCCCAAGGTCTTATTTCCCTCTGCACAATTGCGGTACAGCGTCGACCTGAAACAAGCACCCGGTCAACGGGTGAACCCTATTGTCATCAAAGACGCGGCCTTGCAACTGAATCAACTCTACCGCATCACCATGAACAGCTTTCTGTCCACAGGCGGTGACGGATATACCGTATTCAATCAAGGCACGGAGAGTCTGGTTGCCGACTTGGACGTGGATGCTTTGGCGCAGTATTTGTCGCAACACCCGGGCATCGAACCCGCGGCAACCGACCGTATTCAAAAACGCTTCTAAGAAATCTCCCATCTTTAATTTTACTAAGTTTAATAAAAGTATCATAAAAATGTAATGACCTGAGCCTAAATTCGATGCTTAACCAACCTACGGCTCAGCATGCGACATTGGCAAAAAAATCCTCGAAAAAAAGCACGCATTGAGATCATTCCCATGATCGACGTGATGATGTTCTTGCTTGTCTTTTTTGTCTTGGTCAGCGTGAATGTAATTCCTGCTTTAGGCATCAAAACACAACAACCCAATTCATCACAAACACAAACTCTGATCACGCCTGACAAGCAAGTCATGGTCACCTTAGGCCGCGAAGGTTCAATCCAGGTTGATGGGCAAGATGTCGAACTGGAACGCGTGGTCAACACCATCAAAGCCAAGGCTGCACAGTCTGAACACATTGCCGTCGTAGTGAACAGTGACAAAGGTGCCGAAGTTCAAACCTTGGTCGACGTGATGGACGCCATCAAGGCAGCCGGTGTAGGTAAAGTGGCCTTGGCCGCGCGCAATCGGATCTGAGCATGTGGATCGAGCGCCTGAATGCCCAAAGGCACAACGTATCCAGCAGCGTTTCGCTGGCTGTGGTTGCTGTGATTTGGCTCTTGACGCAATCCTTGGCTGTCGCACCGCATGGCGCGTTGCAAGAGCCAATGGAGCTGAGTCTTGTCATGCCCGAGCGTACCCCCACAGTTGCGGCTTTGGCACCGCCAATGCCACAGCCCAAGTTGAACACGACGCCGCCCGAAAAGCTGACTTCAAAACCCACGTCCACGCCTGAGGCCAAGCCCTCAGTAACGGCCACCAGTCCAACCGCGACTGCGGCAACGGCTGAGCCCGTCAAATCAGAGGCCCCCAAACTGGCCCAGCCTGCGGTTGCGTTGCCGGTGTCACCCGCTCCCATAGCCGAGCCCATCAAGCCCCCGCCAGCGCCATCGAGTGCATCGATTGAAAGTGGCTATGTTGCCACGGTGCGTGCGCAACTGAACGCCAACAAACGTTATCCCACTGGGCGTGAAGCCAGTCTGCAAAGGCCCTCGGGCAAGGCGGTAGTGTGGTTTGTTTTAAACCGCAATGGCACGCTGAGCGATGCCGGCATTGAAGACAGCAGCAACTCCATCATCTTGGACAACGCCGCCCTGTCGACCGTACGCCGAACCCCTTATGCCTCTTGGCCTGAAGGCAGTTGGCCTGGCCAGGCGCAACACAAATTCACGGTCACGCTGGACTTTGTTCCGGTCAATTGATTTTTTATTCGCAACTCCACTTCATTTTGAGGAATCCTATGAAACGCTTTAAACCCCACCGCCTAGCTCTCTTGGTCAGCATGGCCTGCAGCGCGCCTCTGTTGATGGCGCAACAAGCCACCGACGTGGGTCGGATCAATGTCGAAGGTCAACCTGGCGGCACGGACTCGGGTTTGATCAGCCAAGAAGAAACACCTAAAGCACGCAGCTCGGTCAATCGCCAGTACTTGGAAAAGCTCAATCCCACCGCAAACGCATTCCAGGTCATCGACCTCTTACCCGGCGTCAACACCTTCAGCCAAGACGCCACGGGCTTGTTTGGTGGTGGCATTCGCATGCGTGGATTCGCTGGCGATCAACTGGGCATGACCATCAATGGCGCGCCAGTGAACGATTCAGGTAGTTTTTCGGTCTACCCTCAGGAATACACGGACACTGAAAACTTGTGCGAAGTGTTTGTCACACAAGGTTCAACAGACACTGATGCCCCTCACGTGGGCGCTACTGGCGGCAATATTGGCATGGTGACTTGTGCGCCCAAAGACACCTTTGGTGTGCGTGTTGCTCAATCAATGGGGCAACTCAACTTCCGCCGCTCATTTGTTCGTGTGGACACCGGCAAAGTCGGTCCCAGCGATTTAAAGGCTTTCATCTCCTACTCTAAGGCCACGGCCGATAAATTCAAAGGCGCAGGTGGTGCTGACCGCGATCACATCGACATGGGCGTTGAAGTTCGCCCCAACGCCGATGTGTTCTTGAGCGCGAGCATGCTTTACAACAAAGCATTGAACAACAATATTCGTGCCTTGACCAACCCCCAAATTGCCCAATACGGCCGCAATTTTGACTTCAGTACCGTCGCGCCACAACATTTGGCTGCGGTCGCCGGTACTGCGCAAACCGAAGTCTCGCCGACTGATGGTTACTATAAATTCAACGTCAACCCCTTCCGCAATTACCTGCTGACCAGCAAGGCCGAATTCAAAGTCAACAAAGACCTGACCGTGAGCGCCGAGCCTTACTACTGGTACGGCTATGGCACGGGCGGCGGTCAAATTCAACTGTTGACCGAAGGTGGAACGGGCACCAATGTCACGCGTTTGAAAGACCTCAACGGCGATGGCGACACCTTGGACAAAGTGCTGGCCTACGGCAGCAGTGTGACCGAAACCCACCGCCCTGGCGTGACCGTTAAAGCCAATTACCGTGTCGACAATCACACCATCAATACCGGCTATTGGTTTGAGCGTGCAGAACACCGTCAAACGGGTCCTCGCGTCGCCTTTGACAACAACGGCAATTCATCTAACACCTGGCTGGACAATTCAGCCCTGTTCTTGCAGCGTCCCGATGGGCAGGCATTCCAAGCCCGCGACTGGAAAACCATCAGCACTGGTAGCTCCCTGTACGCCCAAGACTCGATTGCATTGATGAACGACAAGTTGATGCTGCAAATCGGTGGTCGCAACTCAACCATTGACCGCGACTTCACCAACTACGCCAACGCGCAATCGACCTCCTCCACTGGCCGCTCTGATGCTGACTATCAAATTAAACGCAGCTACAGCAAATTTTTGCCCAGCGCAGGCCTGAAGTACAACCTAGATACCGAAAAATCGGTGTTCTTCAACGTGGCAGAAAACTTCAAGGCACCCGGTAATTTCAGTTTCCAAAACTTGCTCCAAGGCGGCACCGTCGTTAACGGCGTCTTGACAGGCGCGACCTTGCGCAACCCCGCAGTCGGCATCGAAACCTCGACCAATATGGACTTGGGCTACCGCATGCAAACCGACACCACCACCATGTCAGGTTCGGTGTTCATGGTCAACTACAAGAACCGCATTGCGCAAGCCTATGACGCGGCCACCAACTTGAGCATCGACTACAACGTCGGTGATGTCACCATGAAAGGTGTCGAGTTGGAAGCTGCGCAAAAGCTGAATAAGAACTTCAATTTGTATGGCTCTGTGAGCTACACCGAAAGCTTGATGAAGCAAGACCTGAAGCTGTCTTCCACTTTGACCGAATCGACCGCAGGCAAGAGCATGCCCGATACCCCCAAGTGGATGGCGGCCATGGCAGTCAGCTACAAAGAGGGTCCATGGTTTGGTCAATTGACCGCCAAATACACAGGCTCTGCATTCTCGACACTGGTCAACGACCAGCAAATGAACAGCTACACCTTGTTTAATTTGGTTGCGGGGTACAAGTTGCCTAGTTCTAACTTCTTTAAAGCACCTGAAGTGCGTTTGAACATCGACAATCTGACCAACACCGAATACCAACGCATCAATTCACCCAGCGGCTCGCAATTTACCGCCCGGGCTTTGCCTTTGGGCTCGGTGGCCGGCTCCAACCCGTCCTACTACATTGGTGCACCACGTTTTGTCAGCGTGACCCTGCGTTCCGACTTCTAAGGTTAACGGCATGATGCTTTTTTTGCACGACGCGTCTTTGTACTTGCTTTACTTGGCGCTGGCATTGGCTTTGTTTTTGAGCATTGAGCGCAGTATTTTTTACACGCACGTCAATCGCCAGATCCAAAGCCTGCTGCAAGCCTTGCATGTCCGCAGTCCACTCCCCGACTTCAAGTCGGGGGATGTGGGGGCCATGGTGGTTGCAGCCTTTGCACATGGCTTGCAACACTCGGCATCACAAAAAGTTGCTGACGATGCAGCCGAGCAAGCCTATATACGGGTGCAACATAAGCTCAATCAGAGGCTTTGGATGTTGGACACCATCGTGACGGCGGCCCCTTTGCTGGGACTGCTGGGCACTATTTTGGGGATTTTTGACACCTTCACGGCTTTGGCCAAGTCTGGCATCTCAGATCCTCAGGGTGTCAGTGCAGGCATTGGCACGGCACTTCTGTCCACGGCCATCGGTATTGGCGCAGCTTTGATTTGCGTCGTGATTTACAACGCATTTTTAGCCTGGATTGAACGCCTGAGTGATGAGACCAAACTGGTCTTGCTTGAAATGTCCAAGCAATCCATGAATTAAGTCTTTGCGACTTACCCATTCTGACCTGCCAACGCGAGTTGGCAGGTTTTTTTATGCTGGCGACGAGAGATGGATTCGAACCACCATGAGCAACCAGCAACTCGATGTCAGTTGGTCAGCGCCTTGCCCCGCCATGCGCGAATTTTGAATGGGCCTTGTTTAAGTCTGATGACATTGACCACTCCCGAGAAAGGCCATCAACTTTGAACCTCTATTAATCAGTGGACAGAAATGGCGTGGCTGTCGCCTCTTTTTTGATGACCGCAGAAACCAAGACCCACAAAGAAATGGCCACGGCCATCACACTGAGATAGATTACAACTTCGCCAAACGGCTTCGCCTGAGTCCTTGTGAGCAAAAAGAGGGCGACGCTGAGCAATGAAAAAATCACAGTCCATTTAACCTTGGTACGCTGCCAAAATTGCGGAAATGAATGGGTCAGCATGTATCCGCTGAGTCCCGCAATCCAACCCACACAAGCCCCAGCCAGAACATCAATGGGCCAATGAACCCCTAAAGCCACTCGCGAGCAGCCAATTAAGAGCGCGACGGACAGCACCATCGCTTTAATCCAAATATGTGCAGCATTTTTCTCTTCATTTCTCAGGCAAGCCAGCACCACCGAGGCCATGGCGAATGCCGTAATACTGTGCCCGGAGGGAAAGCTGTGCCCCGTCAGCACATCGGACAATGCATGATAGTCAGACGACGCCAACAAATCGCCCGGCCGAGGGGCATTGAACATTTTTTTCAAAACACTTGACAGCAATCCCCCCAATGGAATGGCCGCGATCAAGCCATAGACCCATTGGGGTCTGTACGCCAAGAGAGGAGACATCAGGCACAACAGAACCAAGGTGTCTCCCAACATGGTGATGTTGATCCAAACTTGCGCTTCAACAAAAGAAAATAAGTGGTTCAAAGTTTGGAAAAAAATCACGAATTGGGGAACAGCCATTTGCACCGCCATGACCATCAGCAAAAGGCACGTCACGGCTTTGTCGCAACGCGTCAATTTGTTTAATTTCATGACTTCCATCCTGTGCAGATTGAGTAATTGAAATGAGAAATTTGACGCCCCCAGACCACGACCGGCAAGGGCTCAAGATACTCACATGTTTTAAATTCTTGCGGACCCAAGGGCGGGGGGAAACTCATTACAGACCAGTCCACCCACAGCACGCGATCTTGAGGTTGAACGGTGCCAAACCACCGATCGAATTGATCTTGGTGGGAATAGATCACCTTCACTGGCCATGGACGGGCGTACCAAGCCACTCGACTGGCCAGTGTCCAATTCATGACGCCCAATGTGGTGGCACCGTGCTGCTGTGCCAACTGCGCCGCACGCTGGGCGGCAGACTCCCATCCGAACAAATCCGCAAACGGATTTTTCACGGCAGCCACCTCTTTTTGCCCAGGTAAAGAATTGCGTTGTGCGTCGCGCTCGGGCGATACGCCGCCGACCCCCAGTGCGCCTAAAAACGCCATCAACAAGATGAGTTGCACACTAAGGACAAAGCGTTGAACCCGCGCCTGCGAAACCCACATGCGACTCAGACCCCATGCCGCCAGCGGAATCAAGGCAACGCCAAATGGGGTACTCCAATGGGGCAAGGTGCTGCCTTTGCCCGATAAAAAAACAAACAACAGCAAGCCAGGCAAACCAAAATACAAACTCAGCTGATGGGCAGAAATAAGCCGCGGCGCACTCACACTAAGCGAGCGGCGCCAGCCACCGATCAGGGCGATGGGCAAGAGCAACCCCAATGCCAACCACAACGTGGCGCTGTAGGCCAGAGCTTTGAGTGCCGACCAAGAGCTTGACCCTTTGGCATGTTTCAGTTGGTAAGTGAACGACGCCCAGTCATGCTGCGCGTTCCAAACCACCACGGGCACCACACAAACCAGAGCAATCAGCACGGCCAAACCCGCGCCGGATGGCCGCAACCACTTGAACCCATGGGCATGAAACAGACACAAGGCCGCACTCAAGGCGAGCAAAATGGCGGTGTATTTGGAGAGACCCGCCAGACCCAAGGCCAGTCCCAGTAGCATCCAATAAGTCCGAGAATGCAAATTTTCTGGTTGGCATAATTGCCAAGTCAACACCATGACCCAGACGATCAACAGCATCAACAAGGTATCGGGCACCCAGGCAAAGCCCAACAAATGCGGTAAGGGGCTGAGTACAAACAACAGCAGATCAATGCGCATGCCCCAACACTGTAAGCGCCGCAGCGCAGGGTAAAGCGCATCCGATAAAACCACGAGTCCCAAGCCCGTCCCGACCCAAGCCAGCATGGGGCAAATGCGCAGCCACACATCAGCGCCTCCAGCCCACACAAAAGGCCATTGCAACCAACCCACCAGGGGCGGGTGATCGTAATAACTCCAATCCAAATGCCAGGCGTACAAAGCGTAATGTGCCTCATCGGGTGACAAGCCCACAGACATCGCCAAGAGCACATGCAACAGCGCGCCTGCGCCCAAAGCACGCCAGATTGAAGCTTGATTGAAATTCAATTGCAGCTTCATGATCACAACTCAATGAGCGGAACGTTGGGGCCAAACCAAGATGGACGTGACCCCAAAGTTCCAAATCAGTCCCACCAAAATTCCCATCAAGCCCGACAAGACCCACAAGCCGTCATTGCCATACAGGTAATTGGCCACGCCCACATTGGCGGCACCGCCCAAACTGCAGGCCAACATGAACTTGAGTAAGCCCCAAACCCAAGCGCGGCCTTGCAATTGCTGGTCTCGGTAGGTGAGCAGATTGTTCAAATAGAAATTAAAGACCATGGAAATCAGCACTGCTGCCCCTTGGGCATACATAAAGGGCAGAGCAAAAAACGTCTTGCCCATGCCCAAGACCGTCAGGTGCACGCCCACACCCATAGCCCCCACGCTGGCAAAAGAAATCAACTTGGCAGGGATATACCGACCGATCGTTTTATCGGCCAGCAACATCAAATAGTCCCAAGCCACACGGGTGTCCAATTTGCTTTCGCCGGCCACACGCAAGCCAAAGTGAAATGGAATTTCTTTGATGCGCAAAGGCTTAGGCGATGACACCACCAAATCCACCAAAATCTTGAAGCCCAATCTGGACAAGCGGTACACCGCGTCTTCCAACACGGCTCGTCGCATCATGAAAAATCCACTCATCGGGTCTTGCAATTGGATCTTTAGGATTTTTTGACTCAGCAAGGTGGCCCACTTGCTGACGCTGACCCGTTGCTGGTTCCAGTCTCCCGTGCTACCACCTTCGACATAGCGTGATCCAACAGCCATATCAAATCCTTCCGCATGCACAGCCTGAAACATGGCGGGCAAACAGTTTTCGTCATGTTGCAAGTCGGCGTCCATCACCGCCAAGTAGGGAGCGGCTGACGCCAGCAGGCCTTCAATACACGCACTGGACAAGCCTCTTCGCCCTACCCGCCTGAGCATCCGCACACGGGAGTTGCAGGCAGCGATGGTTTGCAATTTTTGAAAAGTTCCGTCTTGCGAATCATCATCTACAAATATGATTTCCCACTCAATACCTTGCAAGGTATGGGTCAAGCGATCGATCATGACGCTGACATTGCTCACCTCATTGAAAGTCGGAATGACCACCGTTAACTGAAGAGACGCTGAATTCATTTCAATGCGCTCCAGTCACATAGTTGGGCAAACCCATCACCAGTATTGGCAGCCAAGAAATCACCAAGGTCCCCAGAAAAATGGCCACCACGGCTGGCGCTACTGAGACCACCACTTCACGCAAGGGCTTTTTAAACACGGCACTGGCAAAGTAGATGTTCATGCCCGCAGGGGGGCACAAAAATCCCATCTCTAAATTGGCCAAGAAAATAATGCCAAAGTGAATCGGGTCAATGCCATAGCTAACGGCCAAAGGCAAGAGCAAAGGCACCAGCACCACAATGGCGGCATAGATTTCCATCAAGGCGCCAGCAAAAAACAAAAACACGTTCAAGGCCAACAAGAACACATATTTGTTTTGCGTCATGCCTTGCACCCAATCAATGGCCAGATCAGGCACCCCGGCATCAATCAGGTAGTTGGTCAGACCTAAAGCCATGCCCATGATGAGCATGACGCCGCCAATGAGTTGCGTGGTTTGGTTCACGCAGTCGCAAAACTGTTGCCAACTCATCTCCTTGTGCGCCAACACTTGGGTGGCCACGGCATACACGGCCGTTAACGCGGCGCTTTCGGTGGGCGTGGTCAGGCCACTGACCAAGGAACCCACGGCCACCAAGGGCGCCAACAACTCCCATTTGGCTTGCCATGCGGCTAGCCCAAAGTGGGCTCGGCGTGACTCAGGCGAGGCGGCGACGCGTGGCGTGTGACCTTGGCTTTGAGGTAAAAATCCACCCAAAATAACCAAGAAAATAATCATCACCACGGCAGGAACAATGCCCGCCAAGAACATGCTATTGATGGGGACCCGCGCAATGATGGCAAACATGATCAAGGGCACGGAAGGCGCCAACAATACGCCCAAGGCACTGGCGCTGGTCACCAAACCCATGCCCTTGTTTTCGGGGTAACCCACCGTCTTGAGTAACGGCAGCAGCAAGCCGCCCAAGGCCAAAATGGTCACACCACTGCCGCCCGTCAAGGCTGTGAAACAAGAGCACAACAAGGCCACAGCCAAAACCGTGCCCACAGGACCATCACCCAGCACCGACACAAAGACGCGGCTCAAGCGCTGTGAGGCTTGCGTCTTGGCCAAGACCAAACCGGCCAGCGTAAACAAAGGCAGTGCGGGCAAAGAGGGATTCACCGTGATTTGGTAATGCGACAGTGCCAGCGAGGCCAAAGGCAAACCTTCATGCCCCAACAGCAAAAGCCCCAAACCACCCAACACCGCAAAAATAGGCGTGCCGGTCAACAGCAAGGCCAAGAGCAGCAAGCCGCCCGCAGCCAAGGGAATCTCCTGTAAATCCAGCGTCCATGCCAGCCAGCCGCCCAGCAAAGGCCAAGCCACTGCCGCCAGCGCACGCCAATGCGATGTCGGCCCGCTTTGCCAGCCCATCTTGATCGCCAAGATACCAAAACCCAAGGGCAGAAAAGCTTGCACCCACCACAACGGCAAACCGTAAGCCAAAGCAGGCGCAGCATCCATTTCACTGGCCACCAATGTCCAACTGGCGGCGCACAGCATGCCCGATAAAAATGCGCCACCCATCTGGCTGAATGCACGCAGCCCCATCTGTACGCTGGGCTGGCTTTGTATGGCCAGCGTCAGACTGGACAAATGGCCATGCCGCTGCGCCGAAACCGCCCCCATCATGGCCACCAACAAGCCCAGGTGTTGCACCAAGACGGATGCGTTATCAATTCCTTGGCCGTGCAAGGGCCGCAGCACCATCTCGACCATTGGAATGAGTGCCATGCCCACCAAGGCGAGTCCCGCCAAAACACCATCCATGGCCATCAGTTTGCGCAGCACTGGCGCCCAGGCAACACTCATTTGGCACGTCCGGCGCGGTAGGCTTTCAAATGCAGCATCACCTCGTCAAAGGTATCAGCTGGCACCATGGTGCCGCGTATGCGCGGGTACAAACTTTCTGCAAGGGCATTCCATTCCTGCATTTGCGCAGGCGTCGGGGTTGTGACTTTCAGGCCCCTCTTTTTCATCGCATCTACCGCTTCATCCACCTCTTTGCGCGCTTGTGCGCGTATCACCACGCCAGCCTTTTCGCTGGCGGCACGCATGGCCGCTTGCAGCTCAGGTGGCATTTCAGCCCAAGTCTTTTGCGTCACCACCAAAGCGCCCACAATCGGCGCCCAGTTGATCTCCAGCATGTAGGGCGCCGTGTTGTAGATTTGTGTGGCCAGGGCAAAGTACGGCGTGGACGGCACCACCGTGATCATGCCGGTTTGAATCGCGGGCAAGATGTCGGTCGGCTCTAAGGGCACAGGCGTGTAACCCAGACTCTTCATGATGGCTTGCTGGTCGGCCTCGGCCCCCCAGGCAAAAAATTTCATCTTCTTGTAGTCATCAGGTCGCGCTGCCGGTTCTTTGGAGAAGAATCGCACCCAGCCGGCATCGCCCCACGACAAGACCACGAAGCCTTTGTCAGCAAACTTTTTTTCCATGGCGGGGCGCATCTTCTCGCGCACATAGTCCACCTCCTCCCAGGTCTTGAACAACAAGGGCATGGCCTGCAAAGCGGCCACGCTGGGCTCAATTTCACGCAAGCCCACCACCGACAACAAAGCGCCCTGAAGTTGACCAATGCGCATGCGCCGGGTCATCTCGGCCTCGCCGCCCTGGCTGCCATCGGTGTACACACCAAACTTAGGTGCCCCATCCTGGCCCTTTTTCCACACCTCACCCAACTCCATCAACTGGCGGTGATAGACAGAATTTTTGGGCACCAAACTGCCAATGCGCAATTGCTTTTCTGAGCCCCATGCCAAGGGTTGCAGCAAACTGCAAGCCAAGGCACACACCACCACCACCCTGCGTTTCACGCTGGCATTCATCCACATAACTTGATCCTTAAAAAATATTGTCGGCTTGGCTTAACAGCCATTGGGCGCGTTCGCGCATGATTTGACTGGACAGGTCGCGCTTGCCCGCGGACACCTCGATGGCTTTGACCAACCAGGCTTCAAAGGAAGGTCGATCTTGCTGGTCTACCGCCCAGCCCTCGGCCTTCGCAACCCAGACGCCAGGGTTTTGGCCCTGACTGACTTGCATCGCTTGATCAAAATATTGCAATGCGCGGGGGCGTGAACCGCCAGGACGCGCCAATTCCAAAGTGCCCATCAAACTGGCCAAAGCGCCATCGCCATAACGCGGGTCTACCTTCCAGGCCTTGTTCGCCAGGGATGCCGCCAAAGGCAAATCAGCCACCACTTCGGGCGAGTCGGTCGACAGGGAAATCTGCCCACCCCAAGCCGCCGCTGTCCAATACGCCAAGCCCACGGTCTCTGGCTTGAGGGGTCTTTGTTTGGCGCTCAAGGACGGATCCATTGGCTTGAGTAAATCAGGGTCCTGAATCGTCAAGGTGCGAAGGCCTTGGGTCTTGGCTCGCTCAAACATGCGTGCCGCGCGTTCACGCAAGGCCTGCGCTTGTTGCAGGCTTTTCGATTCCACGCGGTCCGCCTCGGTCGACAAAAAGGCATAGGCATACTGCGTCAAGCCACTGGTCACAGATTGGGCCAACGGCACATGTTGCGGCAAGGCCCGCAACAAACCCTCAGCGACTTTGAGGTAGAACGCGCTGGCTTCGCGGGCCAAGCCAATGTCTTCTTCTTCAACTGATTGTTGCGATATTTCGTCGGCGGCCTGCTGCAATAAGTGGTGACGCACCGAACAAGCAGGCAAAAAACAAAGCACCCAGGCCATCACAGCCAGGGTCAAAAGGCGATTTGAAAACAACATGCGATGAAGGAGACAGTCTGAGGGCAGCCAGCTCTTAAGTGGAAGTTTGAACTTATCAGCTCATTGTGAAAATTTCATTAAATCCAACTTAAAACTGACATTTTTCTTCCATCGCTTTGTCATTAAAGGGATGAAGAATGACTGCAAGCAAAAGCCATGGTGGTCTTTTGTAGATTCCACAAAAGGATTTTCTGTGTCCCATTCCATTCGCATCAGTGCCAGCTTGCTGAGCCTGGCCTTGGCTGTCAGCGTAGCTCAAGCGCAAAGCGTCTTTCCCGCAACTTTAGCGGGCCACGCCCTGTTGCCCGCGGCTTCTTATTTGGCCGCGCCACACGACGCGCCTGCCGACTTGAAGGCGAGCGGCAAATTCACCACCGGTCAGCGCATCGAAAAATTAGCCAGTGTTGAAGGCTTGTCTGCAGGCCGCCCCACCGGCGTGTTTCTGCCTTTTGATGGCCAACCGCTGCAGGGACACTCGGGTATTCAACGCATGAGCGACGGCTCTTTTTGGGTCCTGACCGACAACGGTGCAGGCTCCAAAGCCAACTCACCCGACTTCATGCTGTATTTGAATCACTACACGATTGACTTCAAAACAGGTCAGTTCACGCGCTTGGCTACCACGTTCTTGCATGACCCGGACAAGAAAGTACCTTTCAGAATCGTGCACGAAGGCACAACCCAACGCTATTTGACGGGCTCAGACTTTGACACAGAGAGTTTTCAAGTTGTGGGCCAGCACCTGTGGATCGGTGACGAGTTTGGCCCTTACCTGATCAAAGCCGACCTGAAAGGCAAAGTCTTGGCCGTGTTTGAAACCTTGGTCGACGGCAAAGTCGTGCGTTCGCCGGACCACCCTGCGGTGACGACACCGGGTTTTCCAGCCGATCTGACCAAATTTGAAATCCGCCGCTCCAAAGGTTTTGAGGGCATGGCGTCTTCCAAAGATGGCCGCAAGCTGTACCCCCTGCTGGAAGGACCCGTCTGGAATGAAGCAGCCAAGTCCTTTGAAAACGCGGACGGTAAGCAATACCTGCGCGTCTTGGAGTTTGACATTGCCTCTGAAAAATGGACCGGCCGTCATTGGAAATACATGCTGGAAGCCAATCACCATGCGATTGGTGACTTCAACATGATCAACGAGACCACGGGCTTGATCATTGAACGCGACAACGGTGAAGGCACTGCCGCCAACGCATGCCCTGCAGGTCAGCAGCGCACAGATTGCTTTCACGATTTGGCGAAATTCAAACGCGTGTACAAAATTGAAATGACCGAAAGCAATGTGGGCGGTCCGGTGCGCAAGATCGGCTACGTCGACTTGATGAACATTGCCGACCCGCACAAGTTGGCGCGCAAGCCCTTGGACAACGGAGTGTTGACTTTCCCGTTCTTCACGATTGAAAACGTCGATGTGGTCGACGCGACCCACATCGTGGTGGGCAACGACAACAACCTGCCTTTTTCCAGCAGCCGCCTACCCAACAAAGCCGATGACAACGAAATGGTTTTGTTGGAAGTCGGTGAGTTTCTCCGCGCTAAATAACACTTTATGAAACATCCATTTGAGGAACTGTCCATGTCATTGTTTAAATCTCGCCGTCGTTTTCTGGCCACCACCGCGGGTTCAGCTGGGGCCGTAGCCCTGGCCTCTTGCGGTTCAAGCGCAACCGACCCAGCAGAATTTTTGTACGGCGTCGCCAGCGGCGACCCCCTCACCGATCGGGTCATTTTGTGGACCCATGCCAAAGTCAAAGATCAAAACTACGACGTCTCTTTGCAATGGCAAATTGCCAAGGATGCTAACTTCACCAGCATGATCAACACAGGCTCTGTCACGGCCTTGGCAAGCGCTGGCTTTACCGCCAAGGTCGACGCCACAGGCTTGAGCGCAGGCAACACGTATTTCTTCCGATTCCTGGACAGTACAGGTTCTGTTTCCAGCGTGGGCACCACACGCACTTTGCCCACAGCCACGGTGGCATCGGTGAAGTTTGCGGTGTTCTCGTGCACGCTTTATTCAGAAGGTTTCTTCAACAGCTATGACGCAGCAGCCACTTCGGGTGCTGAATACGCCTTGCATTTGGGTGACTACATTTACGAATATGGTGCCGATGCCAGCAAATTTGGCAATACCGATGCGGTCAAGTTAGACCGCGTTACCAGCCCAGCCAATGACATCGTGTCATTGAGCGACTACCGCACCCGCTACGCCAAATACCGGTCTGACGCATCGTTGCAAGCCTTGCATGCCAAGATGCCTTGGATCACCATTTGGGACGATCATGAGTTTGCCAACAACGCCTATATGGACGGCGCGCAAAACCACGACCCTGCCACCCAAGGTGCCTGGGTCGACCGTAAAAACACCGCGGCCCGCGTGTACCACGAGTGGATGCCAATTCGCACACCAGATGCCGCCAACCTGTTGAAGATTTACCGTAATTTCGATTTCGGCACCTTGTTCAGCCTGCATATGCTGGACACCCGCATTGAAGGTCGGACCAAACAAAAGTATGGCTACTACGGCGACCCCACCGACGCCAAGGTTCAGCCCTATACCTATGCCGACTATGTGACGGGCCTGACACTCGTCAATGGCGTGTACCCCGATGCCGCCAACAAGATGGTGAGCGATGCGCAGTTCACCTGGTTGACCACCAACATTGGCAAGTCCACCGCCACTTGGCAAATTGTGGGCAACCAAGACATCATGGCCAAGATGTGGTTTCCCGCTACGGTGTTGCAGTCCCAAGCGGTGAGCGCGACGGCATTCGGCACAGCATTGAATGATTTCTTGACCGCCAAAGCAGTGAATGCAGCAGCACCCTCCGCACTGACCCCGACCCAACAAGGTTTGCTGGCACAACCCCGTTTGCCTTACAACATGGACGCATGGGACGGCTATCCGATCCAACGCGAAACCTTGTTGCAAACCATCAGGGCTACGGGTAAGAAATTGGTCGTATTGTCAGGCGACTCGCATAACGCTTGGTGCAACAATCTCAAATCCCTGGACGGTACAGCCACCATCGGCGTCGAGTTTGCCACCACCTCGGTCACAGCACCGGGTTTTGAAAGTGTTGGTTTAGGCTCATTGGGCCCGTATGTCGATGGCAGCGGAAATCCTGCAGCCCAAGGCGCATTGGGTACAGGTTTGGGCTTGATCGACGATGTCAATTACTCGGACTTGAACCGTCGCGGTTACTTGCTGATGACCGTGACCAACACCGATATCAAGGGTGAATATGTGTTCATGGACACCGTGAAATCCAAGACCTACAAAGCCAGCGTGGGCAAAACAGTCACAGTGGCTGCTTCGACCCTGGGAAGAAGCTTCGCCTAACGGCGCATCGCTTTAGATTCAGGTGCTGCGGGCAGCACCTGAATCACAAAATAGCTGGGGCATTCATACCGCTCAATGTCATAGGCGTTGAGCGGGAATGAGCCGCAATTGGAGAAGCGGCGAAGAGGCGAATGGTAAATGCCGCACTGAAAGCGGCCATCTTCAATCGGCTGCAAAAACATGCACCGCTTGTTCATGCAGCAATTGCCGCACTGAACGCAACTGCCGCCCATGGCCTGCGGCACTTGGCTGACACGACCCATCACATCTGAAAAATAATGAATCGCAGGTCCTTCACGCATGGCCTGCATGTGGCGCCATATGTGTTTGAGGGTCTGTGGATAGTCGCGCAGAAATCGAATGCGCCAAAAGGCCAAGGCGGCCAGCAGCGGCAAAAGCGGAAAGAACAGCAACAGGCTAAAGAACAATAAATAGGTCAGCGCACCAGCAATCAATCGGTTCAATTTTAAACAACCTGTTGGTCAATATAAAAAACGGGAAGACCCCTCAAGGATCTTCCCGCAGACAGTCGATATCAGCCTGAAAAATTCATCAAGCCGCGTGCTCTGTTTCAACAGAAACTTCCACTTCTTCACCCAAATCATCACTTTCAATCACAGCGATTTCGGCATACTGATTGGCCACCAATTGGTGACGATAAGCCAAAAATGCATGGGAGTTGCGCGACTCATCGTGGCCATGGTCATCGGCATCTGCAGCCAAGCTATGGTGTTTGGCGGCTTGCGCGTAGTGCAAAGACGCCATGCGGTGGTAGTCAGCCAAGGTCTCCATCTCTTCGTCTTCAAAATGTTCGCTCAGCAATTCTTCATCAACATGGTTTTCAGGAACAAGGGTGTGTTCGTTCGTCATAGAAGCTCCATCAGATAAACAGCGAATTGCTGCAAGTCCAAGGATGACGCCGGGTCATGAAAGCTTGGTGACAGCGGAGAATTATTGCAGCTCTGTGCTGTGTAGATTTTGCCTATTTGGCCACATGCGGCTCAATAAGCCATCTTTGAGTTTCCAGTGATGCCAACAAGCGGCCAGCATGTGCAACCCCGCCGCGGCGAGCAAGCCATTGGCCAGCCATTCATGCAGTTGCACGGCATTGCGGCGCAATTCTTTGTTGCCTGGATCAAAGGCGGGGACGATGAACAATTCAAACAAATTGTCTCCACGAATCCACACGGCAGCCACGCCAGAAAGCACGAGCAAGCCGATCAGCACATACAGACCATGGTGGTAGCCATGGCTGAGTCGCTCGATCCAACCGGTGTTGACGGATGGCAACTTCACGCCCCGAAATGCTCGCCAGTAAATTCGGTACATCCAAAAGAGGGCCAGCACAACACCCAAGGCAATGTGCGTGCTGCGAAACATGATTTTGGGCGTGCCGCGCGGCATGAAGTTGATGCACTGGCCTGCAATCCACAAACCAATGACCAGCATAGCCACCAGCCAATGCAGCCACACGGTTCTGCGGTCGTAAGCGCCGGTCTCAATGGTATTCATGTGAATCTGGTTCATTTCATTGGCAACGACTTTTGCCATTTTGAATATGACAACGGATCACGGCTTGGCCTTGCGGCGTGTATTCGGTCAACTGCCAAGACTCTTGCCCAGACACAACGCTGCGATCCAAAGTGGCAAAGCCGTATTCAGACCTTGAAGCGTAGTTGTCCACCACTGCGTCTTTGTAGATCCGATCCGTGGGCGCAATTGCATGAGGCGCATGGCCTTCGTTCAAGGAACCGGAGTTGCCCATGACCAATGAGACCGGGTGATTGGACTGGAAACTGATGGCTTCAAACAAATGCACATGACCGTGCATGGCCACCGTGACACCTGCAGGAAAGAGTCTGTCTGGCACCACAGTCTCGAATACCGACTGCAAGCCCGCACTGCCTCCGGCTTTGAACTTTTTAGGATCTTTACCCGGCGCTGCGGCCAGCAAGGGGTGGTGATTGATGAAGAAGCTCTCGGGCTTGAGTTTGGCCAATTGCGCTGCGATGTGCAGTTGCGACTTGTACTTGGCAAAAGCGGGATCAGCGGGGTTGTAGGCCTTGCCACTCGATTTAGCAGAGTCAAATACGATGAACTGCGCTTGCTCTGAAATGGCGGCTGTAAAAGGTTCAGAAAAATCGCCCTGCAGGTCGTTGGCAGGCTCGTTGCAATTGCGTGCCGTTGTGTAAGGCGAAGCATCCAGGAAGCGAAACCAGCCCTGTCCCGCGCGGAAACACGACTCGTGGTTGCCACGCACAAACAGCCAAGGCGCACTCGCCAGCAAAGGCGCTGCAGGTTTAAAGAAGTCATCTCGCCAAGCGTCCCAGCCATAGCCCCAGCTCGCATTCGCGCAACCGGTGTTGCCCAGAGGGCAAGGGCTTTCACGGTAATGCACATCACCAATGTGCACCACCAAATCGGGCTTGAGCTTGGCCGCGCTCTGTGCAATTTGGGCGAATGGCCATTTGTCTGCGTCGTTGCACTCTTGAAATGAGTTCTCAGAGGTTTTCATACGGCAACCGGTATCTGCCACGATCAAGATGCGTTGAATCTGCTTGGGCGGCGCTGGCACAACCTGTCCCTCAATGCGGGCCGTTTGGGCTTGCGCGGGCCAATTGGCCTCGCAACTCGTGACGTCAAATACGGAGGATTTACTGTCAGCTTGGGCTGCGTCACTGCGCACAGGCAAAGTGGCTTGAGGTGCACGCACCTGCATGGCCACAGGCGAATGCCCGTCCCAGGCGATTCCGGGGCATTGGGCTGCGTGCGTCAAAGCACGAACCACCCATTGCCCCTGCGGCGCTTGCACGGTGTACACAGATTCCAACTCTGAGGCTGTGGACTCAAGCGCAGTGAAAGTCGCGAGCAGCAACACACACGCAGACCATTCGCGTGACCATGTATTTTTCATAACAACCTTTGAAGGCCAAGCGGCCAGAAATTAAAAGCAGGCGACCCAGATCTGGTATACGCCGTCTTTACCCGCCAAGGCAGGCGGTGGCGGTGGAAAGGCCGCAGCCTCTACCGCTTTGAGCGCGGCACGGTCCACTGCCCCCAAACCGCTGGGCTGGATGATTTTGGCATTGCTGGCCACTCCATCACGCAGATGAAACTCCACCCGCGCCCTGCCCTTAAAGCCCAGCGCAGAAGCCGGGCCCGGCACTACAAATGCGGCTTGCACGGCAGCAGCCAGTTTGAAGTTATAGGCTAAGGCCGGATCCACGGCGGGAGCCGGTGGAGTCACAACCGTAGGAGGTGGCGTCGATGGTGCCGAAGCGACTGCAGGCGTGGAAAAAGCGGTCGGTTGCGCCACGACGGGCGGTGTGACCTCTTGCACCGGTCGCACCTCAGGCGTCAAAGGAGCAACCTGGGCTTGAAGCTTGGGTGGCGCAAGCGCCACTTTGGCCGGCACAGGTAGTGGCTTGACCTCTGGAGGCTTAGGCGGCAAGGGCTTGTCGACCTTGGGCTCTTGGAGCATGGACATCACCAACGGGATGACTTGCTCCAGTTCCTGCGGCAGGTGCAAGAGCACCCAGACCATCACCGCCCCCACCACACCCAACTCAATCAACAGCGCTGAGCCCAGCGAAGACCAAACGCCTTGGGGTGGCTTGCTTTTCGAGGTGGGTGCCCACACCGGCAGGCTGTTGAAGGTGGCGCTCAACGCG
>CANGDZ010000051.1 GCA_947452785.1 Comamonadaceae bacterium | reverse complement strand
GTAAAAATGTGCTTCAACCAAGGGCAAACGCTAACCCACGTAAGACGCTGGCTGCGAAAGCAGTCAATGCTACGGGTTGTTTGTCAAAAAAGAAGGTGACTACCAAACAGTCATTGGAAGCTCGGTGCTTTAGCTCCGAGTAGTTCACCCAAGGCAAATCAATGCCCAGCACCTCCCGGTACAAAAATAGCAGAGCACTGAGCGCTTGGTTGTGAGTGGAGCTTCGGCTTGGAGGCATTGAAGCCTAACCCATCGCTTAGGCGGAGCGCTAACGGCAGGCCGCCAATTATCTTTACGTTAGAAACCATATTTGGCTAGAAGTTTGATGTCAATTAAGGTATATTTTCTATACTATGAGTCCCTTCGAATTCGACATTGCGAAGAGCGAGTCCAATCGCGCGAAACATGGCCTCGATTTCGTTGAGGCTCAGAGCCTTTGGAATGACCCGATGCTGCTTGAGATTCCAGCAAAAACAGACGATGAGCCGCGATATCTGGTGATTGGGTCAATTGATGGGAAACACTGGTCAGCCGTCATTACCTATCGTGGGTCCAATGTCCGATTGATATCCGTGCGTCGTGCACGCAAAGAAGAGGTGGCACTTTATGAAAGCTAAAAAATTCGAGCAACAGTTTGACGACTGCATCGACATCACGGCTTCGTTGGACCTGTCTAAATCCAAGCGCGTGCTACAGGAGCAGAAAAGGGTGAATGTTGATTTTCCAACTTGGATGATTGACTCACTTGATCGTGAAGCGAGCAAGCTAGGAGTTACAAGACAATCGGTGATTAAAGTCTGGCTTGCCGAGCGTCTTGAGGCGACAACTTCTAACTTGCCGCTCCAACGGACGCGCCCAGGTGCCGCGCGTCGCTGAACTTCACGTCAGGGCTGCCAGTTGGTGCCGCAGATCAACGCTTCAACCCCGCATAAAAATTCTCATGTGGCCCGATGGCCAGCAGCATGACTTCGGTGGCCGAGATTTTGCTCGGCAGCAGTTCATAAGCCAGCAAGGTTTCTTGGCTGTTGAGGTTGAACTTGCAGACAAAAACACCCGCGAGGTCGCCTTTCTTTTCCTCGCCCAGTTGTGGATTTTGAAGAATGGCCTTGATGGCTTCATCCAGCGTTTTTTTGTCGCTTGCGTGCAGTTTTTTGGCTGCCCGGTTGAACGATGGCGAGGCGCTGACTTGCAGCATCAACCAAACTCATAAGGCGCAGCCAGTCCGGCTTTGACTTCTTCACGCGAGAGCATGGTGTCTTGGATCAGCCGCAAAGGCATGTCCGGGTTGTCGATCACGGCTTTGCCGATGCGTGCCCAGTACTCGATTTGCCGTGGGACAGAGCGGTGCTCTGCGGCTGCGTAGGGTTTGGCGTCTTCGACCAGCTCGTCTGATAGTTTCATTGCGACAGCCATGTTAGTCTTTCTGAATAGTCGGTTGTATTTTGCAACTTTTAGGCAATTTGTGCAACTCACGCGCCAGGTGTGATGGAAGATGGAAGCGGCGAGCAAGCCAGAACCCATACGCCAATGTCTTAAGATCAACCCCTATGAATTGGCTAGACAAAATCAAATGGGACGACAAAGGCTTGGTGCCGGTCATCGCCCAAGAAAAAGACAGCGGCGACGTGCTGATGTTCGCCTGGATGAACCGCGAGGCCTTGCAAAAGACGGCCGAGCTCCAGCGCGCGGTGTATTTCAGCCGCTCGCGAAACATGCTGTGGTTCAAGGGCGAGGAGTCGGGCCATGTGCAAACGGTGCACGACATTCGCATCGACTGCGACAACGACGTGGTGCTGCTCAAGGTGACGCAGTTGGGCCACGAGCCGGGCATCGCCTGCCACACGGGCCGTCACAGCTGTTTTTTCCAAAGTCTGCAAGCCGATGAATGGCAAGCGACGGACCCGGTCCTGAAGGACCCTGAAACCATTTACAAGTGAACGCCATGAACGCAGTGGACTCTTTGGCGCGACTGGCGCAAGTGATTGAAAGCCGCAAACCCGCGCAGGGCGGTGACCCCGAAAAAAGTTATGTGGCGCGCCTGTTGCATAAGGGGCCTGATTCTTTTTTGAAAAAGATCGGCGAAGAAGCGACTGAAACCGTGATGGCCGCCAAGGACGTGGACCACGGCGGCGACAAAACCAAGCTGGTCGGCGAGATCGCTGACCTGTGGTTTCACTGCATGATTGCCTTGGCCCATTACGACTTGAGCCCGGCCGACGTGGTGACCGAGCTGTCGCGCCGCGAAGGCCTGAGCGGCTTGGATGAAAAAGCCATGCGCAAAGTGCAAGAGCGCGAGCGCCTGGGTGAGTAAACATCCCGTCTGAGCACACTGCGCCACATGGATTCCCACATGACCCCGCAAGAAGACGACGCGCTGAAAACCGTCAGCCTGATCAGTTACATCTTGCATCTGATCGTGGCCGTCAGCGCAGTGGTGCCCGGTGCGCAAATGGGGCCGGTGTTGCTGTTGGTGGCGCTGATTGTGGACATGGTGAAAAGGCAGGATGCGCAAGGTACTTGGCATGAAACGCATTTTCGCTACCGTATCCGCTCCGTGCTGTGGGCCGCAGGTCTGTACCTGATCACCGCGCCTTTGTGGTTTTTGTTTTTATTTCCCGGTTGGTTCGCCTGGCTGGGCATTTCTGTTTGGTTTTTGTACCGCATCGTGTGGGGCATGGTGTGCTTGAACCGGCAGCAACCGATTGAACTTTGATATGTCCATGACCGATACCCATTGCCTTTTTTGCAAAATCATTGCCGGCAAGATCCCTTCACGCAAGGTGTTTGAGGATGAGCATCTGTATGCCTTCCATGACATTGCGCCCTGGGCGCCGGTGCATTTCTTGGTGGTGCCCAAGCTGCACATTCCTTCTATGGCCCAACTCACGCCCGCGCACGCGCCCTTGATGGGGCATTTGATGACATTACTGCCCCAATTGGCCTTGGAGCAAGGTTGTCGTCCTTACCCCGAAGGGGGTTACCGTATCGTGGCCAACACCGGCATTGAGGGCGGTCAAGAGGTGCATCACATGCACTGGCATGTGATGGGCGGCCCACGCCCTTGGTTGCGGGGATAATTCCTCGATACATAAAGTGCATCGTGGCCTTTGGGCTCAGATGCACGCACTTCGCACTTAGAATCACTGCAGATTGTTAGGAGAGTTTCATGGGTTCCTTTTCCATTTGGCATTGGCTGATTGTTCTTTTGATCGTGGTCATGGTTTTCGGCACCAAAAAGCTCAGAAACATGGGTTCTGACTTGGGCGGCGCCGTCAAAGGTTTCAAAGATGGCATGAAAGACGGCGGCTCGTCGACCGAAGACAAGCCGGCCGGACAAGTGCAGCATGCGGCTGGCACAGAAAAAACCACCATCGATGTGGAAGCCAAGACTAAGTCTTGAGCAGAACTTGCCTGAACGGATGCTGTGCTTGATCTAGAGATTTCCAAAATTGCGCTGATTGGTGCTGTGGCTTTGATCGTCATTGGCCCAGAGAAGTTACCCCGATTGGCCCGCACTGTGGGCACACTGCTGGGTAAAGCGCAGCGTTATGTGGCCGATGTGAAGGCCGAGGTCAATCGTTCGATGGACCTGGAAGAACTGAAAAAAATGAAAGAGACGATGGAGGACGCTGCTCGTGGGGTTGAGCAGTCGGTCCAGACCTCGGCGCTTGATTTTGAAAAGCAGTGGAGTGAAACCACGGCCGGTTTGTCGGGAGATGACGCTGTCATGCAATGGGAACCTCCGCCCCCTAGCTACAAACACCCTGGCAAGAAGTGGCGGTTGAAGCAAACCGTCATGCCCCAGTGGTACAAATCCCGCAACGGTACCCGAACTCGGGCCTTGTCAGGTGCGGCTCGGGTTGCGCGCTACCGGCCCAAGCCCCTGAATTGACCCATGTCTGAAAATCCAAAATCTCCCGAAGACGAACTGGCCGGGACCGAACAGCCCTTTGTAACCCACTTGATGGAGCTGCGCGATCGCCTTGTGCGCGCCATGATTGCCGTGGGCGTGGCCGCGCTGATCCTGGCCCTGTACCCGGGGCCTGCCGCCCTGTATGACATTTTGGCGCAGCCCTTGGTGGCCAACCTGCCCAAAGGGGCCACGCTGATCGCCACCTCGGTAATTTCGCCTTTCATGGTGCCGCTGAAGATTTTGATGATGGCCGCCTTTTTAATGGCTCTGCCCGTTGTGCTCTACCAATTGTGGGCGTTTATCGCACCGGGTTTGTATGCCCACGAGAAGAAACTCGTCATGCCCTTGGTGATCTCCAGCACGCTGCTGTTTTTTATTGGGGTGGCGTTTTGTTACTTCTTTGTCTTTGGTCAGGTCTTCAAATTCATTCAGGGCTTTGCGCCCAAGAGCATCACAGCGGCACCTGATATTGAAGCCTATTTGAGTTTTGTCTTGTCCATGTTCCTGGCCTTTGGCATGACCTTTGAAGTACCGATTGCGGTGGTCGTGCTGGCACGCATGGGCGTGGTCAGTGTGGAAAAACTCAAGGAGTTCAGGGGCTACTTTGTGGTGCTGGCCTTTGTGGTGGCCGCCGTGGTGACCCCGCCGGATGTGGTCTCCCAACTGGCCTTGGCCATTCCCATGTGCATTTTGTACGAATTGGGTATTTGGGCCGCGCAGGTTTTCATCAAGCACACCCAGGCCCCCGCAGAGCCCGAGTGACTGCGCCCGCCTCAGGCTAAGTATGTTGAAAGACCTGAAGAGCCGCAGCCACCTTGCCGGGTCACTTGGTTTTGGCCGTGCGCCGCAAGGGGCGCGTTCCCGGGGTGACCGTTAACTGCAGAGCTTGTGCTCCGCGCAGCACTTGCAGTTGCGAGGCTTGGCCAGGTTGGAGCGAGGCGACTTGGCTGAGCAGTTCAGCTACATTCGCCACAGGGTTCGTGGCCACTTGCGTGATCACGTCCCCCGGTTTGAGGCCCGCCTTGGCGGCTGGACCATTTTGCAAAATCCCTGCGACCATGACCCCTTGGGGCAGTTGACCCGTTTGCGCGTTTTTGGGTATGCCAAACGCTTGGGCTGACTCTGCGTTCAGTTCATCTGGCTCCAAACCCAACCAACCCCGGGTGACTTTGCCTTCTTTGCGCAAACTGTCCATGATGCTTTTGGCGGTCGACACCGGAATGGCAAAGCCAATGCCCATGCTGCCGCCTGAGCGGGAATAGATGGCCGAATTGATGCCTATCAGATGCCCGTTCACATCAACCAAGGCCCCACCCGAATTACCAGGATTGATGGCAGCATCCGTTTGGATGAAATTTTCAAAGGTGTTGATCCCCAGGTGGTTGCGCCCCAAGGCGCTGACAATGCCGGACGTGACGGTTTGGCCGACGCCAAAGGGGTTGCCTATGGCCAGAACCGCATCGCCGACCAGCAAGTTCTCGAGGTTGCCCAGCACAATAGAAGGCAGGTTGGCCATCTGAATTTGCAACAAGGCCAGGTCCGTGTCAGGGTCTACGCCAATCACTTTGGCCGCAGCGGTGCGTCCGTCCAGCAACACCACTTCGATATCGTCGGCCTCCTCGATCACATGGTGATTGGTCAGGATGTAGCCCTGCGGGCTCACAATCACGCCGCTGCCCAAGCCGTTCTGATGGGGATCATCGCTCGGACCATTGAAGAATCGAAACCAGGGGTCTCCCTTGTGGTGAGGCTGTTTTTTTTTTGCTGGTGTTGATACTCACCACCGCAGGCGAGGCCACCCGCGCCGCGGCACTTAAACTGCCTGCGGGACGCTGAGTAGGGCGGGTCATGGGCGCTTGCTGCAGAGCCAAGTCCCGGGAGGTGCGCGGCGCGTTGATCAGCCACTGCGGTTTGAGGGTGGAAACGACAAACAGCACGGCCAGCAACACGGTCACGCTTTGAGAAAATAAAAGCCAATATCTTTTCATGGGCTCATTGTCGGGGAATTGCAAAAGATGCGCGAGAGGGGGATGCAACTTCACTCACAATGGGGGCCGACTCCATTTTTTTCAAGTCATGACCGACGCCAAACAACTCAGCCAGGCTTTTGATACCTTGCTGCAACCCGCCCGTTTCAAAGACTACGGGCCCAACGGCTTGCAGGTGCAAGGCCGCGAGCAGATTCACACCCTGGTCTCGGGGGTCACTGCCAGCAAGGCCTTGATTGAGGCGGCCATCGATTTGAAAGCCGATGGCATCTTTGTGCATCACGGCCTTTTTTGGCGCGGCCAAGACGGCTGCGTCGTCGGTTGGATGCGCGACCGCTTGAAGTTGTTGCTGGTGCATGACATCAATCTCTGGGCCTACCACCTGCCGCTAGATGCGCATCCCGAGTGGGGCAATAACGCGCAATTGGCCAAGGTCTTGGGTTTTGAAACCACAGGCCGCTTCGGCGAGCAGGACCTGGGCTTGATGGGCCATCCTTGCGAGGGTACTTTTGTCAATGCCCAGTCCCTGGCCAACCATGTGGCGCAGCGATTGGGGCGCAACGTGACCTGCATCGACCCCACGGGGCAAGAGATTCGTAAACTCGCTTGGTGCACCGGCGGAGCCCAGGGCTATTTTGAGAGTGCCATCGCGGCCGGTGTGGATGCGTTTTTGACTGGCGAAATTTCAGAACCCCAAATGCACTATGCGCGCGAAATGGGGGTGGCCTTTTTGGCTTGTGGCCACCACGCGACAGAGCGTTATGGCGCACCCGCTTTGGCCGGCCATGTGGCGCAGAGCCTGGGCTTGGCGCACCATTTCGTCGACATTGATAACCCTGCTTGAATGGCCATGACGCAACTCACTTCCTCTGCGCTCGCTGCATTGCCTTTGGCCATCACCATGGGCGATCCCTGTGGCATTGGGCCTGAAATCATTGTCAAAGCCTTTGCGCAAGATGCGCTGGCCACACAAGGCGCTTTTGTGGCGGGCGACCTGGGTGTGATGCGCCGAGCGGCGCAGTTGCTGCGCGGCGGTTTGGCTTGCACGATTGTGGAGATCAAGCGGCCTTCAGAAGCGCTAGGCCTGCCCGCACATTGTCTTCCTGTGTTGCAGGTGCTGCCTGTGATGGCTGAGTCACCGTGGGGGCACATTTCAGCCCCAGCGGGTCAAGCCGCAGGGGAGTGCGTTTTTTGGGCGGCCCGCGCCGCCTTGCGAGGGCAGGTCAGTGGGGTTGTTACGGCGCCCTTGCATAAAGAAGCGTTGTCGGCGGCAGGCGATCCTTATGACCGCTACCCCGGACATACCGAGTTGCTGCAAGCCGAGTCGGCTGTCTTTTTGCAAAAAAATATTCAGGATGTGCCGGTGCGCATGATGCTGGCGAACGATGAATTACGCACAGTCTTGGTCAGCATCCATATGTCTTTGCGGCGCGCCATTGAGGCGGTGACTTTCGACAATGTGTTGCAGACTATTTGCATCACCCATGAAGCGCTGACGGCAACACTCGGCCGCGCACCACGCATCGCTGTGGCCGGCCTTAACCCGCATGCAGGCGAGGGCGGTTTGTTTGGCACGGAAGAGATCAACATCATTGCGCCTGCCGTACAACGCGCCAAAGCCATGGGCATGGAAGTGGTCGGCCCGATCGCGCCGGACACGGTGTTCATGCGGGCCAGAAAGCCTTTGGGCCAGTCTGCAAGCGAACAGGGTGAATTTGATGTGGTGGTGGCGATGTACCACGACCAGGGCTTGATACCCGTCAAGTATTTGGGTGTCGAGAAGGGCGTGAATGTGACGCTGGGCTTGCCCTTGGTCAGAACCAGTCCGGACCATGGCACCGCATTCGATATCGCGGGCCAAGGTTTGGCAGACGCGGCCAGCATGCTGGCGGCCATTCGCATGGCGCGTGCGCTAGTTGCGCACCGCACATAGCTGCTTACTTGCGCAGGCTGTCGCGAATTTCGCGCAACAACACAATGTCCTCAGGTGTGGCGGCAGGGGCCGCCGCTGCTGGGGCTTCGGCTCGGTTCATGCGGTTCATCTGTTTGACCATTATGAAAATGATGAAAGCCAAAATAATGAAGTTGATGGCCACCGTCAGAAAACTGCCGTAGGCGAACACCGCACCTGTCTTTTTGGCTTCAACCAAGGTCAAGCCTGCAGCCTGACCCGCCAAACCGATGTAGTAGTTCGAGAAATCCAGTCCACCAAAAATCCGGCTTACCAAGGGCATGATTAAGTCACCCACGATGGAGTCGACAATTTTGCCGAAGGCCCCACCAATGATCACACCGACGGCCAAGTCAACCACATTACCCTTCAGTGCAAACTCTTTGAATTCTTTTGCTATTGACATAAATGTGTCCTTAATGAGTAAAAGTGGCAATGTAGCATATTAGTGTCCATTTATCGTCATGAACGTGTCAGTCCCAAGCATGTTTCACTCGGCTACAATCAATGGCTAACCCTGATTCAGACTCGCTAGAGGATTCCCATGAGTGACACCCCAGTCGACAACAGCAAACGGACCTGGCTGATTGCCTCCGTTGGCGCAGGCGCCGTAGGCGCAGGTTTTGTCGCCACCCCCTTCGTCAGCAGTTTCCAGCCCTCAGAGCGTGCCAAAGCGGCCGGCGCAGCGGTGGAGGTTGATATTTCGGACATCAAACCCGGTGAGAAAAAGACCGTGGAGTGGCGTGGCAAACCCGTGTGGATTATTCGCCGCACGCCTGAGCAAATCGCCGGCCTGAAAAAAGTGGAAGGCTCCTTGGCTGACCCCGAGTCCAAGCGCAAGGCCTATCCGACTCCCGAATACGCCAATAACGACCATCGCTCGATCAAACCCGAGTACATGGTGGCCGTGGGCATTTGTACCCATCTGGGCTGCTCGCCTGGCGATCGTTTTGCCGCAGGTGCGCAACCTTCACTGCCGGACGACTGGCAAGGGGGGTTCCTTTGCGCCTGTCATGGCTCTACGTTTGACTTGGCTGGTCGCGTGTTCAAGAACAAACCCGCTCCAGACAATCTGGAAGTGCCTCCCCACATGTACCTCTCCGACACCAAGTTGTTGGTGGGTGAAGACAAGAAGGCTTAAGGCAGAACACCATGGCTGAATTTAAAGAAATCTCTCCCAACGCCCCCGCTGGCGCCAAGTTGATGAACTGGGTGGACAACCGATTCCCTGCAACGGAATTGTTCAAAGCTCATATGAGCGAGTACTACGCACCGAAGAACTTCAATTTTTGGTACATCTTTGGCTCACTGTCTTTGTTGGTTCTGGTCATCCAGATCGTCACCGGCATTTTCTTGGTGATGCATTACAAGCCCGATGCGAACCCGATGGGCGGCATCATTGGCGCGCCGGCCGTGGCTTTTGCCTCGGTCGAATACATCATGCGCGATGTACCTTGGGGCTGGTTGATCCGATACATGCACTCCACCGGTGCGTCTGCGTTCTTTGTGGTGGTGTATCTGCACATGTTCCGTGGCCTGATGTACGGCAGCTACCGCAAGCCGCGCGAGCTGGTCTGGATCTTCGGTTGTGCGATTTTCCTGTGCCTGATGGCCGAAGCCTTCATGGGCTATCTGCTGCCATGGGGCCAGATGTCCTACTGGGGCGCCCAGGTAATCGTCAACTTGTTCTCGGCCATCCCATTCATTGGCCCTGATTTGGCTTTGCTGATCCGTGGTGATTTCGTGGTCGGCGACGCCACCTTGAACCGTTTCTTCAGCTTCCATGTGATCGCTGTGCCCCTGGTCCTGTTGGGCTTGGTGGTGGCGCACATCATTGCATTGCATGAAGTCGGTTCCAACAACCCGGACGGCGTGGAAATCAAAGGCCCGAACGCGCCCAGAGATGCGCATGGGCATCCTTTGGACGGTATTCCTTTCCACCCTTACTACTCGGTGCATGATATTTACGCGGTGAGCTTGTTCCTGATGGTGTTCTCTGCCATCGTGTTCTTTGCCCCTGAACTGGGTGGTTACTTCCTCGAGTACAACAACTTCATCCCGGCCGATCCGCTGAAGACCCCGTTGCACATTGCTCCTGTCTGGTATTTCACTCCCTTCTATTCGATGTTGCGTGCTATCACCAGCGAAATGATGTACGCCTTGATCGCATGTGTGGTCGGCGGTGCAGCCTTGGCGGTGCTCAAAGGCAAGTTGCCTGCGATATTCAAGGGCGCCGTCATCGGTGGTGCCGTGGTTATGTCGCTGCTTATGCTGTCGATCGATGCCAAATTTTGGGGCGTGGTTGTGATGGGCGGAGCGGTCATCATCTTATTCTTCTTGCCATGGCTCGATAACAGCCCCGTCAAGTCGATCCGTTACCGTCCTGACTGGCACAAATACATGTACGGCGTGTTCGTGATCAACTTCTTGATCTTGGGTTACCTGGGCGTGCAGCCACCATCGCCGATTGGCGAGCGTGTGTCGCAAGTGGGCTCTTTGTTCTATTTTGGTTTCTTCTTGCTCATGCCTTGGTGGAGCCAGTTGGGCACTCCCAAGCAAGTGCCAGACCGCGTTACTTTTGTGGCGCACTAAGCCCTGGAGAGTCTAGAAAATGAAAATGATGAAAAAACTGACCGCAGGTTTGGCTTTGGCCTTGAGCTTGATCGGTGGCGTGCAAGCTTCTACCGACGGCATCGCTTGGGACAAAGCCCCCGTTAAAACCAATGATCTGGCGTCCCTGCAAAACGGTGCCAAGTTGTTTGTCAATTACTGCTTGAATTGCCATTCGGCTTCTTTCATGCGCTTCAATCGCTTGAAAGACATCGGCTTGACCGAGCAACAGATCAAAGACAATTTGCTGTTCCCCACCGACAAAGTGGGCGACATCATGCGTGCGTCGATCGACCCGAAACAAGCGGCCCAGTGGTTCGGTGCCAATCCACCTGATCTGACTTTGGTCGCCCGTTCACGTTCCGGCCATGGTGGCTCGGGCGCCGACTATTTGTACACCTACCTGCGTACTTACTACCGCGACGAAACCAAGCCTACGGGGTGGAACAACCTGGCTTTCCCCAATGTGGGCATGCCTAACCCCTTGTGGGAATTGCAAGGCGAGCGTCGCCCGGTGTATGACACCATCGAAGAGCATGGTCATGAAGTGCATGTTTTCAAAGGCTGGGAGCAAGTCAAACCCGGGACCCTGACCCCCTTGCAGTACGAGCAAGCGGTCGGCGACTTGGTGAATTACTTGCAATGGATGTCTGAGCCTGCGCAAAATAGCCGTGTACGCATTGGTGTTTGGGTGCTGATCTTCTTGTCGTGCTTCAGCTTTATCGCTTGGCGCTTGAATGCCGCCTATTGGAAAGACGTCAAGTAAACCCTCGTTGCCCGACTGAACAGTCCGGGCAGTACGGAGTGGGCAAGCCAGCCCAATGGCTTCCCACTCTTTTTTGATTTTAGGAGTCTCCACCATGATGGTGCTTTATTCAGGAACGACCTGCCCTTTTTCTCACCGTTGCCGCTTTGTGCTGTTCGAAAAAGGTATGGATTTTGAAATCCGTGACGTCGATCTGTACAACAAGCCGGAAGACATCAATGTGATGAACCCCTACGGTCAAGTACCGATTTTGGTGGAACGTGACTTGATCTTGTACGAGTCGAACATCATCAACGAGTACATCGATGAGCGTTTTCCGCACCCACAATTGATGCCCGGCGATCCTGTGGACCGCGCACGCGTGCGTTTGTTCTTGCTCAATTTTGAGAAAGAGCTGTTTGTGCATGTGGTGACTTTGGAGAACCGTGCGCTCAAAGGCAACGACAAAGCCTTGGAAAAAGCCCGCGCCCACATTCGTGACCGCTTGACCCAATTGGCCCCTGTGTTCTTGAAGAACAAGTTCATGTTGGGTGACAACTTCTCGATGCTGGATGTGGCCATCGCGCCCCTGCTTTGGCGTCTGGATTACTACGGCATCGACCTGAGCAAGAATGCCGCTCCTTTGCTCAAATATGCCGAGCGGATTTTTTCTCGCCCCGCCTACATTGAAGCACTGACGCCTTCAGAAAAGGTCATGCGCAAGTAAACCGCCCATCCACTCACGACGTTTTTGAGGTGTTCATGAACGCACAAGAATCGCCCTCTACCCGTCCCTACTTGGTGAGGGCGCTTTACGAGTGGTGCACGGACAATGGCCTCACCCCCTACGTGGCGGTGATGGTGGATGAAACCGTACAGGTGCCCCGGGAGTATGTGCAGGACGGTGAAATTGTCCTGAACGTGAGTTTCGATGCGACCAGCTCACTCAAGCTGGGCAATGAGTTCATTGAATTCAAAGCCCGCTTTGGGGGCAAGCCGCGCGAGATCATGGTACCGATGAACCGGGTGATGGCGATTTATGCGCGTGAAAACGGGCAAGGCATGGCTTTTCCGGTGAACCGTGCCGAGCGTGTACTGGGATCTTCTGCGGACGCCGCGACGACCTCAGCAGAATTGGCCAATCCGTCTGCTTTGGTCGCCGTTCCCAAGGCGCAAGATCCCGAGGGTTTGCCACCCACTCCGCCGGCTCCACGCCCCATGCTGACTCGCATCAAATAATGCCAGCCCAGCCCAGAAATGGGTCGGAGTTGAATTAGAATACACACCGTTGCCGCTTTAGCTCAGTTGGTAGAGCACCCGCCTTGTAAGCGGTAGGTCGTCAGTTCGAATCCGACAAGCGGCACCAGAACCAAACTCTTTGAGTTTTAAAAACCTGCACATGTGAATGTGCAGGTTTTTTTTCGCTTGGGCCTTGCCGTCTCGGCCCGACAGGGTTCAGCGTGAAAGCACTTTCACGCGAATGGTTTGCACGTCAAAGCCCTGTGTTTGCAGATGCGCTTGGAGCGCCGGCAGCATTTGCCGCAGTTTGGCCGCCGCCGCATTGCTGCTCACCAGCAAGCACCAGGCGTTGCCTTCAATCGGACCGGCCTGAATCGCGGTGCGCAAAGCGGGTGGAATCAACAAATCGAGTGCACGAAGCCGCTGTGTGGACTCCCGCATCAACTGGCTCAACTGCGCCAGCGTGGGGGAGTCTTGCGCAGCCTGCAGCAAGGATTGGGTTTGGTTGTGTTTTCGCATGGTTGGGCAGGGGAGATAACCATTATCAACGAGTACCTTGTGGGGTCGATGGGCCCCCGTGTAACCAGGACGTTGCATGGAATCGCGCCTCCCCTGGGAGAGGGTAAAATCAGGAGGTTTGATGGTGTGCCAGCGACATGCGACTGAGAAGGTTTTCAAGGTCCTTGTTTTTGGTAACTGTCGCCCTCAAGTTCAGTCCCACCAATACACAGGATTACCGGTCGTGCAACCCGCCACAGCGGGTTTTGCGGATCGTGCAGACATGGCTACCAACTTTCTCACCCAAATTTTCGGCAGTCGCAACGACCGCTTGGTCAAACAATACCGCAAGACGGCTGAACGCATCAATGCGTTGGAGCCCAGCCTGGAGTTGCTGACTGACGAGCAACTGCGCGCCAAAACGCAAGAGTTCAAAGACCGGGTGACGGCAGGTGAATCTTTGGACGATCTGTTGCCCGAAGCGTTTGCGGTGGTGCGCGAAGGCTCCAAACGCGTCATGAAAATGCGCCACTTTGACGTGCAGTTGATCGGCGGGATTGCATTGCACATTGGCAAGATTGCCGAGATGGGCACCGGCGAGGGCAAGACCTTGACGGCGACATTGCCGGTGTACCTCAATGCCTTGACCGGCAAGGGCGTGCACGTGGTGACGGTGAACGACTACTTGGCGAACCGGGATGCACAGTGGATGGCGCGTCTGTACAACTTCTTGGGGTTGTCGGTGGGCATCAACTTGCCCCAAATGCCGCGCGAAGACAAACAGGCGGCTTACCAATCGGACATCACCTACGGCACCAACAACGAATACGGTTTTGATTACCTGCGCGACAACATGGTCTACGAGTCGGCCGACCGTGTGCAGCGCGGCCTGAACTACGCCATCGTCGACGAAGTCGATTCGATCTTGATCGATGAGGCTCGCACGCCCTTGATCATCAGCGGCCAAGCCGAAGACCACACGGCCCAGTACCTGGCCATGAACCAGGTGGTGCCCTCGCTCAAACGCCAAGAGGGCGAAGCCGATCCACGCACCGGTGAAGGCATCATCACCGCCGGCGACTTCACTGTCGATGAAAAATCGCATCAGATTTACCTGACCGAAGAAGGCCACGAAAACGCGGAGCGCATCTTGTCCAGCATGGGCTTGATCCCCGAAGGTGCCAGTCTGTATGACCCGGCCAACATCAGCTTGATGCATCACCTGATGGCCGCCTTGCGTGCCAACCACCTGTACCACCGTGATCAACATTACGTGGTGCAAGATGGCGAAATCGTCATCGTTGACGAATTTACGGGACGTTTGATGAGTGGTCGCCGCTGGAGCGATGGTTTGCACCAAGCGGTGGAAGCCAAAGAGGGCGTGAACATCCAGGCCGAGAACCAGACCATGGCTTCGATCACGTTTCAAAATTACTTCCGCTTGTACAGTAAGCTCGGCGGTATGACGGGAACGGCCGATACCGAAGCGTATGAATTCCAAGAAATCTACGGTCTCGAAACTGTGGTGATTCCGCCCAACCGCAAGAGCCAGCGCGAAGATCAGCTGGACCGCGTGTACAAAACGGCCAAAGAAAAATACGACGCCGCCATCACCGATATACGTGAATGCTACGAACGGGGCCAACCGGTGCTGGTGGGCACCACTTCGATTGAAAACTCGGAACTGATCGCTGAGTTGCTGGAAAAAGCCCAGCTGCCGCACCAAGTGCTCAACGCCAAGCAACACGCCCGAGAGGCCGATATCGTGGCCCAAGCCGGTCGCCCAGGGATGGTGACCATCGCCACCAACATGGCAGGTCGCGGCACCGACATTGTGTTGGGCGGTAACATTGAAAAATCCATTCAAGCGGTGGACGCTGACGAGGCCTTGAGCCCCGCGCAGCGCGACGAACAGGTCGCGGCTTTGCGCCAAGCCTGGACGCTGGAACATGAAAAAGTCAAAGCCTTGGGTGGCTTGCGCATAATTGCCACCGAGCGCCACGAGTCACGCCGCATCGACAACCAGCTGCGCGGCCGCTCGGGCCGCCAGGGCGACCCAGGCTCATCGCGGTTTTACCTGAGCTTGGACGACTCCTTGATGCGCATCTTTGCGGGCGACCGCGTGCGCGCCATCATGGACCGCCTGAAAATGCCCGAAGGCGAAGCCATTGAGGCCGGCATCGTGACGCGCAGCATTGAAAGCGCGCAGCGCAAAGTCGAGGCGCGTAACTTTGATGTGCGCAAACAATTGCTCGAATACGACGATGTCTCGAACGATCAACGCAAAGTCATTTACCAGCAGCGCAACGACATCTTGGATGCGCAAGATTTGAATGCGCAAATTGCCGGTCTGCGTGAAGGCAGTTTCACCGACTTGGTGCGCCAGTTCGTGCCGGTCGAGACCGTTGAAGAACAATGGGACTTGGCGGGTCTGGAGCGTGTTTTGGCCGAAGAATGGCAAATTGATTTGCCCTTGCGCGAGCAGGTGAAGAATTCCAACGCCATCACCGACGAAGACATTCTGGAAAAAGTAGTGACGGCAGCGCACGCCAGTTTTGGCGCCAAGCTAGATGCCGTGGGGGCAGAGAACTTCTTGTCCTTTGAGCGCGTGGTCCTGCTGCAAAGCATTGACACCCATTGGCGCGACCATTTGAGCGCGCTGGATTATTTGCGACAAGGCATTCACCTGCGCGGCTATGCCCAAAAGCAACCCAAACAGGAATACAAGCGAGAAGCCTTTGAGCTGTTTGGTCAGTTGCTGGACTCGGTGAAGAACGAAGTCACTCAGGTGCTGATGAATGTGAAAATTCAGTCGCCTGAGCAAGTCGAGCAGGCCGCTCAGAAGCTCGAGTCCCAAGCCGAAGCCATCAGCAACGTGACTTACACCGCGCCCGACGAATCGGGCGCGCCGCAAACTTTGGCCGCTGAGCTCGCGCCAAGGGTCATGGTCGGCCGCAACGAAGCTTGCCCTTGCGGCAGCGGGAAAAAATACAAGCACTGCCACGGAAAATTGGCTTAAAAGCCGCAAGTCAACGCAAGTCACTGCCAGAAAGAACTTCATGCCTGTCAATTTATTGCCGCCCCAGGCCGCAGATTTGTTCGCCGTCCCGGGGGTCCGCTTAGGCATCACGGAAGCGGGGGTGCGCAAGGCCAACCGTAAAGATGTCACGGTGATCTTGTTGGACGAAGGCAGCTCGGTGGCGGGGGTCTTTACCCGTAACCGCTTTTGCGCAGCGCCAGTGCAGGTGTGCCGTGAACATTTGGGCGCCGGTGAGGGCATCCGGGCCATGGTCATCAACACCGGCAACGCCAATGCAGGCACCGGTGCGCAAGGCTTGGCCGATGCGCGAGCCACCTGTGACGCCCTGGCCAGCTTGCTGACGCTCAAGCCAACGCAAATTTTGCCCTTCTCCACCGGTGTGATCATGGAGCCTTTGCCGGTTGAACGGATTGTGGCCGGTTTGCCTGCAGCACTGGCCGAGGCACAGGCCGATCATTGGGGTCAAGCGGCCGAAGGCATCATGACCACTGACACCTTGCCCAAGGCCTTCAGTCAGCGCTTGGTGATTGCCGGTGTGCCAGTCACGATCACCGGCATCAGCAAAGGCGCAGGCATGATCCGCCCGAACATGGCGACCATGCTGGGCTTCATGGCCACAGACGCGAACATTGCACCCACTTTATTGCAGACCTTGGCCACTGAACTGGCGGACGGTTCTTTCAACCGCATCACCATCGATGGCGACACCTCGACCAATGATTCGTTTGTGATCATGGCCACGCACAAGGCTGCGCATGCGCAAATCACCTCGCTGGCCAGTGCCGAGGGCCAAGCTTTGAAGGCAGCCATGCTGCAGGTGGCGCGTCAACTGGCCCATGCTATCGTGCGCGACGGAGAGGGCGCGACCAAGTTCATCACCTTGCAAATCGAGGGTGGCAAAACCTCCGCTGAATGCCGCCAGGTGGCGTATGCGATTGCCCATTCACCCTTGGTGAAGACGGCCTTCTTTGCCAGCGATCCAAACCTCGGGCGCATTTTGGCGGCCGTGGGTTATGCCGGCATCGAGGATCTGGACCAAACCTGTATTGATCTGTACCTGGATGACGTCTTGGTGGCCGTGCAAGGCGGGCGCAACCCGAGTTACCAAGAGGCCGATGGCCAGCGCGTGATGAAGCAAAGCGAAATTGTTGTGCGCGTGCTGTTGGGGCGCGGCACCGCCATCGACACGGTGTGGACTTGCGATCTGAGCCACGAGTACGTGTCCATCAACGCGGACTACCGATCATGAGCAGCACCTTGGAGCAACTGCTGGCCAAGGTCAGCCAATTGGTAGACCGCATCGAAGCCGTTTTGCCGCAACCCTTGTCAGCACCCGATTGGTCCACGGCGATTGCCTGGCGTTACCGCAAGCGTTCGTCTGGTCATGGCGTGTTGGAGCCGGTGCGCCATGTGTCCGACATGGGCTTGGCCGACTTGCAAGAGATTGACGGCCAAAAAGAAAAAATGCAGCGCAACACCGAGCAGTTTGTGCGCGGCTTGCCTGCCAATAACGTGTTGTTGACGGGCGCGCGCGGCACGGGCAAGTCGTCTTTGATCAAGGCTTGTTTGAATGCCTATGCAGCGCAAGGTTTGCGTTTGATCGAGGTCGATAAGACGGACTTGGTGGACCTGCCCGACATTGTGGAAGTGGTGGCCGCTCGTCCTGAGAAGTTCATGATTTTTTGCGACGACCTGAGCTTTGAGGACGGCGAGCCCGGATACAAAGCGCTCAAGTCGATTCTGGATGGATCGGTCGCGGCCTCAACGCCGAACGTCTTGATTTACGCCACCAGCAACCGCCGCCATCTGTTGCCCGAGTACATGAAGGACAACCTGAGCTACACCCACACCGACGACGGAGAGGTGCACCCGGGCGAGGTGATTGAAGAAAAAATTTCCTTGTCCGAGCGTTTTGGTTTGTGGGTCAGCTTCTACCCGTTTTCGCAAGACGAATACCTCATCATCGTGGCCCAGTGGCTGGGCTCTTTGGGGGCGTCGCCTGCATTGATCGAATCAGCGCGGCCGGAGGCGCTGGTGTGGGCCCTGGAGCGGGGTTCACGCAGCGGTCGTGTGGCCTACCAGTTCGCACGCGACTTCATGGGTCAGCAAGCCATTCGCACATGAACCATTCGCTGCTGATCGCAGACGCCGCGCTGACCCGCGAAGGCGGCCCGGACCGTGCTGTGGTGGATGTGGCGGTCGGGGTATTGTTGCAGCCCGATGGCGCTTTTCTGCTGACCTCGCGCCCGCAAGGCAAGGTGTATGCAGGTTATTGGGAGTTTCCGGGCGGCAAGCTCGAAGTCGATGAGTCGGTGGCTCAAGCCTTAGCGCGCGAGTTGTCCGAAGAGTTGGGCATCCACGTGGCCGTGGCCGATGTGCAGTTATGGAAGCAGCAACTGGTCGACTACCCGCACGCCTTGGTTCGTTTGAATTTTTGCAAAATTTTCAACTGGCAAGGCGAATTGCAAATGCGCGAGCAGCAAGAAGCGGCTTGGCAGACGTTGCCCGCAGTGGTGCAACCTGTGTTGCCCGGCACAGTGCCGGTGCTGGCCTGGTTGGCTGAGGAGCGCGGTTTTGCCGGGGCCACGCACATAAGCTGAACTGCCCAGCTGAATCCCAGGGATTCACTGCATCAGCTTAGGGTCGCCGAAATTTTCGCTGTCAGGTGGATTGTCTTCAGGGACGCGAAAACTTTCGCTGGCCCAAGCCCCTAGATCTACCCCTTTGCAGCGCGCGCTGCAAAAAGGCCGGTACACATTGCTCTGGGCGAAGACGCTGTCGCCACCACAGGTGGGGCAAGGGACGAGTCGCGGCGCACGCTTGTTCAAGGTCTCGTTCACGCTCATGCGCACAAGGTCATTTCAAACGCAGTGTCGTCCGTGCTGGAGACCAGTCGGCCATCGGTTTGTTGCTGCATCAGGCGAATCACCACCAGCAAGCGGTTGCAACTGATCTCCGGCACCAAGCCCAGTGCCGGATCAATGCGCAAACGCAGCAATTGAAAGGTACGGCCTTGCGGCAAATTTTGTTGCAGTTGACCGGCCGTGGCCATGACCTTTTGCGCCGAGCCAGAGTCGCGCAACATTTTCAACAGCATCTGAATCGACTTGGAAATCGGCACAAAACAGGCTGACCAATGGTGCAAGTCGGCTTGGCGTTTGGCTGGATCCAGGTGTTGCCAGGCATGGTAGGCCGGCAAGTCAAATTCGCAGGTGCCGGCAGGGATCACCACGCGGCTTTTCAAGCTGTTGAGAAAGTCACTCTCGCCCAAGCTGCTGCCAATCTTGCCGGACAAGGCATTCAGGGCTTCGAAATTTTGTTCGAGTTGATCGACGATCAAGTCCAATGCCTGTTCGGAAATGGCCGGGTTGCCACGGTAGCCATTCATGACTTGTTTTTGGCGATCTAGGTCTTTAAGCACATCGGACTTCAACTCGGGGCGTGAAGCGACCTCGAGAATTTCGAACAAAGTGATCAAGGCAAAGTGGTGGTCGAGGGCAGATTCACGCGGCATCAATTGCCCCAAACGGCTAAACAGCTGCTGGAGTCTTAGATAGGTGCGGATGCGCTCGTTAAAGGGGTATTCGTACAGAATCACGCGGCGTCTTTCAGAAGCGCCATCATAGCCCGAAGCGCAGCGCCCAAAAACCAACTTGCAGCTTTAATCCAAGCATAGCAATACCTTGGTTGTAAATTACGCTATCGGCACAGGCCAGTCGCTGAATTCTGCTGGCTTGTTGGTCGATGATGCGTTGCACTTCGGCTTCACTCAAGGCGCTTCTTTGCCTTACGCGCTCGATTTGCGTGGCGACTTCGCAGTCCACCACCAGCACATGCTGCACTTTTTGGCGCCACCGGTCACCCGACTCCACCAGCAGGGGCACATCAAACACCAAGCACCTTTTGCCGCTGTCAATGGCTTGCTGTGTTTGCTCTTGCGTGACTTGGCCCACCAAAGGATGGATGATGCCTTCCAGTTGCTGTTTGGCCTGGGGGTCGGAAAAGACGCGGGTGCGCATGGCCACTCGGTCCATGGCGCCTTCGGGCGTGATCATGTCGGCGCCGAAATTGCGGGCGATGGCTTCAAGAGCCCGGCCCCCGGGGGCTGTCAGGCTTCTGGAAATCGCGTCCGCATCGATCACGGCGGCGCCCCGTTCAGCCAGCAAGCCAGCCACGGTACTTTTGCCGCTGCCGATGCCGCCTGTCAGGCCAATGTGGTGAATGACGCTCATGTCTTTATGCCCATCCCAGTTGTGTGAAAAAGTCGCCCCAAATCAGATACGCTCCAGCAGCCATGGCCAGAAAAGGACCAAAGGGAATGTAGTGCTGTTCACGTAACTGTTGGCGGCGTTTAAGCACCAGGCCCACGGCAATGCCGGCTAGGCTGGCCAGCAAGATCAGCGAAATCAAGGCCGCCCAGCCGAACCAGGCCCCCAGCGCGGCAAACAGTTTGAAGTCGCCGTAGCCCATGCCCTCTTTGCCCGTGCACAGTTTGAACAACCAGTACACCGCCCACAACGAAAGGTAGCCTGCTGCTGCACCCCACAGTGCATCGGTCAGGGTCAGGCCCGTCAGGCCGAGTGCACTCACGATCAAGCCGGCCCAGGTCAGTGGCTGGGTCATTTGATCGGGCAAGAAGGTGGTGTCCCAATCGATCACAGCCAATGCCAACAGAGTGCAGACGAAGCCGGCCCAGGCGCATGCTTGCAGGTTTAACCCCCAATGGTGGAAACAGGCTGCCAGCGCCAGCGCGGTGAACAGTTCGATCGCGGGGTATCGCCAGCCAATGCGCGCATGGCAAGCATGGCAACGGCCTTTGAGCAGCAGGAAGCTCAGCACTGGCAGGTTCTCCCACCAAGCCAAGCGGTGCCTGCATTGCGGACAGTGCGAGGAGGGCGTCGCCAGGTTGAAAGGCGGGTGTGGCAAAGCGCTGTCGGTGACATCCTTTGCCGCATCTTGCTGCCATTGCCGTTCCATGATCAGCGGCATGCGGTGTATCACCACATTCAAAAAGCTGCCGATAATCAGGCCGAGTAAGCCGCCCACCCAGGCGGCATGCGGCTGCAAGGCGCTCAGAAATTCGGCCATTAAAAGACTTGACCCAGTTTGAAAATGGGCAGGTACAGCGCCACCAAGATCGTGCCCACCACGCAGCCCAAGAGCGCCATGATCACCGGCTCCAGTAGGCTGGACAAACCAAGTAGTTGGTCGTTAACTTCTTTTTCAAGCAATGCACCTGCGCGTGCCAACATAGTGTCTACCGATCCTGTTTCTTTGCCAATGGCGCACATCTGCACCACCATGCTGGGGAACAAACCACACAGGGTCATGCATTCATTCAAGCTGCTGCCTTGTGCAACCTTAGTCCGCATTGTCTCCGATGCCTGTGCGTAGACCAGATGATCGCATGCCCAAGCGACCGACCCCAACCCCTCCACCATGGCACGTCTGCTGACAGCAGGGCGTGCTGACACGCAAATCCAGCGTCGGCCCTTGGGGCCTGGGCAGTTTCATGGGGCCGTCTTGCGGCAGTCGTTTCTATGTAATGTCCACCTGCGAGCACTTTAATGCGTGAGGCCAACTTGTCCTTCAGCGCCCTGGCGGGCGCTGGCATTTCGCGCAGTTCCCCATCGATGCGCAGGCGCACCCGGTAACTGTGCTCAAAGGGATCAAAGTGCAGATCCGAAGCGCGCAACTTGACCGCCTCGGCCAGTAACTGGTCGAGATAGGTGACAACAGGAGCGTATTCTGTGCCTTGGCTGGTAGGGCCCGGCTTGTTTGGTGCGACCATGATTTTTAAGAATACTTAAAAATTGCAGTGGCCTACAAAACAAAATATTTTGCAAATACCTTCAGGCGAGACGAACCACTACGCGGCCATGACCTATCGGTCTTAAGCCGGTGGTCTCAGTGTTTTTCTACCTTCGATTTGGCAATCACCTCTGTCCAGCGACGAATATCTTGGCTCAAAAGTTCGGAGGCTTGTTCGGGAGTGCTGCCTTGAGCGTACAAGCTCAATTCCAAGAGACGCTTTTTCACTTCGGGCAGGGCCAAAATGGTTTGTAATTCTCGGCTCAGGCGCTGCACCACCTCGCGCGGCGTCTTGGCCGGCGCAGACAAACCGTTCCATGACGAGACGTTGAATTGCGACAAATTGCCGCCGGCTTCTCTGACGGCAGGCACGTCAGGCAGTACGGGTGAGCGCTTGTCGCTTAACAAAGCCACCGGGCGCAGGGCCTTGGACTGGATTTGCGGCATCAAGGGCCCCAAAATTTCCACCATGGCGTCAATCTCTCCGCCCCGCAGCGCGGTGATGACCGGTGGAGTGCCATTGAAAGGCACGATTTGCGCGGTCAGACCCGCCGAGCTCAAAAACAGTTCGGCGGCGAGGTTTTGGGTAGTGCCGATTTGTGGTGTCCCGATATTGAGTTTGCCGGGGTTGGCGCGGGCGTAGGCCAGCAATTCGATCAGGGTTTTGAAACGACCGCCTTCGGCCACAGCAATTACCAAGTCGAAGCTGGCCAGTTTAGAGACCGGCGTGAAGTCTTTCACCGTGTCAAAAGGCAAGGATTTGAACAAGGCGGCACTCACGGCTGTGCCGCTGGAGATCAACAAAAGGGTATGGCCGTCGGGCTCAGACCGCGCCACCATCTCGCCGGCCACGATCCCGCCTGCGCTGGGCTTGTTGTCAATCACCACCGATTGCCCCAAGGCTTCGGACAACTTTTGTGCGACGGTCCGGGCCGTAATGTCAGCGGCCCCGCCAGCGGCATTGGGCACCACAATTTTGAGCGGTTTACTTGGAAAGGCGGTTTGTGCATGCACGGCCGAAACGGCCATACAGCTCAGGCTCAGGGCCAACAAAAGGAAGCGGCGCAAACCGGTTTCAGGGGAATGGGTCATCAGGGGCTTTCGAAAAAATGCAGGGCTGCACCGGCAAGGGCCCGCAGGCCCCGTTGCCAATTAGGTGCGGCGCTCGAGCAGTTGTGCAGCCAAGGTCACCATGGCTTGGCTGTAAACATTGTGGGGCAAGAGTCCTGCCGCGTCGATGGCACGCTGAGCCTCGGCCGAAGCAGCTTGCCGGGTGGCGGTCAAGGCACCGGTTTCACGCACAATGGCCACAACCTCTTGGAGCCGCTCAACCGAGCCGGTTTCAATGGCTTCACGTACAGTTTGGCGCTGGGCTTCATTGCCGCGCTGCATGGCCAAGATCAAGGGCAGGGTTGCCTTGCCTTCGCGCAGATCGTCGCCCAGGTTTTTGCCCATTTCGCTGGCGTTGCCGTCGTAGTCCAGCACATCGTCAATCACCTGGAAGGCGGTACCCAAGGCTTGGCCGTACTCGGCGCAGGCCTGCTCCACCGCCTCGGTGCTGCCGGCCAAAATCGCGCCCAAACGCGCACTGGCCTCAAACAACTTGGCCGTTTTAGAGCGGATGACACGCAGGTAGCCTTCTTCGTCCAGCGAGGCGTCGTGCATGTTCATCAGTTGCAGAACTTCGCCTTCGGCGATCACATTCGTGGCATCGGCCAGGGTTTGCATGACCCGCATGCTGTTGGCCTGGACCATCATTTGGAAGGCGCGGGAGTACAAAAAGTCTCCCACCAGCACGCTGGCCGGATTACCAAAATTCTCATTTGCAGTAGGACGGCCGCGGCGCAGGGTAGACTCATCCACCACATCGTCGTGCAGCAAGGTCGCCGTGTGAATGAATTCCACCACGGCGGCCAGATTGAAGCGCTGGGAGGAGGTGTATCCCAAAGCGCCACAGGTCAGCAGCAGCAGCACGGGGCGCAGGCGTTTGCCGCCCGCAGAAATGATGTACTGGGCCACTTGGCCAACCAAAGGGACCCCGGACGCGAGACGATCGGCAATCACAAGGTCGACCTGGGCCATGTGAGGGGCGACCAGTTCCAAAACGGCGGCGGTGCTGTGGGCTGAGGCGGGCAACTTGGGGCGATCGGGAGAGGTTTTTCTGCCGTGGTGAGACGGTCTCAGTGCGCATTATAGGCAGTCGTGACCAGCGCCTTGGATGCTTGGCGCGACGGACCAGCTGAAAAGCCGATTGCATGCTACAATCGCGGGTTCCCCAGGGACGTCCTGTGGAAACTTCCATTCAAGAGGTCATTTATGTACGCGGTCATAAAAACCGGCGGCAAACAGTATCGTGTTGCTGCTGGTGAAAAAATTAAAGTAGAACAGATTGCTGCGGACGTTGGCCAGGAAATCGTGTTTGATCAGGTGCTTGCCGTCGGTAACGGCGCAGACATCAAGATCGGTACGCCCCTGGTGTCCGGCGCCACAGTCACAGTCACAGTGCTGTCTCACGGCAAGCACGACAAAGTGCACATCTTCAAGATGCGCCGTCGTAAGCACTATCAGAAACGCCAGGGTCACCGCCAGCAGTTCACAGAACTGCAAATCGGCGCGATTTCTGCCTGAGGAGAATAGGTAATGGCACAGAAAAAAGGCGGCGGCTCTACGCGAAATGGTCGTGACTCCAAGCCAAAAATGCTGGGTGTTAAGGCTTTTGGTGGCGAATTGATCAGCGCAGGCTCGATCATTGTTCGTCAACGGGGTACCAAATTCCACGCCGGCGTCAATGTCGGTCAAGGAAAAGACCATACCTTGTTCGCCCTGGTGGACGGCCATGTGTCCTTCGCCATCAAAGGCGCCTTGAACAAGCACACCATCAACGTGACGCCTGCTGTTTAAGCGGCTCACGCTGAAGACAAGGAGCCCCGCCTGGTCGGGGCTTTTTGTGTTTGGGTCTTATCTTTTTAACCGCTAAACTGGATTTCCATGAAGTTCGTTGACGAAGCCTATATTGACATCGCCGCAGGTGACGGCGGGAACGGCTGCGTCTCGTTCCGTCATGAAAAATACAAAGAATTTGGCGGCCCTAACGGGGGCGATGGCGGCCGTGGTGGGCATGTATACGCCGTGGCGGATTCCAATCTGAATACCTTGGTTGATTTCCGTTTTTCACGTCGGCACGAAGCCAAGCGCGGGCAGCACGGCATGGGCTCGGACATGTTCGGCGCCGCCGGCGACGACGTCACCCTCAAAATGCCGGTGGGCACCATCATGACCGACGCCGAAACCGGCGAAGTCTTGTTTGAATTGCTCAAGCCCGGCGATGTCGTGACCATCGCCAAAGGCGGTGACGGCGGTTTTGGCAATATGCGTTTCAAGAGCGCCATAAACCGCGCGCCCCGGCAAAAAACGCCGGGCTGGCCGGGTGAGAAATTCAGCCTCAAACTGGAACTGAAAGTTTTGGCCGATGTGGGCTTGCTGGGCATGCCGAACGCCGGCAAATCAACCTTGATCACGGCCATCTCGAACGCGCGGCCGAAAATTGCAGACTACCCCTTCACCACCTTGCATCCCAATTTGGGCGTGGTTCGTGTCGGTCCTGAGCAGAGTTTTGTCGTGGCCGATGTGCCAGGCTTGATCGAGGGCGCCTCAGAAGGCGCTGGTTTGGGTCATTTGTTTCTGCGGCACTTACAGCGCACCCGTTTGCTCTTGCACATTGTGGACGTGGCACCTTTTGACGAAGGTGTGGATCCCGTGGCGCAAGCCAAGGCGATTGTGGCTGAGCTGAAAAAATACGATGCCGGACTGTTCAACAAGCCGCGCTGGCTGGTGCTGAATAAACTGGACATGGTGCCTGCTGAAAAGCGCGAGGCGGTGGTCAAAGACTTCGTTAAACGCTTCAAATACAAAGGCCCGGTATTCCAAATTTCGGCCTTGACGCGTGAGGGCTGCGAGCCCTTGATTAAGTCGATTTATCAGCACATCAAGGCCCAGCAAGTGCTGGAGCAGGAACCTGTGTATATCGATCCTCGCTTCAAAGAGCAGGAACAAGAGCCGAAGCAGGAGCCGGTCTATGTCGATCCTCGTTTCGCAGATCCGCAGCCCGATTGATTGTTGATTCGCACGATGACCGTGATCCCTACTGTTTTGCAAAACGCCCGGCGCATCGTCGTCAAAGTGGGCTCCAGTTTGGTGACCAACGAGGGGCGTGGCCTGGACGAAGCGGCCATTGGTGAGTGGTGCCGCCAGATGGCGGTGCTGGCGCGCGAGGGCCGCGAGGTCATCATGGTCTCCAGTGGCGCCATTGCCGAAGGTATGAAGCGCTTGGGTTGGACCACCCGCCCGCACGAAGTCCATGAATTGCAGGCCGCCGCGGCCGTAGGGCAGATGGGGCTGGCGCAGGTGTACGAAACCAAGCTGCGTGAAAACGGTTTGGGCAGCGCCCAAGTCTTGCTTACCCATGCCGATCTGGCCGACCGCGAACGCTATTTGAATGCCCGCTCCACCTTGATGACCCTGCTGCAGCACAAGGTCTTGCCGGTCATCAACGAGAACGACACCGTGGTCACCGACGAAATCAAGTTCGGTGACAACGACACCTTGGGGGCCTTGGTCGCCAACCTGGTCGAAGCCGATGCGCTGGTGATTTTGACCGATCAAAAAGGGCTGTACACCGCCGATCCGCGCAAGGACCCTGACGCCACCTTTGTGCACGAAGCCCGTGCCGGTGATCCGGCGCTGGAAGCCATGGCCGGCGGCGCAGGCTCGTCGCTGGGGCGCGGCGGCATGATCACCAAAATCCTAGCGGCCAAGCGTGCCGCCGGATCCGGCGCTTCAACCGTGATTGCCTGGGGCCGTGAGCCTGATGCCTTGCTGCGCTTGGCTCGGGGCGAGGCCATTGGCACTTTACTGGTCGCACAAACGCCCAAACAACAAGCCCGCAAGCAATGGATGGCTGATCATTTGCAGCTGCTAGGCGCGGTGGAGGTGGACGCCGGTGCGGCGCTCAAACTGCAGGCCGAGGGCAAGAGCCTGCTGGCCATTGGTATGACGTCCGTGGACGGTGATTTTTCGCGTGGCGATGTGATCGCTATTCGCGATGAGTCAGGCGTTGAGATCGGCCGGGGCTTGGCCAATTACGCCAGCGCCGAAGCGCGGCTGCTGTGCCGCAAAGCATCGACTGAATTCGAGGCTTTGCTGGGTTACACGGCGGAGCCTGAAATGATCCACCGAGACAACCTGATCTTGACCCGCTGAGAAATTCACTGCCCAAAGGGCGATGAAACTCGGGGTGCCTTGACAGGGTCAAAGCGGAGTTTGGGGCGGCGCAGTGCGGGCCTGTTCGAGCTCGTTCAAATCCCTTTGGGGGTCCGGATCGAAACTGGCACCCGGCGGCAGCTCCATATGAACATGCATGCTGCCCATGCTGAACTCCATGTGCATGCCTTGATCGCCTTCTTGACTGCGCAGACTACCACGCAGATAGCGGTTGCGACTTTCAAAGCGCGGCAAAAAGCGTGACAACTCGGTCAAGGCCATTTCATAGACGCCGCGTTTGAATTCCACCACCACATCAAGCGGCACCCAAAAGTCGTTCCATCGCCAAGCATCAAACTCAGGATGGTTGGTGGCGCGCAGATTCACATTCCAATCGGGAACAACCAATTGAAGCAGGTACCAGATCTGTTTCTGGCCTTTGTAAAAGCCGCGAGCATCCCTGCGGATGAAGCGGTCTGGCACTTCATAGCGCAACCAATCTCGGGTGCGGGCCACGATGCGCACATGCTCCGGTAAGAGCCCCACTTCTTCATGCAGTTCGCGAAACATGGCTTGTTCAGGGCTTTCGCCTCTGTCAATGCCGCCTTGCGGAAACTGCCAGCTGTGGGTGCGGATGCGTTTGCCCCAGAACACCTGATTTTTCTGGTTGAGCAAAATGATGC
>CANGDZ010000050.1 GCA_947452785.1 Comamonadaceae bacterium | reverse complement strand
CACAATGCTGTGCAATGAATCCACCCCTTGCAGGTGGCGACTGGCCACCGGCACACCCAACACGGGCACCACGGTTTTGGCCGCGATCATGCCCGGCAAATGCGCCGCGCCGCCCGCGCCGGCGATGAAGGCTTGCAAGCCCCGGCCCAGCGCAGCTTCGGCGTAGGCAAACATATCGTCGGGCATTCGGTGCGCCGAAACGACCTGGGCATCGTGAGGGATGCCAAAGTGTTGGAGAATCTGGACTGCGTGCTGCATGGTGTCCCAGTCGGAGCTGGAACCCATGACGACGCCAATAAGCGCTTGTGTCATTGGGTGCTTTTTGTAATCAAGACCGAATTTTAAGGTTTCACCCGCCTCCACCGGAAATAATGCCCGCCATGATTGATGTCACGACCGAAAATTTTGAAGCCGAGGTGATCGCCGCCTCCTCCACCGTCCCTGTGCTGGTGGACTTTTGGGCCCCCTGGTGCGGCCCTTGCAAAACCCTGGGCCCGCTGCTGGAGAAAATGGAAGAAGCTTATGGCGGCCGCTTCAAACTGGTCAAAATCGACTCCGACCAAGAGCAGCAACTGGCTGCCGCCTTTGGCGTGCGCAGCATTCCCACCTGCATTTTGCTGAAAAACGGCCAGCCGGTGGACGGCTTTATGGGCGCCGTGCCCGAAGGCAAATTGCGCGAATTTCTGGATAAACACATTCCGAGCGAAGAGGCCTTGCTGGCCGAAAGCGAAACCCAAGCGGCTGAAGAGTTGATGGCGTCGGGCGACCTGCAAACCGCGCAAGCCAAGCTGGAAGACGCTTTGGCAGCGAACCCGGGCAACGACGATGCGCGTTTCGATCTGATCAAAATCCTCATCAGCACAGGTCAGTTTGAACAGGCGGACGCCTTGTTGGCGCCCATGCTCAAACAAATTCCGCTGGCCCTGCGCTTTGAGGCGCTGAACCAGTGGCTGCAGACCCTGTTGTTTGTCACCACCGACCCGCGTGGCCAATGGGAGATCGGGCAGTTTGACGCCTTGATTGCCGAGAACAAACGCGACTTTGATGCCCGTTTTGCCAAAAGCCGTGTGCTGATCGCCCTGGACGACTGGACCGGCGCGATGGACGAGCTGCTGGAAATCATCATGCGCGACAAGAAATGGGGCGAAGACGCCCCGCGCAAAACCTTTGTCGCCTTGCTGGAGTTGCTGACGCCGCCCAAATCCAAAGCCAGCCAAGACGCCAACGGCAAGTCAGCCGGCGGCATTGAACTGATGGGCAAAACCGCGGTCCAAGAAGACCCTCAAGCACAACTGGTTTCGAGCTACCGGCGCAAGCTGAGCATGATGCTGAACTGAGCTGTGCCCTCAGGCGCAGGAAGAAACTGAGCCGCCAGCCCTTGCGCAAGGGCTGCGCGGTTTCCAAGCTTTTTAGCGCTTCTTTTTCACCGGCTTTTTCTTTGCCTTCTCAAACGCCTCTTTGCGCACCGCGCGCTCGGCGTCGGCTTGCTCGCCCAGCGCCAGCCAAGCGGCGAATTCGGCAGGGGTTTCCAACGTGATCCGTCCGAGCGCGGCCGTGCGAAAGTCGTGGATCACGATGTCGGCGGCTTTGGTGGTGTTGATGCGGCCCCCACTTTGAATCGCGCCGCGCTGTCGGCCAATGGAGTCCAACATTTCTTCGTCGGTGCGGCCCTCCACCTCCTGAATTTTGTAGCGCGCCGTCAAGGCTTCGGGGTAGTTGGGAATCAGGTAGTTCAGCAACTCCAGCGCCACCTCTTCGTCGTCAAACGCGTTGATGCCGATCGCGCCGCTGGCGGCCAGGTTGTAGCCGCTTTGCGCCACGATGATGCGCGGCCACAGCACGCCGGGCGTGTCGTACAAATAAAAGTCGTCGGCCAAGGTGATTCGCTGCTCCATCTTGGTCACGCCGGCCTCGTCGCCGGTCTTGGCCGCGCGTTTGCCTTTGAGGGTATTGATCAGCGTGGACTTGCCCACGTTGGGGATGCCGCAAATCAGCACCCGCATGGGTTTGACCATGCCGCCGCGCAGGGGGGCGAGTTGCTGGCAGGCGTCGATCAGGGCTTTGGCCGGCGAGGTCATGCTGGTGTCCAGGCCGATCGCGCGCACACCGGGCATGGCGTTGTAATGGTCCAGCCACAGCGCGGTGCGCACCGGGTCGGCCAAGTCTTGTTTGCTCAGCACTTTGAGCCCGGGTTTGCTTTGAATCAGCTCGGCCAGCATCGGATTGGCACTCGAGCCGGGCAGTCGCGCGTCCAGCATTTCAATGACCACGTCAATGTCTTTGATGCGCTCCCCAATCGCTTTGCGCGTGAGGTGCATGTGCCCGGGAAACCATTGAATCGCCATAAAAATCGCTACCGACCGAGTTTGTCAAAGAGACTGATTGTCAGGCACTTCAACGCGGGCGGTACATTTTGAACAACTGCGCGGGGCCCAGCGTGAAATAGTCGGCCGGGCCACCGCCGCGCAAGATGTGGTCGGCGCCGGCGGTGTCATACACGCCGTTGACCAATAAGTCGGCGCGAATGTGCACGCCCACCACCTCACCGAGCACCAGCCAGGTGTCGACCTTCACGCCGTCCACGCCCTGCAGTTGCAGCACCTGGGTGAGCTTGCATTCGAAGGAGACGGGGCTTTCCATCACCCGGGGCGGCTGGATCAGGCGCGAGGCTACCGGGGTCAAGCCGGCCAGCTCAAACTCGCTCACCTCAGGCGCGACGGCCGCGCAGGTCTGGTTCATGGCTTCGGCCAAGGGCCGGGTCACCAGGTTCCAGGCGAACTCGCCGGTCTCTTCAATGTTGCGCACCGAGTCTTTGTAGCCAATGCTGGAAAAGCCGACGATGGGCGGCACATAGTTGAAGGCGTTGAAGAAGCTGTAGGGCGCCAAGTTGGGCGCGCCTTGCGCGTTGCAGGTGGACACCCAGCCAATGGGCCGAGGGCCAACGATGGCGTTGAAGGGATCGTGCGGCAGGCCATGGCCGTTGCGCGGTTCGTAAAAGTGAATGGGCTGTGACAAGGGCATCTCCAAGTGCTTGAGTTTCACGAATGGGCCGACCTTACCTTGGATCGCAAATACAAGTTGTCACCTTGTCGATGCGGGCAGACCGTGCAAGGACATCCAAGGCGCGAAAAATTTGATTTTTCCAATTCTGCATACTCGTGAAATATGTCGCCATGGCTTGCTTGCTCGCTGCAGGCCTTGCCCTCGCCTCAGACCCCCTTCCACCCGCGCCGCGCAAAAAAGGCATCGGCTTGGCCGAGTCCAACGGTCTGGGTTTGCCCGAATTCTCGGCATTGAATGTGGACTGGTACTACAACTGGGGCGCCAGCTCGACCCTTCCCATCGGCTACAAGTTTGTGCCGATGGCGTTTTCTCCTCAGCGGGTGGCCGATCTGCCCGCTTACTCACGCTATGTGCTGGGCTTCAATGAGCCCGACAACGACCAACAAGCGCTTGTGAAGCCCAAAGTGGCGTTTCAGGCCTGGCCTGCGCTGACGGGAAAGGCCGATGTGATCGGCTCGCCCGCTCTGGCCAAAAACCCGCTGAGCGCAGGCAATTGGCTGGCAAGCTTTTTAGGCCTAGGGGCACGGGTAGATTTCATTGCTGTGCATTGGTACAAAGGGATTGAAGCGCGCAAGCTGATCAACGATGTGCAAGCAATCTGCACCGACTACGGTAAGCCCGTGTGGCTGACAGAGTTTGCACCGCAAACAGCGGCGCAAGCCCGCGCGCAGCCGCAAAAGTACAGCCAAACCCAGGTGGCCCAATTCATTCAGGAAAGCACCGCTTGGATGGCCACTTCAGACTGCGTGCAACGCTACGCTTGGCACGATGCCAAAACCGGAACTTCAGCCTTGTTTGAAAACGGTCGGCTCACCGCCACAGGCCAAGCCTACGCGGCAGTGCCGCCTTGAAGCTCTCTTTAGCGGGTTGAACCGGCCAGCCGGTTGATGTCGTGGTGCATGCGGCGCAGCAGGCCCAAAGCCATCAGCACTTCGCCCACCACGAACATGGGCCCCACCATGAGGCCGACCACGTCATCCACAAAAGCCGGCTTGCGGCCTTCGAACCAGTGGCCAATGAACTGGATCACCCAGCCGATGAAAAACACCGCCAAGCCCAGCAGCCACAACGGTTGTTCTTGCAGCACAGGCCAACCCAACCAGGCCACCCAGACGGGCGCGCGGTAGGCGGCCCACATCAAAGCGCCGTTCACGACCACCGTGGCCACACCCAACAGCAAAGCGCCACGGGTCAGGTACCACAGGCTGGAAATAAACCACAGCACGCCCGCCGGGGTGAACCAAAAATCGCCAAAGGTCAGCATCGGGCGCATCAGCAGCATGCCGACCGCCATGACGATCAAGGGGATGCCGACCAGGTGCGTGAGGATGTTGCGCCGGTCGCGGTGGTAATGGGCGTACTGCACCATCAAGGTTGTGGCCGGGCGAAATAAAGTGAACATGACTTACTTTCAAACGGACACCCATGGCCACCAGGTCACAGGCGAAGTGGGGCAGCGACGGGCTGCACAGGGCCAATCAGGTCGTCAAGCGCTGCAAGGCTTCCTGGTATTTGGCTGCGGTTTTTTCAATCACCTCACGAGGCAAGTGAGGTGCGGGTGCGGTTTTGTCCCACAGCTTGCCGTTGTGCGGCGCGTCCAGCCAGTCACGCAAAAATTGCTTGTCGTAGCTCGGCGGGTTGATGCCTTCTTGGTAGCTTTCAGCCGGCCAGTAGCGCGATGAATCTGGCGTCAGCACCTCGTCCATCAGCACCAAAGTGCCTTGATCGTCCAGGCCGAACTCGAATTTGGTGTCGGCAATGATGATGCCTTTTTCAGCGGCGATCGCGCTGGCAGCTTTGTAGATGGCGATGCTGATGTCGCGGATGCGGGTGGCCAAGTCCAGGCCAATGATCTCGACCGTTTGATCGAAGGTGATGTTCTCGTCATGCTCACCCACAGCCGCTTTGGCCGCAGGCGTGTAAATAGGCTCAGGAAGCTTGCTGGCGTTCTTCAGGCCAGCGGGCAACTTCACGCCGCACACGGCTTGGTTGTCTTGGTATTCCTTCCAGCCGCTGCCAGCGAGGTAGCCGCGCACCACGGCTTCGACCGGAATGGGTTTCAAGCGCTTAACCAGCATCGAGCGGCCTTGCACCTGGGGCGCCTCGGCCGCGCTGACCACGCTCTCGGGCACTTCGCCGGTGAGGTGAATCGGGCACAGATTCAAACCCTGGGGGCCGAGCTTGTCAAACCAGAACAACGCCATTTGCGTGAGCAACACGCCTTTGCCCGGAATCGGCTCGCCCATGATCACGTCAAACGCGCTGATGCGGTCGGAGGCGACCATGAGAATGCGGTCGGTGCCCACCGCATAGTTGTCTCGCACCTTGCCGCGAGCAAGCAGAGTCAGGGAAGTCAGGGCCGAAGTGTGCAGGGAATTGGTCATTGAATCAGTGAACTTGTGGGGCCAATTTGCCTTGGGCGTATTGGAGGGCGATCGCGTGCAGCGTTTCGCCTTTGATTTTGCCGGCCTGGCCTTCGCAGCCGAACTCCAGGTAGCGTTGCTTGCAAATTTGCTTGGCGGCTTCACGCGCGGGCTTGAGCCATTCGCGGGCGTCGAATTTGTCAGGGTTTTCAAACAAAAACTTGCGCACCGCCGCGGTCATGGCCAGGCGGATGTCGGTGTCGATGTTGATTTTGCGTACGCCGAACTTGATGGCTTCTTGAATTTCTTCCACCGGCACGCCGTAGGTTTCTTTCATTTTGCCGCCGTACTGGTTGATGATCGCCAGCAGGTCTTGCGGCACGCTGGACGAGCCGTGCATCACCAAATGGGTGTTGGGAATGCGCGCATGAATTTCTTTCACGCGGCTGATTGCCAAAATGTCGCCCGTGGGCTTGCGGCTGAACTTGTAGGCGCCGTGGCTGGTGCCAATGGCAATGGCCAAGGCATCAAGGCCCGTGGCTTTCACGAACTGCGCGGCTTCTTCGGGGTCGGTGAGCATTTGGCTGTGGTCCAGCTTGCCCACGGCGCCGATGCCGTCCTCTTCACCGGCTTCGCCAGTTTCCAAGTTGCCCAAGCAACCCAGTTCGCCTTCGACCGAGACACCGAATTTGTGCGCCATCTCCACCACACGGCGGGTCACGTCGACGTTGTAGGCAAAATCGGCAGGCGTCTTGCCATCTTCCATCAGCGAGCCGTCCATCATCACGGACGAAAAACCAAGGTCGATCGCGCCTTGACAGATGGCCGGGCTTTGACCGTGGTCTTGGTGCATGACCAAGGGAATGTGCGGCCACTGCTCGGTGGCGGCCAGAATCAAGTGCTTGATGAAAGGCTCACCGGCGTATTTACGCGCACCGGCGCTGGCTTGCAAGATGACAGGTGCACCGACTTCGTCGGCGGCGGTCATCACCGCTTGCACCTGCTCCAGGTTGTTGACGTTGAAAGCCGGGATGCCATAACCGTGAATGGCGGCATGGTCGAGCAGTTCACGCATTGAGACGAGGGCCATGATGAGATTTCCAGGAGTTTAAAAACCAGAACAGGGTCAAGGGCGCTTGCAAGTGTCCGTAACCGTGATGTAACTGATATGGATTTTAAAGGTATCAAGACTCTTCAGGCCTCTTTTCTCGCCTCTTTGTGAAGACCCGAACGCCAATGGGGTGTCAACTGACGCGGCAGATCTTGAGCATGTTGGTGCCACCCGGCGCCCCCATGGGCTCGCCACAGGTGATGGCATATACGTCCCCAGTCTCCACAATCTTGCGCTTTTTAAGGTGTCGTTCGGCTTGATCCAAAGCCGTGTCCCGGTCGGCGCTTGTGTCCATCAATAAGGCGCGCACGTTGCGAAACAAGGCCATCTTGCGCTGCGAGCTGACTTTGGTGGTGAGCGCGTAGATCGGGATCTGCACCCGGTGGCGACTCATCCACAACGCCGTCGAACCCGATTCGGTCAAGGCCACAATGGCTTTGGCGCCCAGGTGGTGGGCAGTGAACAAGGCGCCCATGGCGATCGACTGGTCGATGCGGGTAAAGCTTTGTCCGTTGAAATCAGCGTCCAGTTCCACATGCTCAGCGCTTTCTGCGGCCGAGCAAATTTTGGCCATTTCGAGCACGGTTTCGAGCGGGTATTTGCCAGCCGCCGTCTCGGCGCTGAGCATCACGGCGTCCGTGCCGTCAAGCACGGCGTTGGCCACATCACTGACCTCAGCGCGGGTGGGCACCGGGTTGGTGATCATGCTTTCCATCATTTGGGTGGCGGTGATCACCACTTTGTCATGCAAGCGCGCCAGCTTGATCATGCGTTTTTGCAGTGCGGGCACCACGGCGTTGCCCACTTCCACCGCCAAATCACCGCGTGCGACCATGATGCCGTCGCTGGCCAAGAGGATTTCTTCCAGGCGCGGAATGGCTTCGGCGCGTTCGATCTTGGCAATCAAACCGGGCTTGTGCCCGTATTCGGCGCCCGCCACATTGGCCAGTTGCCGCGCCATTTCCATGTCAGTGGCGTTTTTCGGGAAGCTCACCGCAAGATAGTCGGCCTGGAAACTCATGGCCGTCTTGATGTCGTCCATGTCTTTGCCGGTCAAGGCCGGGGCCGTCAAGCCGCCGCCTTGTTTGTTAATGCCTTTGTTGTTGGACAGCTCACCGCCCACCTTGACGGTGGTGTGCACCTGCTCGCCCTTGACCGCGTCCACGGTCAAGACGATCAAGCCATCGTTCAAGAGCAGTAAATCGCCGGGTTTCACGTCACGGGGCAGCTCTTTGTAGTCCAGCCCCACGCCTTGCAGGTCGCCAAGTTCGGTGCGGGAAGCGTCGAGCACGAATTGGTTGCCGTTCTCCAGCATGACCTTGCCTTCGGCAAATTTGCCGACCCGGATTTTGGGGCCTTGCAGATCGGCCATGATGGCAACTTCGCGGCCCGCACGGACCGCCGCTTCGCGCACTAGACGGGCGCGGTCAATGTGGTCTTGCGCCTTGCCGTGGCTGAAGTTCAGGCGAACCACGTTCACGCCTGCGCGGATCATGGCTTCGAGCAAAGCCGGATCGCTGGAAGCGGGGCCTAAAGTGGCAACAATTTTGGTGGCGCGGGCCATAAATGCAAATCTCCATGTAATTTGGTTTCAATTTTCCCACGAAACCAGTTACATCACGACAACATGTTCAGCCCCCGCCCAGGCTGCAGCGTTTACTCAGCAGGCTTGGTCTCGTTGCGCAGCGGGCAGGTGTTGACACCGATCAAGGTGTACAGGCCGCAAAAACTGAACACACCGGTGCCCAACACCACCGCCCCCACGATCCAGCCCCAAACGCCAACTTGCTCGGTCGCGGCCAATGCCATGAGCACCAAACCGGCCACGATACGGGCCACGCGGTCAATACCGCCAACGTTTTTCATCATGAAGTGTTTCCCTTAAAAAATGAAGCCGGTCAGCTGACCGTTGCGGTAAAGGCGGCTCTTTCGGCGGCTATCTTTTCATAACGCCGTTCAATGTTGCCACACACCAAGTCACAAAGTCCATAGATGGCGTCGTCGCCGATGCGGTAGTACACGCTGGTGCCACGGCTTTCCCTGGCCACGATGCTGTGCTTGGCCAGGAGTGCCAAATGGCGCGACACATTGGCTACCGAATAGCCGGTTTTTTGCGCCAACTCCCCCACATTGCTCTCTTTGTCTCTGAGCAGGTTGAGAATTTTCAGCCGCGTGGGCTCTGACAGTACTTGGAAGTAGGCCGCAATTTCTTGCAGGGCTTGCTCGGGCAGGTCTTTCATGGTCATTGACTTTGCAGAAACAGAAAAAAATAGATTGTGGCGAGAACTTGTTTCATTGTATCATTGCGCACATACGCAAACAAGCAAGTAAACAAATCATGTTTTCGACAACGTCACTTCACATGCTGCTCTCTCGTTCTGGACTGGCCATGGCGCTCACCGCGGCCTTGACGGGTGCTATAGCGGCCGCGCCCAACACCATCGCTGCGCAATCCGCAGCGACAGGCGCCGGTGAAACCAACTTGGATGCCGTGGTCGAAGCCGTGCGCCAAGCCACGCTGTCAAGCCAGGTCCCAGGCGCCATCGTGGCGCTGCACGTTAAAGCAGGCGACAGCGTGCGCGCAGGTCAAGCCTTGATGCAAATTGACGCGCGTGCCGCACAGCAACAGGTGGTGGGCAGCTCAGCCCAGCTCGACGCGGCCCAAGCCGCGCAGCGCGTGGCGGCAAAAGAGTTGGAACGGCAGCAACAGCTGTTCCAAAAGCAATACATCAGCCAAGGCGCGCTGGACCGGGCCCAAGCCCAGTGGGAATCTGCACAAGCCCAAGTTCAAGCCGTGCAAGCGCAAACCCAAGTCGCCAAAACACAAACCGGCTTCTTCGTGATTCAAGCGCCGTTCAGCGGCGTGATCAGCGAAATGTCGGTGACCTTGGGTGACATGGCCATGCCCGGTCGCCCCTTGCTGGTGATGCACGACCCTTCGGCGTTGCGCATCAGCGCAGCGGTGCCACAAGCCTTGCTGGGCGGTTTGGCCGCGCGCCTCAAAGCCGTGCGCTACGAGGTTCAGGGCCAAACGGCCTCTGCGCAGGCCAGCCCTCAGTTGCAGTTGCTGCCCACGGTCGACGCGAGCACACACACGGCGCAGTTGCGCATTACTTTGCCGGCCAGCCTGCGTGGCGTGACGCCGGGCATGTTCGCACGGGTCTGGATTCCTTCAGACGGCCAGGTCCAAGGCAGCAGCACTTTGGTGTTTGTGCCCACACAAGCCATCGTGCGACGGGGCGAAATGACCGGCGTCTATGTGCTGGACGCACAAGGCCAGCCCCGTTTGCGCCAGGTGCGCTTAGGGCCAGTGCAAGGCCATCTGGTCGAGGTGCTGAGCGGTGTGCGGCTCGGCGAGAAGGTGGTGAACGCCCCCCCCCATCTGGCCCCGCAACGCTGAAAGCCTGACCATGCATAGACCCCCTGTTCAGCCGCTTGCTTCAGACCCTTCTGCTTTAGGCATTTCCGGTCGTCTCGCCGCGCTGTTTCAAAGCGCCCAAATCACCCCGCTGTTGGCCTTGGTGGCCTTGCTGCTGGGCATCTTTGCCGTGGGCGTGACACCGCGTGAAGAAGAGCCGCAAATCAATGTGACCATGGCGAATGTGATCGCGCCCTTCCCGGGCGCCTCGGTGCGCGATGTAGAGCAGATGGTGGCGATTCCGGGCGAGCAGGTGTTGTCCAAAATTGCCGGCGTCGAGCATGTGTACTCGGTGTCTCGCCCCGGCGTGGCGATCTTGACGGTGCAGTTTAAAGTGGGCGTGCCGCGCACCGAAGCCTTGGTCAAACTGCACGACACCATTCGCGAAAACGCCGACTGGCTACCGCGCAGCTTGGGCGTGCTCGAACCTCTGATCAAACCTAAAGGCATTGACGATGTGCCCATCGTCACCTTGACCTTGCATGGCGCCACGCCCGAGGTGAGTAGCTTCGACTTGGAGCGCGTCGCGCACAGCATGGAGGCCGACATCAAGCGCGTGCCCGGCACCCGTGATGTCGTGACCTTGGGCGGCCCCAACCGCGCGGCGCTGGTGCAAATTGATGCGCAGCGCATGGCCGGCTCGGGCGTGACGGTGGACGATCTGCGCCAGGCCTTGCAATCGGCCAACATGGGGCTACCCGTGGGTGACCTGCTCAGTGGCAACCGCAGCGTGGCGATTGAGGCCGGACCCTACCTTGCTTCAGCCCGCGATGTGGCTGAACTGGTGGTGCATGTGAAAGAGGGCAAACCCGTGTTCATGAAAGACGTGGCCGATGTGCGCGACGGCCCCCTGCCAGCAGCGCGCTACGTCTGGTTGGGCAAGAACGCGAAGGATGGCGGCGGCGAGTTCCCAGCCATCACTTTGTCGATCACCAAAAAGTCCGGTGAAAACGCGATTGACGTGGCCAACGCGGTGCTGCAACGCGTCGCTAAACTCAAAGGCACAGTGATCCCCGACAACGTGGAAGTGGTCGAAACCCGCAACTACGGCGCCACGGCCAACGACAAAGCGCAAAAGCTGATTCAAAAATTGTTGTTCGCCACGGCCTCTGTGGTGGCGCTGGTTTTTATTGCGCTGGGCCGGCGCGAAGCGGCGATTGTCGGTGCCGCCGTCATTTTGACGTTGACGGTGACCTTGTTTGCCTCTTGGGCCTGGGGCTTCACCTTGAACCGCGTGTCTTTGTTTGCCTTGATTTTCTCCATCGGCATCTTGGTCGACGATGCGATTGTGGTGGTGGAAAACATCCACCGCCATCAGCAGTTGTTCCCGGACAAATCGTTGAAAGAGTTGATTCCGGGCGCCGTGGACGAAGTCGGTGGCCCCACCATTTTGGCCACGCTCACCGTGATCGCCGCTCTGCTGCCCATGGCCTTTGTCAGCGGTTTGATGGGTCCGTACATGAGCCCCATCCCCATCAACGCCAGCATGGGCATGGTGCTGTCCTTGGCGATTGCCTTTGTGGTCACGCCTTGGCTGGCGCGCTTGTGGATGAAGGAATCCACAGGCCACGCAGCCAAGGGCCATACCGGCTTGAGCGCCAAACTCGAACCCTTGTTTGAGCGGGTTTTCAAACCGCTGTTGGACAACGCCACAGGTGCCCGTCACCGCAAGTGGTTGGGCCTGGGCATTGCCGCACTGATTGCCGTGTCTTTGGTCTTGCCAGCCACCGGCTTGGTGCTGCTCAAAATGCTGCCCTTCGACAACAAGTCCGAGTTCCAGGTGATTGTCGATATGCCCGCAGGAACGCCGGTGGAGGCCACGGCTGCCGTGCTGCACGACCTTGGTGGCTACCTGACCACGGTGCCCGAGGTGACGAATTACCAAGCCTACGCCGGCACCGCCGCGCCGATCAACTTCAACGGCCTGGTGCGCCAGTATTACCTGCGCGCTGGCGGCGAAGTGGGTGACATTCAAGTCAACCTGGTCGACAAAGCGCATCGCAGCGACAAGAGCCACGCCATTGCCACCCGCGTGCGTCCGGCCCTGCAAAAAATCGGCCTGGCGCACGGCGCCAATGTGAAGGTCGTTGAAGTGCCGCCCGGCCCGCCGGTGCTCTCGCCCATCGTGGCCGAAATTTATGGCCCCGAGGCCGAAGGTCGTCGCCAAGTGGCCAAAGCCGTTCGCACCGTGTTTGAAAAAACCGACGGTGTGGTCGATGTGGACGACAGCAGCATTGCCCAAGGACCACGCCAGTTGCTGTTGATTGACCGCAGCAAAGCCGCCCTCTTGGGCATCAGCCAACAAACCATCGTCAGCACCTTGCGCGCCGGTCTGGCCGGTGAAGCCAGCACCTATTTGCACGACGGCAGCAAGTACCCGGTTCCGGCCTTGATTCAACTGCCCGCCACCCAGCACGGCAACTTGAATGCCTTGCTGCAATTGAGCGTGCGTGCAGCCAATGGCAAGCTGGTGGCGATCCGCGAACTGGTCACGGTGAGCGACAGCGAGCGCGAACAACCCGTGATCCACAAAGACCTGCTGCCCGTGAACTTTGTCACCGCCGACATGGCCGGCAAGGTGGACAGCCCTTTGTACGGCATGTTCAAAATGCGCAGCGCGGTCAAAGCCGTGGCCACGCCCGATGGTTTGGGCTTGGAAGAATTTTTCATTCGCCAACCCGACGACGCCTGGCGTGGCTACAGCCTGAAGTGGGACGGCGAGTCGCAAATGACGTATGAAACCTTCCGCGACATGGGCGCAGCCTATGGCGTGGGGCTGATCTTGATTTACCTCTTGGTGGTGGCGCAGTTTGGCTCGTACTTGACGCCGCTGATCATCATGGCGCCGATTCCTTTGACGATCATTGGCGTGATGCCTGGCCACGCGCTGCTGGGTGCGCAGTACACCGCCACCAGCATGATCGGCATGATCGCGCTGGCCGGCATCATTGTGCGCAACTCGATCTTGTTGGTGGACTTCATCAACCTGCAAATTCACCAAGGCTTGCCCTTTAAGCAAGCGATCGTGCAATCGGCCATCACCCGGGCGCAACCCATCATGCTGACCGGGCTGGCCGCCATGATGGGCGCCTTCTTCATCCTCGATGACCCGATCTTCAATGGCCTGGCCATTTCGCTCATTTTTGGTATTTCCGTCTCCACCGTGCTCACGCTGGTGGTCATCCCGACTTTGTATTACGTGGCCTATCGCCGAATCTACGAAGTCTGAATTTTTTCATTATTTTTTGGAGTTTGAATCATGAAATCTTGGCAAATTGTGCGCTTGGTCGCAGGTACGTTCATCTTGGCATCATTGGCCATGGGCATCGAAGGCAGTCCCATTTTTGTCAACCCTTGGTGGCTGGCGTTCACCGCTTTTGTAGGCGCCAACTTACTGCAAAGCGCGCTCACCCAGTGGTGCATGATGGAATCGATTCTGCGCAAATTCGGCGTGCAGCGCGGCTGCTGAAGAGTTTCACTTGGAACAAGGAACTGCGATGCCCAAGCTGCTGCGTACCAACAGGTTCACCCAGCTCAGCCTGCTGGCCCTGTCATTGTTGGCGGCCCACTCGGCACAGGCTTTGGACTTGCTGGAAACCTGGGAGCGCACCCGCGCCCATGACCCGCAAATGGCGGTGGTGCAAGCAACGCGTTCGGCGTCGGAGGCTTTGCGCACTCAAGCTACGGCGCTGTGGCGGCCTCAGGTGCTGGCCAGTGCAGCCACGGGCCTGAGCAGCGCCAACAGCGACAGTACGGGCGCGCAGTTTGCTGCGCCCGCCTTGGGGTTTGCACCCTCTTCTGGCGTGTCGTTTGCAACCTCCATCCACCAAGGCACCGCCACACGCTGGAGCTTGAGTGCCAAGCAGGCCCTGTACAACCCCGAGCGCAACGCGCAGCAAGCGCAGCTGGAAAAACAAGCCGACGTCACGGTGTTGCAGGCCGATCTGGCGCAGCAAAATTTGATGCTCACCACCGTGCAGCGTTACTTTGACCTGGTGCTGGCCGAGCGCAAACTGGCCGTCACGCAAAAGCAATACCAAGCCATCACCCGCGCATGGACCGAGGCCAAAGACCGCTTCGCCCTGGGGGACGCACCGATCACCGACACCCACGAGGCTGCGGCGCGGGCTCGCGGCGTGCAGGCGCAACTGCTCGCCACAGACAGTGAGTTGCAAATGGCCCGCCTCATCTTGGCACAGGCCACGGACTTGAGCCCTGAGGGCTTGAAAATCATGAGCCCCCAAACGGACGAAATGGTGGGCGTGGACACCGGTGCCCTTCCCGATGCGGCCAGCCTGCAAGCGCAAGCCCAAGACCGCAACCTGGGCCTGCGCCTTCAGCAGGCGCGCCTGGCCATGGCGGAGCAAGAGACGCGCAAGCACAGCCTGAGCGCCAGCGCCACGCTGGACGCGGTGGCCGTAGCCAGCCGCGACCGCTTGAGCGGCAACGGCGACTTTGGCGCGGCCAGCAACACCCAAAACCAACAAATGATCGGTCTGAGTTTTTCCATGCCGCTGTACACCGGCGGCTGGCGCACGGGCAAACTCCAAGAGTCGCTCAGCGCGCAAAATCAAGCAGAGGCAGAACTGGCCTTGCTGCGCTTGCAAGTGGGGCAGCAAACACAGATGCGCTGGCTGGCTCTGCACAACGGCCAAGCGCAAGTCACCGCCTTGAGCGAAGGACTGACGGCCAGCCGCGCGCGGTTAGAGGCGACCCGTCTGGGTCGCCAAGTGGGCGACCGCACCACGCAAGATTTGCTCAATGCCGAAACCGATGCCGCCAACGCCGAGCTGTCCTTGCTGTCGTCGCAGTTGCAATTGCTGCTGAGCCGACTCCAACTCGATGCGCTGACAGGCGATCTTTCCATCGACAGCCTGCAACTCGTCAACGCCAAGCTCATGAACTGAGCCCTTGTTTTGAAAGCGTCCCATGTCTGAAAAAACCGTCACCGTTGAACTGCGCCAGCAAGCGGACTACCGCTTTGACATCCACTTCGATGCGGCCATGCCCGTCGTCACCAGCGACGAACCCCCGCCACTGGGCACGGGCCTGGGCCCATCGCCCGTGCAGCTGCTGTGTGCAGCGGTCGGCAACTGCTTGAGCGACTCGCTGTTGTTTGCCTTTCGCAAATTCAAGCAAACACCCGAGCCGATTCGCTGTGAAGTGCAGGCGCAGGTCGGTCGCAATGCCGAGGGCCGCATGCGCGTGTTGAAAATTGACGCCAAAATGCACCTGGGGGTCGCTGCCGATCAGTTGGAACATGCCGATCGGGTGCTCAGCCAATTTGAAGAGTTTTGCACCGTAACCCAAAGCGTGGGCCAAGGCATTCCGGTACACATCCGGGTGCTGGACGCACGCGGCGTGATCCTGAAAGACTGAATTTTTAAAAGCGAACACTCCATGAAAACTGCCCACGATCTGGTCACCGAAGCCAAAGCTGCCACCCACGAGATTTCGGTCCACGACGCCGCACAAGCGATCCGCGAAGCCGATGTGTTGCTGGACGTGCGCGAAGCCGACGAGTTTGCTGCAGGGCATTTGCCCGGTGCAATCCACACCTCGCGCGGCTTGCTCGAATTCAAACTCAGCGCCAGCCCCGACTTGTCTAACCGCGAACTGCGCGTGGTGCTGTACTGCAAAACCAGTGGCCGCGCCGCCTTGGCCGCGCAGGTGATGCACGAGATGGGCTACCGCCACGTCAGCTCCATTGCGGGCGGCTACGACGCTTGGGTGGCTGCAGGCCAGGCGGTGGTAAAACCCCAGCCACCGTCTTTTGACTGAAGCCGGTTAGATTCAAGCATCTCCTTTACTTATTGCGGCTGCAATGACTCTGACTGCCTCTTCGCCCACTGTCCCATCTCCCTTGGTGCACGGGATCTTCGATCCCCAGACCTGGACCGTCACCTACGTGGTGTACGAAAAGCCGGGCTCGGCTTGCGCCATCATCGACTCGGTGCTCGACTACGACCCCAAGTCCGGCCGCACCCGGCACCACAGCGCTGACCAAGTCATCGCCTTTGTGAAGGCGCAGCAACTGCAGGTGGCGTGGATTTTGGAAACCCATGCCCATGCCGACCACCTGTCGGCCGCGCAATACCTGAAAGCGCAACTGGGCGGCCAGATCGCCATTGGCGAACACATCACCCAGGTGCAAAGCGTGTTCAAAGGCGTCTTCAACCTGGAGCCCGAATTCCCGTCGGACGGCTCGCAATTTGACCGTTTGCTCAAATCAAACGAACACATCCAAGTCGGCGCGCTGCAAGCGCAAGTGCTGTATGTGCCGGGCCACACCCCGGCTTGCGTGGCCTACCAATTTGGCGATGCGGTGTTTGTCGGTGACACGCTGTTCATGCCCGACGTGGGCACGGCGCGCTGTGATTTTCCGGGTGGCGATGCCCAAGCTTTGTACGCCTCGGTGCAACGCATTCTGAGTTTGCCGGGCAGCACGCGCCTGTTCATGTGCCACGACTACCCGCCCGACAACGCACGCCCCGTAGCCTTCGAAACCACAGTGGCCGCGCAGCGCGCACACAACGTGCATGTGCATGACGGCATCGGCGAAGCCGACTTCGTCGCCATGCGCACCCAGCGCGACGCCACGCTGGACATGCCCGTGCTGATATTGCCCGCGATCCAGCTCAACATCCGCGCCGGCGCCCTGCCGCCACCCGAATCCAATGGTTTGAGCTACTTGAAGATTCCGCTTAACGCGCTTTGAACTGGCGATCTACCCACGCACTCAACAGTCCTCTGATCTCACCAGCCAAGGTGTGGGCAAGGCGTTGAACGGGTTGAGATCGTCTGCTCTGCTGCGTTCAATATAAATGCACTTGTTGCCGTTGCGCATACGCAATCGCCCATCACCCAGCCTCTCTTCGATCCAACTGCCGCCGCCCAAAGCACCAGCAATGCGGTTTTCCACCGTCAGCGACTGACTGCGCCCCACGCCTGCCACCAGTGCTGGGTGTCGCGTTGCGCCCTGCTTTTCCCACCCTTTAGGCAACTGCAAGTTCAATGGCGCAGAAGATTCCGCGCTGATGGCGGCACCGACAGCATCTCGGGGTAGCTCCATAACCAAGGGGGCTCCAGGCAGCGCCGGGCTTACAGGCGATGGTTTGATGGATGCGGCAAGAGTCGACTCACGATCGGGCTGTCGTTGCACGTCTAGGCGTGTGCTGAGCTTTGCAGGGTCAACTGTGTCTTGCATTAGAAACACTGTGACTGCCTTGCGAGTCACAGTCTGTCGCTGCTGCGAATGGGGCATTTGCATAAACAACCACGCTGCGGTGATGTGCAGTAATACGACGCCCATCAAAGTGAGAAATTTTCTCGAGGATGGCCAGACCGGGAATTGCGGGAGACCGTGATGGCGCAATAAATTCATTAGCGATGTGTTTTGACACAGTTGAAATAATAATATTAATTATTTCATTTTTCGGGTTATATTTTTATATTACCCCCCATACGTCCGACAAGCCTGAAAATGCTGCACACAGAGTCAGCTGGTCACGACCCACCTATTGCGTTTACTGGCTGTAAGAATTGACTCAGTTTCAATGATCCACGCGGCCACCCGCTGTCGCAAAAATCGATATCACGGAGCTCTCATTTGAGGTGGTTGTTTACTTTCATGTCCCAGCGAGCGAGCCTGCGAAATGTCCGTTGCCGGCCTGAATCCCAGACCATAAAAAGCACACTCGCATCAATTAATGTATATACTGTATATACATTAAATCCAAGGAGATACCATGCTGACACGCGTATTCAAGAGCGGCAACTCGCTGGCCGTGCGCATCCCCAAAGAATTGGGGTTTGTCGACGCGGCCCAAGATGTGGAGGTCGAGCGCGTCGGTAACACCTTGGTTCTGCGTCTGGTCGCGCAAGAAACCTTGGCCGACATTGGAAGCATTTTCGGCATGTTCAGCCCGGGGTTCATGGCCGAGGGGCGGGAGTTCCATGAAGAGCAGGAGCGTGATTGGCATGTGCCGACCGCACAGACAGCTCCAACCGCGCAAGACTGATCATGCGCTACATGCTCGACACCAACATCTGCATCTACCTCATCAAAAACCACCCGCCCCAGGTGCTGCGCCGGCTTGAGGTTTTGAACCAAGGCGATGCCGTGATGTCGGTGGTGACCTACGCTGAACTGCGCGCAGGCTTGGAAATGCAATCCATGAACAGGGCGCAGGACGAACGCGCCCTGTTGCTTTTGGTGAGCCGAATTCCTGTGTTGCCATTCACGGAATCTGATGCCGAAAGCTTTGGCGTGCTGAGAGCGGCGGTGCGGGACCGCAGCCGAAATGCCATGGACCGGCTGATTGCAGCGCATGCGGTGAACTCGGGCTTGACGCTGGTGACCAACAACGAGTCAGACTTCAAAGATTACCCAGGGCTCGTCGTTGAAAATTGGGCTCTCAGCGCCTGAAAGATGAGTGCACGCGTCAAGGCGCCAGATGGATCGGCTGCGCCACCAAGCGCACGCCCAACGCAGCGCAAACGCGACTGATCGTCTCGAAGCGCGGTTCGCTTCCAGGGCGAAGCGCTTTGTACAGCGCCTCCCTTGCGATACCGGAATCCTTCGCTACCTGTGTCATTCCGCGCGCACGCGCAATGTCACCTATCGCAGCGGCCAATAGCGCCGGATCGTTCTCTTCCAGCACGGTGGTCAGATAGGCGGCCACATCTTCTTCCGTGCTCAAGTATTCGGCTGCATCAAACTCTTGGAGTTCGGACACCTTCAATTTTTTGCTCATAGTCAATCTTCCAATGTCTTGGCCAGCGCAATGGCTCGCCGAATGTCGGCCTGCTGAGTGGACTTGTCGCCACCGCCCAGCATCACGATCAACAACTCGCCATGCTGGATGTAATACATGCGCCAGCCTGGCCCAAAATGTTCACGCATCTCAAACACACCTTCGCCTACTTTTTCCACGTCACCCAAATTGCCAAGCTGGGCCTTGCGCAACCGTTTGATGAGACGCTGACGCGTCAAACTGTCCTTCAGGCTCTTGAGCCAAGTGGAAAACTCACCGAATTGTTTCACCGTGTAGGTCATGCCGAAAGTGTAATCGAACGATTACAAAAATCAACTCCGGAACGTCACTTATTTAATTGCGCGACCACACTCTGAACGCCCAGAATTGGGCTTGAAAGAATTTGGATTTCCAAATCATTCAGGCGCTGTGCGGCTGGCGCCATAGAAGCCTGCGCCAAAACGATCACATGGGCCGTGAACGGGGCCACGGCGCGAATGGCTGCCGAAACTGCTGCGATATAGGCGGTGCGATCACCCCTCAAGAAATGATCCCAAGCACCTTCGGCGACGAGATGCTCAACCTCGATCTCAGCGCCCAATGCGAAGGCAGATTCTTCGAGAAGCTTTTTTGTCGGGCCAAGCGTACTTTCAAGCGCTGCGACGAGTAGTATTTTGGGACCGCACCTGACCGCCTCATCAGCCATAGCGCGGTCAATCCGAACCGGAACGAATAGGCCATTGGTCGGAGTTCTCTCTGCTGCCCCACCAATGGTTGAGCAAGTGCAGACAACGATGGAGGCGCCTGTTGAAGCGGCTCTTGCCATCGCTTCTTGAACGCGCGCGACTAAAGCCGGATGATCTGCACCCATTCGCTGGGCATCGACCAACAAATCCTCTTCTACAAAGTGCTCAATCTTCGAACCAGGATGAATTGCGTTGATCAGTCCTTCAAAAGTCCCAACATGAACTGGCGAAGTGTGAACAAATGCGACGTGATTCTGCATCGCCGTTGATCCGTCAGGCTTTGAGCGGCCGCTGAACAACCCAGCGGCTCACGCCATAGAGCAAGAACAAGGTGGCCGTCACGCTCAGCCCCATCCATGCGCCCCACTCCTCCAACAAGGTGGCCAAGAGGGGCAGATGCTGGCTGCCATGGCTGACCAGCACCACGGCCAAGGCCAGGGCGCCGACCACGCCGCTCATCCAGCGGCCGGCTTGCTGCGCCAGGTGTTCGCTGCACTGTACCAACGTGTGCGTGAGCCAACCGTTGGCGGTGTCGGCCAAGACCATGCCGACACCAAAACCCACCGCCAGCATCAGCACCACGCCAAAGCCGCCGAGCTCGTGGCCTTTGGCAGCCATCAGGCCAGCTTGGGCCAAGGCGTCAAAAGAAATGGCGAAGGCAAAACCCACGCCCAACGGGTGGGCCAACGGGCCCAGAACCCGCATGATCAGGCGCTGCGCGGGGCTGGTGCCATGCGTGTGGGGATGACCGCGCCAGCATTGGCGCAGGTTGGCAAAGGCCAGCCACAGCAAAAAGGCGGTGGACAGCCACAGGCCGGTCGACTCCAGCCACTGCGGCAATTCAAAGTCTTGCCAGTAGAAAACCAAGGTGACCAAAAAGATGTTCAGGCTGTGACCGCAAGCGAATTGAAAACCGGCCAGTCGCGCCACGCCGAAAGTCGGGGGCCGAGCCTCGGCATTCGCTCGGTAGCGCATGCGCGTCAAGCCGTCCACGGCGGCAATGTGGTCCGGGTCCAGCCCATGGCGAAAGCCCAGCGCGGTGAGCAAACCCAGGGTGACCCAAAGAGAAGTTGAAGCCGAGGCGTCCATGGTGTGATGATTTTGAGTTTCATCATACCGCCTCAGCGAGGGGCCCTGCGCTCAGACCACCTGCCCAGCGGCGAAATTTATGCGGCGCGGGTCAGGCTGTGCAAAACAGCCTTCAGGTCGGGTTGCGCGGCCAAGTTCATACACAAGTCCCAGGCTTGGTTGGACTGCGCCAGACCGATGATGGGTGCGCTTTGATCGACAAACTTGGCTTTGAGCAGTTCACCGGTCATGGGCTTTTCCAAGCTGCCAATCGCGCGCTCGATGTAAATGTGCAGACTGCGCCCTTCGGTGGTCTCTATCGTCACGTCCACCGAGGCTTCGTGGATCGCACGGTCGACGATCAGCTCCACGCGGTCGCGCAAGGCGATGGTGGTGGGTGACAAGACCATCTCGTCAGAATATTCATGCTCGCCGGCTTGGCCTTTGAGGATGGCCACGGCGCAAGAATGGAACACGCTGAACTTGCTCTCCAAACCGGTTTGCGGGGTTTTCTTGCCGGTCAGCTCTTGCACCAGGGGGTGGGCGCGCACGGTGATGCGGGTGATTTGATCGGCCGTCAAGCCATGCTGGTTGCGCAGTTGCACGCAGGCGTCGATGGCGGGGTGAATCACGATGCCGCAAGCAAAAGGCTTGTAGGTGTTGAGCGCGATTTCCCAGGTCTGGCCCAGGTTCTCGGTGATTTCAGCCCAGTCAGTTTTGTCGGAGAACACTTGCATCAGGCCGCGTGGTGCTTCCAGCGCGCGGTGCGAGGCGGTAAAGCCGTGGCGCGCCATCAAGGCCGACATCAGGCCGGCTTTGGCCGCGGCGCCGGGGTGGAAAGGTTTGGTCATGGTGCCGAACTGCTCGCGCAAACCCACCGGCTGCGAAGCGGCAATGCCCAGCGCCATTTGCGTGTGCGCGGCGTCCAGGCCGAGCAAACGCGAGCACGCTGCAGCGCTGCCCAACATGCCGGTCGAGCCGGTGATGTGCCAGCCGCGGTCGTAGTGGTGCGGGTACACCGCGTTGCCCACGCGGCAAGACACCTCCACGCCCAACACCAAGGCGTCGATCACCTGGCGACCGGAAGCTCCGATGTGCTCGCCCAGCGCCAGCACCGCCGAGGCCACGGGGCCAGCGGGGTGGATGATGGTTTTCAGGTGCGTGTCGTCAAAGTCAAAAGTGTGCGAGCTGATGCCGTTGATCAAGGCGGCGTTGGCCATGTCGACCCGTTCACTGCGGCCCAGCAAGGCGGCTTGCGGCGCCGGCTCCAGCTCTTGCACGGCGGCCAAGGCGGCTTGCACGGTTTCATGCGTGCTCGGGCCCACCGCGCAACCGGCCCAGTTGGCAAAGGTGCGGTGCGCTTGCTGCTCGACCTCGTCGCTCCAGCCTTTGGAAGGATGGGTGGCAACGAAGTTGGCCAAGAGCGCCGTCACAGCGGGGGCATGGGCGTCTGCTGTGACGGTTGTGTTGCGTGCGGTCATTGGATGGGAACCCTTGCGAGAAATGAAAACAAGGGCGCATCATAAAACGGGATTGCCAACTGTCAACAGTTTGAAGGCGTATTTCTCGCTCGTTGAGCGCTTCGTTAACGACCCACCACCAAGCGCATCGCGGGCATGACTTGCTCGGCTTCGCTGCGCCGCTCCAGCGCTTGGCGCATGTTCATTTGGGCCACTTCGGTGTGTTCTTCTGCCAAGGCTTGGGCGCGTGCGCCCTCGCCGCGCCGCAAGGCATCAAGCAGCATGTGGTGTTGCCGATGCGCATACATCATCCAGTCGCGGTCCCTGACCATCGCGCCTTGCATGGGCAACATGGCCGAGGCGGGCGCGAAAGGCAGTTTGTCGTTCATCGCGATGGCACGTTGCAGCGCCCGGTTGCCACTGGCTTCAAGGATCAGGGCGTGAAAGCGATCGTTCATGCTGACGTAGCGCGCATAGTCTTGGATGGACAAGGTGTTGGAGGCCAACGCCAGGTCACCTTCGTCAAGGCAAGACTGCAAGTCCATGGCCACTTGCCGCGATAGACCATGCTCGGCCACCAGCCTGGCCGCCATGCCTTCGAGCAAGCCGCGCACGGCAATGGCATCCGTCACCTCACGCACCGTGAACTGGCGCACCACAAAGCCCCCGGACTCGTTGGCCTGCACCAGCCCCTCTTGTTCCAAGGTGACCAACGCGGCACGCACCGGCGTACGCGAAGAGCCCAACAGCTCGGCAATCTGTTGCTCGGCCAAGCGCTGCCCGGGCTCGAACTCACCGCGCAAGATGCACTCGCGCAACTGCAATAAAACGGTTTCTTGCAAACTCATGCTTCGAACTGTACACTGAATCAATATTTCGGTATACCGTTTTCACCATTCAAAGGGCATCGCCATGAAAGCAGAGCAAAACGAGCTTTTGACCCGTGTCGGGCCAGGCACCCCCTGCGGCACGTTGATGCGACAGTACTGGCAGCCCGTCGCCCTGCTCGATGAGTTTGACCCCGTGCAGGAACCGCGCATGGCCGAGCGACCGATGAAGGCCTTGCGGCTGATGGGTCAAGATGTGGTCTTGTTCAAGGACGATCAAGGCCGCTGGGGTTTGATCGACCGTGACTGCCCGCACCGCGGCGCCGACCTGGCCTTTGGTCGCCACGAAGGCGACGGCGTGCGCTGCCCCTTTCACGGCTGGAAATTCGATGTCACAGGCCAATGCCTGGACACCCCGGGCGAACCCGCGGGCAGCAAACTGTGCGAGCGCGTGAAGCAACGCAGCTACCCCGTCCTTGAAAAAAGCGGCGTGCTGTTCGCTTGGATGGGCGAAGAGGGCAAAGCCCCACCTTTTCCCAACTTCGATTGCTTTACCGCGCCTTCAAGCCATGTCTTTGCCTTCAAGGGCATGTGGCAGTGCAACTGGCTGCAGGCGTTCGAGGTCGGCATCGACCCGGCTCACACTTCTTTTTTGCACCGTTTTCTGAACGACGAATCCCTTGATGGCATTGGCGACAACCCGGGCGGCAAACAATTTCGCAGTGCCAGCGCGGGCGAGTTCAACGGCGAGCGCTGGCCAATGACGCGCATCATGCGCGAGTTCTGCCAGCCCGAAATCAGCTTCGAACAAAAACCGTGGGGCTACCAAATCACCACGCTACGCCCCATGACCGACGAGCTGACCCATGTTCGGGTCACGAATGAAATCTTTCCCCACACCTTTGTGATCCCTTTGTCCGAAACGCTCACCATCACCCAGATGCATGTGCCGATCGACGACACGCACACCTATTGGTATTCATTCTTCACCAGCTTTGCCGGACCGGTTGACAAACAGGCCATGCGCAACCAGCGCACACAGTTCATACCGCCGCCCCTGTATGTGCCGACATCGGGGCGACACAACGGCTGGGGCTTTAACCCGCAAGAACAGCGCGAGTCCACCTACCTGGGCATGGGCGAAGATGACATCAATGTGCATGACCAATGGGCCGTCGAGAGCATGGGCGCCATTCAAGACCGCACCCGCGAGCATCTGGGCACCACAGACAAAGTGATCATGGCCAACCGGCGCATGTTGCTGCAAGCCATTGCATCGGTTCAGGCCGGTGGCACGGCCCCCTTCATGGCCGATCCTGCAGAGTCGGCGCACCAGCAAGGGCCTGACACGGTCGACGGCATTGCACCGGCCGGCTCTTGGCGCACTTGGTGGCAAGCGCAAGTTCTGGCTAAACGTGAAGGCGCGCCGTGGATCGAGAATCCAAAAACCAAAGCGCCCGCGTGACCGCGTTTGCAGCCTCTTGCGGCGTCCAAGACGCAGCGCGTGCCCAGGCCATCGAACGCACGTTGCAACAAGTTCAAGCCCGGGGTTTGGAGTTGGTGCGCATCGGCTGGTGCGACCTGCACGGCGTGGTCAGGGGCAAGACCTTGGTGGCGTCTGCGCTACAGCGCGCTTTCCATGACGGTGTGGGCATGGTCAGCACACTGATGCTCAAAGACACCTCGGACCGCACGGCGTTCAAAGTGTTCGAGCCCGGCGGCACGTCCTCTTTGCCAGGTTTCGGGCAAGCGAATAATTTTCTGTTGCTGCCCGACCCCGACAGCTTTCAGCAACTGCCTTGGACCGAATCGACCGGCTGGCTGCGCGCTCAACCCTGGTTCCCAGACGGACACCCCGTCGAACTCGACACCCGACGCGTCCTGCAACGCGCACTGGAACGGCTGAGGTCCGCAGGCTTGTCTATGCAATGCGGGCTGGAGGTCGAGTTTCACATCTACAAGATCGAGAGCACCGATGCGCAACTGAACCCGGAACTGGCAACCTGGCCCGGCGAAGCACCGCGCGTGAGCATGGTCCACCCCGGCTACAACTTGCTGACCGAGGCCTGGTTTGACATGGCCGAACCCGCCATGCGCATCGTGCAACGCACCGCACAGGCCTTGGGACTGCCGCTCTTGTCCCTTGAAGCCGAGATGGGACCCAGCCAAGTGGAAGCGGTGTTTGATGTCTCAGATGCTTTGACCGCGGCCGACAACATGGTGGTGTTTCGCAATGCCGTGAAGCAAGCGCTGCGCCGCGCGGGCTTTCACGCCACCTTCATGTGCCGCCCGCCCTTTCCCAACATCATGTCCAGTGGATGGCACCTGCATCAATCGCTGGTGGACCTGGGCACAGGCCAAAATGTATTTAGTCGGGCAACGCCCGCACCCCACAGCACTCACCTCGATGCAGGCCACAGCCTGTCTGACCTGGGTGAGCATTACCTTGCCGGCCTGTTGGCGCATGCTCGCAGCATGACCGTGTTCTGCACGCCCACAGCCAACGGGTTCGGGCGCTTCAGACCCAACGCGCTGGCGCCGCAGTCGGTTCAGTGGGGCCGGGACAACCGCGGCGCCATGCTGCGCGTGATTGGCGAATGTGGCGACCACAGCACCCGCATAGAAAATCGGCTTGGCGAGTCAGGTGCCAACCCCTATCTGTACATGGCCTCGCAAATCCATGCTGGACTGGATGGCATCGCACGCCAACTGCGTGCGCCCCCAGCCACCAACGACCCCTACAACCATGCCGCCACGCAACTGCCGACCAGCTTGGGCGAGGCCTTGGTGGCGCTGCGCCAGGACGAAGCGCTGGTCTCGGCCTTGGGCGCTGACTTTGTGGCGTATTTCAGCCAAATCAAAGGCGCAGAATCCCTGCGGTTTGAACAGGCCGAGGACAAAACCGAGTTCCACCGCCGCGAATACTTTGGCAGGATTTAAATGATCACCATTCACTTTGTATCGATAGACAAGGACGGCGTGCGCCGTGACACGCCCCTGCAAACCCGGGTCGGTCGAAGCCTGATGGAGGCCGCCAGTGCCCACGACGTCGAGGGCATTGCCGCAGACTGCGGCGGCTTGCTGAGCTGCGCCACTTGCCATGTTCTGGTGAGCGAACCTTGGGCGGCGCAATTGCCGCCAGCAAGTCAGGACGAGCATGCCATGCTCGACTTCACGGCCGTGGTGCGCACGCCAGCCAGCCGCTTAAGCTGCCAAATTCAACTTACAGCATCTCTTGACGGTCTGACAGTCGAACTGCCTGCAACCCAGTACTGACTGGGCTCAAGACCTTTGCACGGTCGCGGCCAATCGGCCCCAGCCGTGCGCAACGTGTTCGACCAGGGCCTGCTCAGCCCGCTTCGCATCGCGTTGCATCAAGGCCTCCAAGATGGCGCGGTGCTCTTGGTTGGATATTTTTAAACTGCCCTCTTGCACCAAGCCCCGCTGGCGAAACAAGTGCGCCTGATTCACCGTGGCCGTGTACATGCTGGCCAGCGTGGGGTTGTTTGCAATGTGCATCAACTGGTCATGAAAAGCCAAATTGACTTGGTAGTACTTGGGCATGTCCTGCTGCGCGGCCGCCTTTTCCATGGCCTTCAACTGGACCTCCAAAGCTTTGAGCTGCGCGTTCGTGATGAGTTGCGCGGCCAAGCGACCAATCAGGCCGGACAACGCACCACGCACCTCGTACAACTGGCGGGCGTCGTTGAGTGACATCTCGCGCACAAACACGCCTTGGTTCACCACGCTGACCAGCAACCCTGCCTCTTCCAGGCTGCGGCACGCTTCGCGCACCGGCCCGCGACTGACGTCGAGTCGCAAAGCCAACTCGCTTTCATTGATTCGCTCCCCGGCTTGGAGTTGACTCGAGGCAATCAAATGCGCGATTTCTTCGCGCACGATCGAGGTCAATGTGCGCTGGCGTCGCTGGCGAATCTGCGCCACAGCGGACGACGTGCTGGCAGGTGGGGAGGTCGGTGGGGATGAACGCATCGGTCCCCATTCTAGGGGCGGACCTTACAGGCTGCGACCTATCAGTTCCTTCATGATTTCATTGGTGCCGCCATATATGCGCTGCACACGGGCGTCGGCCCAGGCACGGGTGACGAAGGTCTCCCACATGTAGCCGTAGCCGCCGTGAATCTGCACACACTGGTCCAACACCTTGCATTGCATGTCGCTGGCCCAGGCCTTGGCCATGGAGGCGGTAACGGCGTCCAACTCGCCTTTCAGCAAGGCTTCGATGCAGCGGTCCACGAACACGCGGCCCACCTGAATCTCGGTCTTCATGTCAGCCAATTGGAATTTGACGTTCTGGAACTTGGCAATCTCTTGGCCAAAAGCCTGGCGCTCGTGGGCATAGGCCACGGTGTGCGCCAGGGCCGCCTCAGCGCTGGCAATGCCCGAGATCGCGATCTGCAGGCGCTCCCAGGGCAACTCTTGCATCAAATAAATAAAGCCTTGGTTTTCAGCGCCGAGCAAATGGCTGGCAGGCACCAGCACATTGTCAAAAAACAATTCGCAAGTGTCTTGCGCTTTGAGGCCGGCCTTTTTCAAAGGCTTGCCCTTGGTAAAGCCCGGCAGATGGGCGTCCACCAGCAACAAGCTCGTCCCTTTGGCACCCGCATCGGGTTTGGTTTTGGCCACGACGATCACGAAGTCGGACAAATACCCGTTGGTGATGAAGGTTTTGGAGCCGTTCAAACGGTAGTGGTCGCCCTCCAGCACCGCTGTGGTGCGGATGCCTTGCAGGTCCGAGCCGGCCGAGGGCTCGGTCATGGCGATGGCGCCAATTTTCTCGCCCCGCGCCATGGCCGGCAAATAGTGCGATTGGATCGCCTCACTGCCGTAGTGCAACAGGTAAGGCGCCACGATCTCAGAATGCAAACCCCAGCCCAAGCCGGTGGCGTTGATGCGGGCGATTTCTTCCATCAGCACCACCGAGAAGAGTTTGTCGCCGCCTGCACCGCCGAAAGCCTCAGGCATGGTGCCGCACAAAAACCCGGCTTGAGCCGCCTTGAGCCACACCTCGCGGTCCACGTGCTGCTGCTCTTCCCAGCGGGCATGGTGGGGCACGACCTCTTTGTCCAAAAAGCGGCGCAAGGCATCGCGGTACTGTTCATGCTCGGGGGTGAAAAGGGTCCGCGCCAATGCCATGGGTGCCTTATATGGATGCCTCCCGGGTAGCAAGAGAAATTTGTGTTGTGTTGCGAAGAAGTCGGCTGCTCTCTTATATCCGGCCTTGATTGCGTGGTCCGTCTGATTTCCCAGACTCGCCCGCTGGCCCCGAT
>CANGDZ010000049.1 GCA_947452785.1 Comamonadaceae bacterium | reverse complement strand
TTGCCCAAGAACAGCTCGTCAGCCTGGACGCGAATCACATGCGCGTGCAACTTGCCGACAAACATGTCCATGACCATGTCGCCTTCATTCAGGCGCAGCAGGCCGTGGTCGACAAACACACAGGTGAGTTTGTCGCCAATGGCGCGGTGAATTAGGGCTGCGGCCACAGACGAGTCCACGCCGCCCGATAGGCCAAGGATGACTTCTTCGTCACCCACTTGCGCGCGGATTTGGGCCACGGCTTCTTCGATGTAGTCGCCCATGATCCAATCAGGGCGGGCTTGACAGATGTCAAGCACGAAGCGATTGAGCAGGGCTTGACCTTGCACGGTGTGCGTGACTTCAGGGTGAAACTGAACCGCATAAAAACGTCGCACTTCGTCGGCCATGCCGGCGATCGGGCAAGCCGGGGTCGAGGCCATGACCTTGAAGCCTTCGGGCAACTGGGTCACTTTGTCGCCGTGACTCATCCAGACCTTGAGCATGCCGTAGCCTTCCGGCGTGGCAAAGTCTTCAAGGCCTTTGAGCAGTTCGGTGTGACCATGGGCACGGACTTCGGCATAACCAAATTCGCGGGTGTGCCCGGCTTCAACCTTGCCACCCAATTGCTGCGCCATGGTTTGCATGCCGTAGCAAATGCCCAGAACCGGAATGCCCAGTTCAAACACGGCGTCGGGTGCGCGGTCGTCCACTTCATACACGCTGGCGTGAGAACCTGACAAGATCACACCCTTGAGGTTGCCGTCCTTGGCGTAATCACGCACCCAGTCGCTGCTCACATCGCAGGGATGCACTTCGCAAAACACATGGGCTTCTCGCACGCGGCGAGCAATCAGTTGGGTGACTTGCGAACCGAAGTCGAGGATCAGAATTTTGGAATGCTGCATGGGTCAGTCGGCGCGGTAGTTAGGCGCTTCTTTGGTGATCTGCACGTCATGGACGTGGCTTTCGCGAATACCGGCAGTGGTGATTTCCACAAACTCGGCGCGCTCGTGCATCTCGTCGATGGTGGCGCAACCGCAATACCCCATGCTGGCGCGCAAGCCGCCGGCCATTTGGTAAATGATGGAAACAACCGAGCCCTTGTAGGGCACGCGGCCTTCAATGCCTTCGGGCACCAGCTTATCGGCATTTGGGTTGCCGGTGCTTGACTCTTGGAAGTAACGGTCGGCACTGCCTTGCTGCATGGCACCAATGGAGCCCATGCCGCGGTAGCTTTTATAACTGCGGCCTTGGAACAAGACGATTTCGCCTGGCGCCTCTTCGGTCCCGGCAAACATGCCGCCCATCATCACCGTGCCAGCGCCTGCGGCGATGGCTTTGGCGATGTCCCCGCTGTAGCGGATACCGCCGTCGGCAATCAAGGGCACGCCTGTGCCTTTGAGCGCGGTGGCCACGCTGTCTACCGCCATGATTTGCGGCACACCCACGCCCGCCACGATGCGGGTGGTGCAAATGGAGCCAGGGCCAATGCCCACTTTCACGCCATCGGCACCCGCTTCAACCAAGGCCAAAGCCGCCGCGCCGGTAGCGATGTTGCCGCCAATGACTTCAATGTGCGGGTAGTTTTGCTTGACCCAGCGCACGCGCTCGATCACGCCTTTGCTGTGGCCGTGCGCGGTGTCGACCACGATGGCGTCCACGCCAGCGCGGGACAAAGCTTCAACGCGTTCTTCGGTGCCCTCGCCCACGCCCACCGCCGCGCCCACGCGCAACTTGCCCGCGGTGTCGCGTGCGGCATTGGGGAAGTTCAGTTGCTTGGTGATGTCTTTGACTGTGATCAGACCCTTGAGCTCAAAGGAGTCGTTGATCACCAGCAAGCGCTCGAGCTTGTGTTTGTTCAGCAGGTGCTTGGCTTGTTCGGGGGTCGTGCCTTCGGGCACGGTGATCAAGCGCTCACGCGGCGTCATGATCTCGCTGACTTTTTGGTCATAGCGGGTTTCAAAGCGCAAGTCGCGGCCGGTGACGATGCCCACCACTTTTTTGCCATCGCAGACCGGAAAGCCAGACACACCGAGCTCCTCCGACAGCGCCATGACTTGGCGCACCGTGGTGTCTGGGGTAATGACCACCGGGTCACGCAACACACCGGATTCGTATCGCTTGACCTTGGCGACTTGGGCCGCTTGCTCTTGCGCGGTCAGGTTCTTGTGCACGATTCCGATACCGCCCTCTTGGGCAATGGCAATGGCCAAGCGCGCTTCCGTCACCGTGTCCATGGCGGCAGATACCAAGGGCAGATTCAGGCGGATATTGCGGGTGAATTGGGTGGCAAGGCTAGCGTCCTTGGGCAGGACTTGAGAATACGCTGGCACCAACAACACATCGTCGAAGGTGAGCGCTTTTCCGAGTAGGCGCATGAGGTAGGGCTCCAAAAAAAGGATTGTACCCGTCTTCACAACGGGTTTTCCCGGTATTTGGGCACTGCCGTAAAGCAGAAATCAGGTCTTAATAACCAGGCACTGCGCCGGGCCTGCGATTGGCAAACAGGCCCGATCCCTTGGTCCCCTGACGTTTAAAACGCTGGCGGCGCGCCACTTTAGGGTCCACCAACAAAGCACGGTACAGCTCCAGGCGATCGCCCGACTGCAGCACATGGCCCGCAGCCACCCTGCGCCCCCAAACACCAAAGGCAGTGATCTGCCCTTCTGGCCACTGCCATTTCGGCTGCAGCAGCGCCAAGGCTTGCGCCACCGTGGCGCCGGCGTCCAAAGTCAAAGTCAGCTCCAATACCTGGCGAGGTTGAGGGCTGTAACAGCAAAGAACTTGAAAAGCGGCCATTCAGCGCGTTTCACCGTAGATGCGTTCGGCCCGTTTGACAAAGGCATCGACCAAAGAGGCGGCAATACGATCAAAAACCGGCCCGACGATGGCGGCCAGCGCCGCGCTGGAAAAACCATAGTCCAAGGTCAACTCGACCTTGCAGGCGCGCTGCGCCCCGTCGCCTACGGGGCTGAAGCGCCAAACCCCATCAAGTTTAGAGAAAGGGCCCTTGACCAGCTTCATGTGCACCTCATGTTCTGCCACATGGGTGTTTCGGGTCGTGAACACTTGACTGATGCCCGCCATGCTGATGCCGATATCGGCCAGCATGCCTTGATCGTCTTGTTCCAAGACCTGCGCCTGGTTGCACCAGGGTAAAAACTCGGGGTACCGGGCGACGTCCGTGACGAGACGGAACATTTCTTCAGGCGAGTACCAGATCAGGACGGACTTTTGAATATTCTTCATACAATGCTCAAGATCTCTCGATTGTAATTTCCATGCACCGCATGGCCTGCGACTCTTTACTTGAATTTTGGCGTTTCGCCTTGATCTGCCCTTCATGGCCACAAACAGCAAAAAAACACCCAACGGAAAAATCCCCCTCATCGCCGAAAACAAAAAAGCTTTTTACAACTACTTTTTTGAAGAGCGTTATGAAGCGGGCATGGTGCTCGAAGGCTGGGAGGTCAAGTCGATTCGCGAAGGCAAGGTGCAATTGACCGATGGCTACGTGGTGATTCGGGAAGGTGAAATGTTCATCATTGGCGTGCTCATCAACGCGTTGCGCACGGCTTCAACCCACATCAACCCTGAAACCGGCCGTACACGCAAACTGCTTCTGAACAAAGAAGAGATCAAGCGCTTGACGGCCAAGATCGAGCAAAAGGGTTTCACCTTGGTTCCGCTCAATTTGCATTGGAAAAATGGCCGCGTCAAATGCGAAATTGCTTTGGGCAAAGGCAAAGCGGAACACGATAAACGCGACACCATCAAAGACCGTGAGGGCAAACGCGAGGTAGAACGGGCCATGAAGGTGCACAACCGCTGAGCTGGGGCTGAGGCGCTATGTTGCGCCCCCCCCTCGCACCTATAGTGCTCTGGCGCTTAGCTCAATGCCGCTAAAGGATGCTCGTCGGCGGTCCATGGCGACACAAAAAAGGCGTCCACTTCGGCCAAGTCCACGTCTTCAATCCGCGCAGGTTGCCAATGGGGTTGGTGGTCCTTGTCCACCGCCAAAGCGCGAATCCCTTCAACGGTCTCGCTGGCGCTGGCCTCACGCAGGTGAAAGCAATGGTGGACCATGTCACGTTCCATGCGCAAATCATCGGCCAGGCTCATCTGACGCGCTTTGCGAATTTGCTTCAGCACCACATGAAGCATCAAGGGCGAGCGTTGACGCAAGGCTTTCGCAGTGTCTTGCGACCAGGTGTCGCTGGCGCCTTCTAAGATTTGAATCATCTCAATCACGGTGCTTTTCGAGAACACCGCATCCAACTGCGTTCTGCTTGGAAAAACGGGAAGCTCCAAGCGACCGAATTGGCTACTCACCCAATGCTCCACAGCTTGGCCGGTCTCAAAGGGGGTTGAAATCAACTTTTGCCAAATATTGGCCAGGCGTCCTGAATCTATAAAACCGTCGGCTAAATTGGTCACCAAGGCTTGCGCTGCGCCCATCATGTGGCCGGTCAATCCTAGATATTCGCCAATGGAGCCTGGGCAACGGCTGAGAAAGTAGCCGCCCCCCACGTCAGGGAAAAGGCCAATATTGGTCTCGGGCATGGCCATCTTGGTGCGCTCGGTCACAACGCGCAAGCTCGCACCTTGGCTGATGCCCATGCCCCCGCCCATGACAATGCCGTCCATGAAAGCAATATACGGTTTGCTGTAGGTGTGGATTAAATGGTTGAGCGCATATTCTTCGGTGAAAAATTCACCCAGAGCCGCGTCACCGGCCAATGCAGCTTGGTGAAAGAAACGGATGTCACCACCAGCACAAAATGAACCGAATGGCCCTTCTTTACCCTGACCTCGCACGACCACGGCCAAAATTTCAGGATCAGTTTGCCATTGCTGCAGCGCCTGCGTCAATGTGCGGATCATGGTCAGCGACAAAGCATTCAAAGCTTTGGGACGATTCAAGGTGATGCAGGCCAAGCGTCCATGCACTTCGGCCACGACATCAGCGGTGATCAGATCAGACATTGCGTTGTCTCCAAGCAAAAATTTCATTGATAAACAAGGCACAAATCACAACCGTACCACCCAATAGTACTTCAGGACTGGGCACTTCGTGCGCGCCATACCAAGCTAAGCTGATGCCAAAGATAACTTCCAGCAAGGCCAGCAAAGAGACCTCGGCGGCCTTCAAGACTTGGGCGCAGACCACGGACAAAACGCAGGGGATGGCCAACTGGAACAAACCCAGCAAGGCCAACCATTGCACATCCGCAGCGGAGGCTTGAAAAGGAAGGGCCCAAGGCAAAGTCAAAACACAGGACAGTGCGGCGCCCAGCAACACGGAAGGCACCAGGTCCAGTTGCAGGCCTTGAGAAAGGCTGCGCTGCACCAAGGTCCATTGCACGGCGCCCGCCAGTGGCACGCAAACGGACACAGCGACACCGATCCAGAAACCGGGTGAATCCACATGAATTTGGCTGGCAAACATACCGCCTATGCCCAAACCCGCCAGACCAATCGCGCACCATGTACGCCATGGCAAAGGCTGGCCGGTCGTGATGCGGGCCAGCAAGGCGGTCATGAGGGGGCCCAAAGCCAAAGTGATCAGCACGTTGGCCACTGCAGTCAGTGTCAAGGCGACCATGAACGCGGTGAACATGATGCTCCAGCACAGGCCAGAGAGCCAGAAGTACCGACTGCGCCAAGGGATTTGGCGTAAAGCTTGCCGACCTTGCCAAGCCGGCAAGATCACCAAGAGGGACAACAGAGTGAAAAAACTGCGCCAAAAAGTAACTTCGAAACTGCGTGCATGTTCCAGTTGGCGGGTGACGACGCCCGCTGTCGACCACAGGGCCGTGACAACGAGCATCAGCCAGACCGCCTGACCATGCGTGAGTTTCATCAGAACATCAGGCGCAGGACATCACGCTGGGATCACTTATTGCGCTTGCGATCGCTTTCTTTCAAGAAGCGCTTGCGCAGACGGATCGACTTGGGCGTGATTTCGACCAGTTCGTCGTCCTCAATGAATTCCACACCGTATTCCAGCGTGCAATCAATCGGAGGAGTGATCTTGATGGCATCTTCTTTGCCGGACACACGGAAGTTGGTCAGCTGCTTGGTACGCGTTGCGTTCACCACCAGATCGTTGTCACGGCTGTGGATACCCACAATCATGCCTTCGTATACCGGATCGTTCGCCTTCACGAACATGCGACCACGGTCGTCCAACTTACCCAAGGCGTAGGTGAAAATTTCACCATCGTCCATGGAGATCAGCACGCCGTTTTTACGGCCACCGATTTCACCTTTGTGCGGCTCGTAACTGTCAAAGATGTTGGCGATCAAACCGGAGCCACGGGTCAAGTTCAAAAATTCATTGGTAAAACCAATCAGACCACGGGCTGGAATGCGATATTCCAAACGAACACGGCCACGGCCATCGGGCTCCATGTTCACGAGTTCGCCTTTGCGCTCACCCAGGGCTTGCATCACACCACCTTGGTGGGTTTCTTCGATGTCGGCAGTCACCAACTCGATGGGCTCATGGCGCTCGCCATTGACGTCGCGGAACAGCACACGTGGTTTGGAAACAGCCAACTCGTAACCTTCGCGGCGCATGTTTTCCAACAAAATGGTCAGGTGCAGTTCACCACGGCCCATGACTTCAAAGATACCTTCTTCGTCGGTTTCATTGACGCGCAAGGCCACATTGTGTTGCAGTTCTTTTTGCAGACGGTCCCAGATTTGACGGCTGGTGACGTACTTGCCTTCACGACCGGCCAAGGGGCTGGTGTTGACGCAAAAGTTCATTGTCAAAGTGGGCTCATCCACCTTGAGCATTGGCAAAGGTGCGGGGGTGATGGGGTCAGTGACCGTCACGCCAATGTTCAAGTCGGGAATGCCATTGATCAAGACGATGTCGCCAGGACCGGCTTCGGTCACTTGTACGCGGTCCAGACCGTGGAAGGTCAACACTTGGTTAACGCGACCTTTAGAAGTTTTTCCATCCGGACCTTCCATGACCACCACTTCCATGTTGGGCTTGATGGTGCCTTGGCTGATACGGCCGACGCCGATACGGCCCACAAAAGTGGAGAAGTCGAGGGCAGAAATTTGCAACTGCAAAGGTGCAGCAGGATCGCCTGCGTTGGGTTTGACGTGGTTCAGCACAGTATTGAACAGAGCCGACATATCAGGGCCCCACTGCTCGCCCGGTTCGCCTTCAACCAAAGAAGTCCAGCCGTTGATGCCGGAGGCATACACCACGGGGAAGTCCAATTGCTCATCGGTGGCACCGAGTTTGTCAAACAAGTCAAAAGCGGCATTCACCACTTTGTCAGGGTTGGCACCGGGCTTGTCCACTTTGTTCACCACGACGATAGGTTTGAGACCCAAGGCCAAAGCCTTTTTGGTGACAAAGCGGGTTTGCGGCATGGGGCCTTCTTGGGCATCAATCAGCAACACCACGCCGTCCACCATGGACAGTGCGCGTTCGACTTCACCACCGAAGTCCGCGTGACCGGGGGTGTCGACGATGTTGATGTGGGTGCCTTCCCAGCTCACGGCGCAGTTTTTGGCCAAAATGGTAATACCGCGCTCGCGTTCGATGGCATTGTTGTCCATCACGGTGTCGACGACTTTTTCGTGGTCGGCAAAGGTACCCGACTGACGCAGCAGTTGGTCAACCATGGTGGTTTTACCATGGTCAACGTGGGCAATGATGGCGATGTTGCGAATTTGCTTACTCATGCTTTTTTCCTTCATACCTGGCCAGCCCGGGTGGGCACGGCAGCAGGGTCTACTTTTAAAATTTGTTGAATTTCAATAGGGCTCAACAATCGCCCGGGGATCAACTCACCTGCTTTGACATGGGCAGAACCCAGCAAAGCATGTGGTTCGTCGCCGTAAACGGCGACATGTTCAAGATCAGGCCAATCACCTCGGCGGCGCACACCGCTTAAGAAGCGTCCTGCATCTTCGACTTGTAATGTGACAACCGTGTGGGTGGGCAACAAACAATCCACCGATTTCAGACGAGAGACACGCTCGTCTTCAGGCATTGCTTCCAAGGCTTCCAAGGTCACACACGCGGTCTGGTCAAAGGGTCCTGTACGAACGCGACGCAAAGCGCTCAAATGCGCGCCACAGCCTAAGGCCTCACCAATGTCTTCGCCCAAAGTGCGGATGTAGGTGCCTTTGCTGCAGTGCACGCGCAGCGTCAATGTGGGGGTGTCGCCCGACAATTGCATGTCGAGCAAATCCAAATCATGGATCACCACATGCCGGGCTTCGCGTTCAACAGTTTCGCCTTGACGTGCATACTCGTAGAGCGCTTTGCCGTCTTTTTTCAAGGCACTGTACATCGGCGGCACTTGACTGATGGGGCCCATAAAACGGTCAAGAACTTCGACCACCTGACCTGAGGTGCATGTGACAGGACGAACTTCAATGATCGCCCCTTCTGCATCCGCGGTGGTGGTTTTTTGGCCTAAGCGCAAAGTGGTTTCGTAAGTTTTGTCAGCATCCAAATGCTGCTGACTGAACTTGGTGGCAGCACCAAAGCACAAGGGCAAGACGCCTGTGGCTAAAGGGTCCAAGGTTCCGGTGTGACCCGCTTTTTCAGCGCGCAGCAACCACTTAGCCTTTTGCAAAGCCTGGTTACTGGACAAACCGATGGGTTTATCGAGCAACAGCACCCCATGCACAGGGCGCCGTTGCACCCTAGTGCGTGACGCGTTCATGTCATTCCTCGTTTTGAGAGCGAGAGGCCACGGCCTTGGAGATCAAAGCGTTCATATCGGCCGCGCGCTCCGTGGTGCGGTCAAAGATGAAATGCAAAGTCGGCACCGTGTGGATGTGCAAGCGTTTGAACAGGCCATTACGCAAAAATCCAGCCGCCGCATTCAAACCGGCGGTGGTTTCCACCGGGTCACCCGTGATGATGCTGAAATGCACCTTGGCGTGGGCATAGTCTGGTGTGACTTCGACCCCACTCAAAGTGATCATGCCCACGCGCGGGTCTTTCAACTCGCGCGCAATCAGCTCAGCCAGATCACGCTGGATCTGGTCGGCCACGCGGAAACCGCGGTTCGGGGTACTGGATGCTTTGCGGACCATGGGTTACAGCGTACGGGCCACTTCTTTGACTTCGAAGAATTCCAACTGATCGCCAATGGAAATATCGTTGTAGTTCTTCAGCTTGATACCGCACTCGAAGCCTTCTTTGACTTCGCGCACATCGTCCTTGAGGCGTTTGAGCGAATCGATATCGCCGGTGTAAATCACAATGTTTTCGCGCAACAAACGGAAGCGCGAAGAACGTGTGACAAAACCCGAGGTGATCATCGAACCGGCAACCGTACCAATCTTCGAAGCGACAAACACGGTGCGAATTTCGGCCGTACCTGTGATTTCTTCTTTTTGCTCTGGTGCCAACATGCCCGACATGGCTGCTTTGAGTTCGTCCACAGCGTCATAAATGATGTTGTAGTAATGAACGTCTACGCCATTGCCTTCGGCCAATTTACGCGCGCCGGCATCGGCACGAACGTTGAAACCAATGACGATGGCTTTGGAAGCGATGGCCAAGTTGATGTCGGATTCGCTGATCGCACCCACAGCGGTATACACCAACTGGACTTTGACTTCTTCGTTCGACAACTTGAGCAACGAAGTGGCCAGGGCTTCTTGCGAGCCCTGCACGTCGGCTTTGATGATGATCGGCAGGTTTTTGACTTCGCCTGCAGAAATGTCGGCAAACATGTTTTCCAGCTTGGCGGCTTGTTGCTTGGCCAGCTTGGTGTTGCGGAACTTACCTGCGCGGTAGGTGGCAATTTCACGGGCTCGGCGTTCGTCGCTCAGCACCATGAATTCGTCGCCGGCGCGTGGCACTTCGGTCAAGCCTTGGATCTCGACCGGAATCGATGGACCCGCGGTCTTGATGGCCTTGCCGTTTTCGTCCAGCATGGCGCGAACACGGCCATAGGTTTGGCCAGCCAACACCACATCGCCAGTCGACAAGGTGCCAGATTGAACCAGGATGGTGGCCACAGGACCGCGACCCTTATCCAAACGCGCTTCAATCACCAAGCCTTTGGCGGCGGTGGTCACGGGCGCACGCAGTTCCAGCACTTCGGCTTGCAACAGCACTTGTTCCAACAAGGCGTCCACGCCCATGCCGGTCTTGGCAGACACGGACACGAAAGGCGACTCGCCACCGAATTCTTCAGGCACCACTTCTTCAGTGATTAGCTCGGCGCGCACGCGCTCGATGTTGGCATCGGGCTTGTCCATCTTGTTGATGGCCACGACGATAGGAACACCAGCGGCTTTAGCGTGCTTGATGGCCTCTTTGGTTTGCGGCATCACGCCGTCATCACCCGCCACCACCAAGATCACGATGTCAGTGGCTTGCGCGCCACGGGCACGCATGGCGGTGAAGGCCTCGTGTCCTGGCGTGTCCAGGAACGAGATCATGCCGCGATCCGTTTCAACGTGGTACGCACCAATGTGCTGCGTAATGCCACCGGCTTCACCGGAGGCGACTTTGGCACGGCGAATGTAGTCGAGCAGCGATGTTTTACCGTGATCCACGTGGCCCATGACGGTCACCACCGGTGCACGAGGCAACAGCGGCGCGTCTTGAATTGACACTTCTTCATCGGTAAACGCTTCAGGATCATCCAAGGCGGCAACCACTGCGGTGTGACCCATTTCTTCCACCACGATCATGGCAGTGTCTTGGTCCAACGGCTGGTTCATGGTGACCATTTGGCCCAGCTTCATCAAATGTTTGATGACTTCGCCCGCCTTGATGGCCATCTTGTGCGCCAATTCGGCCACGGTGATGGTCTCAGGCACGTGCACTTCCAGCACACGCGCTTCCACCGGCGCAGCTTGCACCTGATCTTCACGATCACGGTCACTGCCTCGGCGGTTCTTAGGACCACCGCGCCAGTTGTTGCGACCCACACCGCCGCTGGTATCGCCGCGGGTTGGGATGGCCTTTTTCTTGGCAGGATCACCCGCCCAGCTGGAAGACAGCTTGGCAGATTTAACTTCTTTGTTAGCACCGGGTGCGACAGTACCGGGCGCGGCAGGGGCCACGGCCGTACGGGCGCCCGCAGCTGGCGTACCCGCTGGTTTGTGCAAAGTGCCTTTGGGGGCGGCTTTGACCTCGACCTTGGGCTCGTCCTTTTTAGCAACCAGCACTTTTTTCGGCGCGTTCATCATCGCCCGAATGGCTTCGGCTTCGGCCATGGCTTTACTACGGCGATCGTTCAAATCGAGGGCGCGAGCCGCTTCGTCGTCGGATTTGGCTTTGGACTCAGCAGCGGCCTTGTCGATGATGGCTTGCTTGGCGGCTTTCTTGGCGGCCTCTTCAGCAGCGATTCGGTCAGCGTGCGCCTTGGCCTGGTCTTGGACTTCTTGCTCGACTGCGGCAGCGGCATTGCGCGCGATGGACGGATCCACGGGGCGCGCAGCAGCGTTGATGGCCGCGGCTTCTGTAGCTGCGGCAGCGGCTTTGGAAGCACGCACAGCCGCGATTTCTTCAGAGGACAATGCGGGGGCCGGGACATTTTGTGCGGCCTTGGCTGCAGCTTGTTCCACTTCTTCAGCTTGGGCGCGGGCTTGGGCTTCTTGCGCTTCTTGCGCCTCACGCTGTCGACGCTTTTCTGCCAATTCTTCTTCTTGGCGGCGCAACAATTCAACTTGCCTGCGCGCTTCTTCTTCGCGCTTGGCCAATTCGGCGTGATCGATCACCGGCTCTTGAACTTCAGGCTCCATCGCCGGCGCTGCGATTTCGTCATCGCGTTTGGCGAAGGTGCGCTTTTTGCGCACTTCCACCTGGATCGTACGGGCCTTGCCTGTGGCATCGGCCTGCTTGATTTCGCTGGTGGATTTTTTGACCAAGGTGATTTTCTTGCGCTCGCCAACGACGGTGCCGTGGCTGGCTTGCAAAAATGTGAGCAGCTTGTGCTTGTCCGCTTCAGACAAGGTGTCTGTCGGTTCGGTTTTGGCGACGCCAGCGGAGCGCAATTGCTCCAACACGGTGTCGGTTGATTTTTTAAGTTCGCTGGCGAACTCGGCGACGGTATTTACGGACATATTGTGTTCATGCCTCCATCAGTTTGCTTCTTCGCCAGTGAACCAATGTTCGCGGGCTTTCATGATCAAGGAGGTGGCATCTTCGGCAGTTTGGCCGGTGATATCGGTGAGTTCGTCAGTGGCCAAATCGGCCAGATCGTCGCGGGTGTTGATCCCTGCTTGCGCCAATTTTTCAATCAGTTCGCTGTTCAGACCTTCCAGGTCACGCAGATCTTGCGAAACGCCTTCGACGGTCTCTTCGCGAGCGATTTCCATCGTCAGCAAAACGTCTTTGGCACGGGTGCGCAGTTCGTTGACCGTGTCTTCATCGAAGCTTTCGATTTCCAGCATTTCTTGCAAAGGCACATAAGCCACTTGCTCCAAGCTGGCAAAACCTTCTTCAATCAGAATGTCGGCAATTTCTTGGTCAACGTCTAGCTTGGACATGAACAATTCACGAATGCCTGTGGTTTCTTCGGCTTGTTTTTGCGCCGATTCCGCTGCGTCCATGATGTTGATTTTCCAGCCCGTCAGGTCTGAAGCCAAGCGCACGTTTTGACCGCCACGGCCAATCGCGATGGCCAGGTTTTCTTCATCCACGACCACATCCATGGCGTGTTTTTCTTCGTCCACCACGATGGACTGAACGTTGGCCGGAGCTAAGGCGCCAATCACAAACTGAGCGGGATCTTCACTCCACAACACAATGTCAACACGCTCACCAGCCAACTCGTTGGTCACGCTGTTGACGCGGGTGCCACGCACACCGACACAGGTACCTATGGGGTCAACACGTTTGTCATGCGAGACCACGGCGATCTTGGCGCGCGAACCCGCGTCACGGGCGCAAGATTTGATCTCCAGCAGGCCTTGTTCAATTTCGGGCACTTCGGCACGGAACAGCTCAACCATGAACGCTGGCGATGAACGCGACAACACAATCGGTGCGCCGCGCAAAGTCAAGTCCACTTCCATGATCATGGCGCGAACGCGGTCACCGTTGCGCAGATTCTCTTTCGGGATCATCTCGCTGCGGCGCAGGCGTCCTTCAACACGACCGGCTTCGACGATGATGTCGCCCTTGTCCATGCGTTTGACGGTACCGACCAAAATCTTTTCGCCACGGGACATGAAGTCGTTCAGCAGCATTTCGCGCTCGGCATCACGGATTTTTTGCAAAATCACCTGTTTGGCGGCCATGGCACCAATGCGGCCAATGGTCATCGATTCAACGGGCTCTTCGATGTATTCGTCGACTTCGATGTCTGGAATTTGCTCTAGAGCTTCGAACAACAAAATTTCTTGGTCAGGCAGTTGCAAACCGGCTTCATCGGGCACCACATGCCAGCGACGGAAGGTTTCGTAGTTGCCGCTGTCACGGTCAATGGCCACACGGATGTCCACATCGCCCGGGTGCAATTTTTTGGTGGCCTGGGCCAAGGCCGCTTCGACCGCACCAAAAACCACATCACGTTCGACGTTCTTCTCACGGGAAATTGCTTCCACAAGCATCAACAGTTCGCGATTCATGCCACTACTCTCCTATATCTGTCTTTGGGGCTCACAGCTTGAAGCTGTGAGTCGAAAATATCAATCTTGGGCTGGTGTGTCACCAGCTTCTTTGTGCCGGCGACCCTTAAAGTCCACCACGGGCGCCAAACGCGCCTCGCGTAATTCGTCACGCGTGAAACCCAGTGCCTGCAAAGGCGGGGGAACCCGTTTTTTACTCACCCGTTGACCGGGCTTGACCTCTGGGGCATCGCTCCAGACGATTTGCCAATGCACCGGCTGACCAGCTTGCGCCGCTTCAGCAGCAGAAGTCCCTTCAAGGTACTCCAAGGTGCCGCGAAATTTTTTGCGATTGCCGTGCACCAGGCCGGCCGCCGCTTCGCCCATCGGGGCTTTGAGCGTAATGTCGATCAACTGACCCACAAAACGCTTGAAATCGTTGTCATTGCGCAAAGGCCGGTCGATACCCGGCGAGGAAACCTCGAGCCGGTTGTACTCAACGCCGTCCACCTCCAGTGCAAACTGCAACTGACGGTTGACCTTCTCGCAGTCTTCCACGTTGATAAAAGGCTCCAGACCCGGTTGCCAGGGAAAGTCGATGGTGATGCGCAAAAGCCCCCCAGCGGAGCGTTCAATCTCCACCAAGTCATAGCCGAAGCCAATAACAGTTTCTTCAACAATCTGCTGCAACGCCACGCGAATTTGGCCTTTTCTGAAGGTTTTGACAATGTATCGACCAAAAAAAACGGGCGGTGAAAACCCGCCCGTTTGGTCGTGAAGCTCGCATTGTAAGCTATAAATGATTGATTTGGAACACTTTTAGCGCCCCGTGACGCTAGAAATCAGCTGCAAACGCAAAGAAAACTGGATTTAGCACGGTTTGACCCAAGACCTGCACGCAGCCTCAAGTGAAAGAGGTTTTGAGCTGGGGCACGGCCGACAACAATGATTGGGTGTACGCCTGCTTAGGGGCATGCAATACCTTGTCCACGGACCCGATCTCCACGATCTTTCCCTCGCGCATCACAGCCACTTGATCGGCCAGGTACTCGACCACACCGATATTGTGGGAAATAAACAGATAGCTGACCGACAAAGCTGTTTGCAATTCTTTCAGCAAGTTCAGGATTTGGGCCTGCACGGAGACATCCAAAGCCGATGTGGGCTCATCGCAAACGATTAAACGGGGTTTGACGGCCAAGGCGCGCGCAATCGCAATTCGTTGGCGTTGCCCACCAGAAAACTCATGCGGGTAGCGATCGAGGCTGTCAGGACGCAAACCCACCTGCTCCATCAAAAGGCGCAAATCACTTTGGCGTTGGTCCTGAGACCATTCGGGATGCAGGCTCAACATGCCCTCCTCCAGGATTTCTTTCACACGCATGCGCGGATTGAGCGATGCATAAGGGTTTTGAAAAATGATTTGCAATTGCTGGCGTGAGGCCTGCAATTGCTGCGCCTTCAAGTCAAACAGGTTGTGGCCATTCAACTTGGCCGAGCCCGTGACCCGGGCTTTGGGGCCCAGCAATTGCAGCAAGGCTTTGCCAATGGTGGTTTTGCCGCAGCCGGACTCGCCTACCAAGGCCAAGGTTTGGCCATGGGCAATATCAAATGAAACCCCTTGAACTGCATCGAAGTAACGCGTCGCACCGAACAAAGAGCCGCCCAAGTTGTAAGCCACTTTCAGGTCCGTGACCGACAAGATGGGCTGCGACTGTGAGGCAGGTTTGTCAACCTCAGTCGCTGTGGTGGTCGCTGTCGGGTTGGGCACGGTTAAAGGGTCCGTGGCTGAAACAGTTGTGGCCGGTAACTCCTGCCCTCTTACACAGCGCACCGCGTGCAAAGGCGTGAGCGCTTGCAAAGGAACCGGTTGCACCGTGCATGCAGGCGTTTGCCAAGGACAACGGGGTGCAAAACGGCAGCCAGTGAAGGCTTGTGTCAACGGTGGCACGGTGCCCGCAATCGCAGCCAGAGCTGTGCCGCGCGACTGCTGACCCGGCAAAGCTTGCAACAGCAATTTGGCGTAGGGGTGGCTGGGGCGCTGAAAAAAATCCCCCGCGCTGGCGACTTCCACAATTTCACCGGCATACATGAGGGCCACGTGGTCCGCCATGTCACTGACCACCGCCAAGTCGTGCGTGATGAGCAGCATCGCCATGCCGCGCTCTCGTTGCAAACGCTGCAACAAAGTCAAAATTTGCGCCTGAATGGTCACATCCAACGCGGTGGTGGGTTCGTCGGCAATCAATAAATCAGGTTCAGCCGCCAACGCCATCGCGATCATGACGCGTTGCAATTGCCCCCCTGACATTTCAAACGGGTAACTGTCAAAACGACGCTCAGGCTCTGGCAGTCCCACCCGATGCAGCCATTCGATGCCACGGGCTCGGGCTTGTATGCCCCGTAATGGGGTATGGCGGCCAATCACTTCCAAAATTTGTTTGCCCACGGTCATGACCGGATTCAGACTGGTGGAGGGCTCTTGGAAAATGATGGACATGCGCCGGCCGCGAACATCGCGCATCTCTTGCTCGGTCAGCGCAAACACATCCACATCGCCCAACTGCACTTGGCCTGACCGAATCACCGCGTTGTCAGGCAGCAGGCGCAACAAAGACATGGCGGTCATGGATTTGCCGCACCCAGACTCGCCCACCAAGGCAAAGGTTTGACCTTTGTCGATAGACAGGCTCAAGGCCTCTACGGCGCGGGCCACGCCGGACTCGGTGTCCAACTCAACGCTGACGCCGCGTACCTGCAGGTGGTGCTGAGAATTTGAATTAATTGAATCGCTGGACATCATGCCGCCTCCGCAATGACTGGGGCTTGCGCGGCCACGGCAGGCAGCGGTACACCGCCGCGTAATCGTGTGCGCGGGTCAAACGCATCGCGAACGGCATCGGCCAGCAAATTGGCGCTGAGCACTATCAGAAACATGAAAACAAAGGCCGTGGCCAGGGTCCACCAGACAATGGGCGTTGCCGCCAGCTCGGCTCTGGCGGTGTTGATCATCACGCCAAAACTTGCGGTCTTGGGATCGACCCCAACGCCCACATACGACAAAACAGCTTCGGCCAGTACAAAGCTGGAAAATTGCATCACCGTATTGATCAGCACCAGGTGCATCAAATTGGGCACGATGTGGCGCCGCAAAATTCGCGGTGTTGACACCCCCATGGCGCGGGCTGATTGGATGTATTCAAGCTCGCGCAATTTGAGCGTTTCGCCGCGCACCAAGCGGCACAGACCGGTGAAGGAAGTCACACCCAAAATCAGGCACAAGAAAAACAAGCGCGCATCAGAGCGTTCTAAGGCGGTTTCGAAAACGCCTTGGTTTTTGTCGATGAAGACTTGCAACAACAACACCGAAGCGGCAATCAGCAACACATCGGGAATAGAGGCGAGCAAGGTGTAGATGTACTGAATGACCTCGTCCACCCAACCCCTCAGGTAGCCGGCCATCACGCCCAAAAGCAACGCCAAAGGCAAGACGACCAAGGTCGTCAAGGAGCCAATCACCAAAGCCGTGCGCACACTTTTGAGAGCGAATACCAGCACCGAGTTGCCAGTGCGGTCGGTCCCGAACACATGGTATTGCTGCGACAAAGCGACCAGCCAAACGATGACCAACAGCAAGCCCGCCAGAGTGAGAAAAATAGAGCGCCATGGCCAATAGGTGTGGCCTGATAAAAAGCGTTGCCAGACCTGGGGTAATGATTGATTTGTTTGCTGCGCCGCCACCCACAAGCTGCAAACGGTCAAAACCAGCAGCAAAGTCAACGCCCAACCCAGGGCCTGCATAGACCGCGCGATGACATCACCGGACAGCTCTTGCGCAGGATCCTTCAATTGGGAACCGCCAAAATTCAAGCGCGGATAGTCACGTACTTTTTGACCGTCTCGTTCAACCGTTTCTTTGCGAAAGCCGGTTGCCGACAGCGGCGCAGAGTAACTGCGTTCACGTGCTTTGGACAAAGGCGCCAAAACCACGTCCAAAACAGACACCGCTTCAGCCGCGTAACGTGTGGGTTGCCCCTCCACTGGCGCCAAGACAGGACGGTAATGAAAAGAATCCAGCACCGCGACCAGCACAAAAAAGAGCAAGACCAGACCGCTGGCCATGGCCACAGGGCGCTTCAAGGCCAAGCGCCAATTGGCCAACAGGTGGCGGTCATGGCGAATGCGCCAAGCGTAGAACAGCCCCCCGAGGAGCACGGCGAAGATGAACAGGTCGGTAATGAGAAAAACGGGCTGCATGGTTTTACTGCAATCGAATTCGGGGGTCGGCTAGGCTGTAGCTGATGTCCGTCAGGATCAAGCCCAAGATGTAAAGGACAGAACCGATGAAGACCATGGCACGCACGACAGCGAAGTCTTGCGCAGAAATGGCCTCAATCAAATAGCTGCCCAAGCCCGGAATGGCAAAGAAGGACTCGGTGATCAAACTGCCCATGAACAGCAAAGGAATCACCGCGACTGACGCGCTCAAAATGGGAATCAAGGCATTTCGCAGCACATGCACAAACAACACCCGGGATTCCGACAAGCCCTTGGCGCGAGCAGTGCGCACATAATCTTTGCCTATTTCTTCCATGAACAGGGCGCGGTTAAAACGCACCTCCCCGCCCAGTCGGGCCAAGATGCTCACGCCTATCGGCAGCAACAAGAAGCGCCAAGCATCTCCTGCAGCGTTGAACCCTGAAACGGGCAACAACTGCATGACCCGCGCAAAAATAAATTGCCCCATCACAATGAAAAACAAAGAAGAGATGGACATGAAGACCACGCACAGCACAGTGCCCCAAAAGTCTAAATAAGTGGCTCTGAAAAAAGCCAAGCCCAGCGCCAAGGCAATGGAAATTCCCAAGCCCATGACAAAAGTGGGCAAGGCCAGCGCCAAGCTCGGGCCTGCACGGCGCTTGACTTCGGAGGCAATGTCCCTACCGCTGTCTGCCCGACCAAAATCAAAGGCGAACATTCGCAAAGAACTGTCCACAAACAAAGTGTTGGTGAGTTGCTGTGCACCCTGCTCTTGGTCATTCCAAAACAAGGGCCGGTCATAGCCGCGTTCGGCTTTCCATTTTTCAATGGCGTCGGGCGTGACTCTTTTGCCCCCCAGTTGCATGCGCGCCATGTCATCAGGTGTATTGACTTTGAAGAACAGCACGAAAGTCAGCAGGTTGATGCCCACCAAAATCGCCAATCCGTACAACAATTTGCGGGTCAGAAATTTCAACATCACGACTCCCCTCGGCTCACCACAGCACGTTGATGCTGGCGCTTCTTCCAACCCCGCCATGCCGGTATGGCCAACAGCAACAACAAAATGGGCGCCAAGACCAAGGGCCAAAGCACCGCTTGATTCCATTCTTTGATCTTGGCTTGGCGCAGCGCCGGATCGATCCGCAAGTAAGCCAACTGATCGCGAATGATGTTGGACGGTTTGCCGTTAAAAACCCACTGGTGGTAGGCGCCACCAAACTCCTCAGACCAGCCGTTGAGCAAGGGCGCATCCTCTTGGCTGATCTCGATCATGCGTTTGATCAGGGCTGCTCGCTCGGGCGTGTCGTCCAAATCTTTCATCTTGTCAAAAAGCTGATCGTATTCGGCATTGACGTAGTTGGTCGAGTTTTCACCATCGAACTTGACCTTGGAGTTAGGTCCATAAAGTAAAAACATGAAATTTTCAGGATCGGGGTAATCGGCCAACCAACCCCAGAAAAAGAACTGCGCAGAGCCTTTGCGCATCTTGTCTTGAAAGCGGTTGTAGTCGGTGCTGCGCACTTCCAGTTCAATATTGAGCTTGGCAAACTGTTTGGCTACCCAATCAATGCGCGCCTTGTAGCCAGGCCCCACGCCTTGGCTGTCGTAGTTAATGACCAGCGGTTTGCCAGTTTGGGCATCGCGCCCATTGGGATAACCGGCCTCGGCCAGTAGTGCTTTGGCTTTTTCAATTGATTTGCGATGGACCTTGCCATCTCCACCTCGTTCATAAATAACGGGGTTGAATGGGGTTTGATCATGGCCAAAGAGGCCCGGAACCACCACGCTTTGGTTCACTTCGGCGCGATCTTCCTCAAAGACGGAGACATACTCTTCAAAATCAAATGCGATCGACAAGGCTTGTCGCAGCTTGCGATTTCGCACCTTCTCATCAGGTGTCTTACCTGCCCCCACCACCGGGTCTAGCCAATTGAAGCCAAAATGATAAAAGCCCACTTGGATGGTGCTGGGCAGTTGAATTTTGCGCGCTAGCAGCTCCTTGGCCATTCCCGTGCCATCTTGGATCGACACCTGGTAGCCAATGCCGGGTTCACCGCGCTCCAGCTGGGGCACATCGTAATAGCCCTGAATAAATTTGGTGGCAACCGATGTGCCTTCTTTTTCAATGACCGAAACCACTTTGTCGATGAAAGGCAGTTTTTTACCGCAATCTTTCAACAAGCCTTTTTCTTTATCGCCGGCTTCACCTTCACAGGGGTAGGTGACCTTCCGGTAATTTGGGTTGCGCTCAAGCACCATGCGTGCATTAGGCACATAGTCGGTCAACATATAAGGGCCAGTGCCTACGGGCCAAGTATCGGCATTCAAGTTGCGGCGGCTCATGCCCGGCTGGGCGTAAAAGGCGTCGACTTCCCAAGCCACCGGCGCGAAAAAAGTCATGGCCATCCAATATTTGAACTGCGGATATTTGCCATTCACGCGGATACGCAAGCTGTACTTTCCTGTGACCTGTACGCCCTCAAAAGCATGCTCGCGAAAATCCAACCAAGGCAAATGCCCAAACGGGCCGAGCTCACGGGCTGATTTGCCTGATTTGATTTGACTGTTGACCTCTTTGATCTTTTTGCCGTAGTCGGCCAAGCCCACTATTTTTTCCGAAAGAAAACCAAACGATGGCGACTTGATGCGGGGAGTCGCCAGACGCTTGATGGCGTAAAGATAGTCATCAGCCACCAGCTCGCGTGAGCCCATTATTTCAAATTGGTAAGGAGAGCGTTTGCCTTCCAAGTCCGCCTCTTTCAGCTGTAGGTATAAGGCTTGCCCCAGGCCATCCTTGGCAAAAGCGGGGTGTGGCTGAAACTGAATGCCGGGTGTGATATTGAGCTCGAACACGCTTTCGGCAATTTGCGCAGCAGGAGTTTGGGCGGGAACTTGTTGGCCTTGTTTGTTGAGGTACGTGACGCGCGGCAACTCGGTCAAAGTCCGTGGCTGCAACTCATAAGGACGCTTAAGGTAGTGGTACTTCAAGGGCGGCTCGTACACCGCATAAGTCCAAGGGGTTTCGTTGTTGCTGTAAGACGAAGTGGAATCCAGGTATTTGGGCGATTCCGCATAAGAGCTGAACAAGACGTTTTGTCCCAACCAGTCTGGCGGCACAGGCGCGTTCGAAACCCCACAGGCCGTCAATACCATGACCGCCCAAATGACCATCATTTGCATCTTCATGTGCCAATTGAAAAAATACTTCATCAATTCAGTGTACAGATTAATAGGCATGACTGAATCTCGCGCCCCGGCGGACAGCCCATGTCAAAATGGAGGGGTTGAAACATTTTAAAGAGACGTCATGGGCTTTCTGACTGGTAAAAAATTACTCATTACAGGCGTTCTGTCTAATCGATCGATTGCTTACGGAATTGCCAAGTCATGCCATGCCCAAGGGGCTGAGTTGGCGTTCAGCTATGTGGGTGAACGATTTAAAGACCGCACTAACGAGTTTGCGGCGGACTTCAATTCCAAATTGATATTCGACTGCGACGTGGGCGACGATGCCCAAATCGAAAAACTGTTCACAGATCTGTCAGTGCACTGGCCTCAGTTCGATGGCTTTGTGCACAGCATAGGTTACGCACCGCGCGAAGCCATTGCCGGTGACTTTTTGGAAGGTTTGAGCCGTGAAGGCTACAAAATCGCCCACGACATCAGCGCTTATAGCTTTCCGGCCATGGCCAAAGCCGCCCTGCCCTATTTGCGCGAAAACTCAGCCTTGCTGACCTTGACGTATCTGGGTGCAATGAAGGTGGTGCCCAACTACAACACCATGGGCTTGGCCAAGGCCAGCTTAGAGGCTTCCGTTCGTTACTTGGCTGACTCTCTAGGTCACAAGAAAATGCGTGTCAATGGCATCAGTGCAGGCCCAATCAAGACCTTGGCAGCCAGCGGCATCAAAGATTTCGGCAAGATCTTGAGCGCCGTAGCGCAAGCCTCGCCCATTCGACGCAATGTCACGATCGAAGATGTGGGTAATGTGGCTGCATTTTTGCTCAGCGACCTGGCCGCCGGGGTTAGCGCGGAGATCATGTATGTGGATGGCGGCTTCAGCCATGTGATCGGCGGTATTTCCGAGTAGCCATACAGATTCTTTTGTATTCTATATTTAAATATTCAAAAATTTGATAGTTGTTTTTTAATCATTTTAAAAAAAAACCTTGAAGAAATAGAAGTTTTGTCACATATTGATGTTGTGCATCAAATTGCTCTCTAGGGAAAAGACAATTTTTTACGCAAAGGGTAACGTCAAGGTCACCTTGTGATCTTTGTCGTCTAAAAAATAAAACACCTAAGTTGTACATGCCTAACTTCAAAATTAACCCACTCAACCGCCATTTACTTCATGCATTTGGCGGCACGATCCTCACACTGGCCGGACTTCAAAGTGTCCAGGCACAACAATCAGACGGCATCGAGCGCATCGAGATCACGGGATCCGCAATCAAGCGAATAGACGCTGAAACAGCATTGCCGGTCACCATCATGAAGATGTCTGATCTTCGTGAGCGTGGGATTACCTCTGTTGAAGAAATTGTTAACCTGATCAGTGGTAATCAATCCACACAGGGAACAAGCCAATCCGTAGGATTGTCAAGTGGTGGCGCTTCATTTGCAAACATGCGCGGCTTAGGTCAAAACAAAACCTTGGTTTTGTTAAACGGTCGCCGTATCGTCAACAACGCCATTGACAGTTCTGCGCCTGACTTGAACATGATTCCCATGGCCGCCTTGGACAGGATTGAAGTCTTACGCGATGGCGCATCCTCGCTTTACGGTACTGACGCCATCGGTGGTGTAATCAACTTCATCACCCGAACAAATTTCACCGGTGGAACTGTCAACATAGATTACTCGTCACCGCAGCATGGCGCAGGTAAGTCCAATGGTGTGAATGTAGGCTTCGGCAAGGGTGATTTAGCCGAAGACAAATTCAACATTTTTGGTTTTATTGATTTTAAAAATCAAGATGTCTTGAAAGCGTCGGATCGCCCGGATATTCCGCATGACGGGAAAATTTCCTCAACCCCTTACCCCGGCATTTATTCGCAGGGCGGGGCGCGTTACAGCCCCCTTGCACCGAACTGCAACTATCAATTCAACACCGCAAACGGCACCTCATGTACCTACCGATATGCCAACTGGGTGGATTTGGTGCCCAAAACCGACCGACTATCTGGAATGTTGAAAGGCACTTTCGATTTGGGAGCTGGCAAACGGCTTGAACTCGATTACTTCATGACCAAGTCGACAACGGGGACCAATATTGCCCCTGTGCCCTATGCCGCTTTGACCGTGAATCCAGGAACTCCGTTCTATCCAGGCAATGGCATTACACCCGCGCCCCCCGCGGGTTCGGGTATCAATCCCGCGCTGCCCCTCGATGTGCGTTGGCGTGATATTCCCAACGGCCCTCGGGCTGACTCCAGTCCCAACAGTCAGCAGCGCTTTGCTGCGGTGCTGAAAGGCACTGAAGGCGTTTGGGACTACAACACGGGCTTCACATACAACACAAACGTGGCGAGCTATAGCTTGGTTGGCGGTTATACCAATGGCGACATCATCACCAACGGGGTGGCCACCGGCGTCATCAATCCTTTCTCACCCACACAAACTGCGGCCGGAACGGCGTTGCTACAAAGCGCCAATGCGCTGGGTAAGCTGTTAAGTGCCAAAGGGACCACCACGACGATAGACGGTCGTGCGAGTCGTGAACTGTCAGATTGGTTCAATACCGGACGTCCTGCGGCTGTGGCGGTTGGGGCTGAGTTTCGTCGTGAACAAATGCAAAACAAAATTGCTGACCCCATTTATGCGGCCCAGGTTGTTGCTAGCACGGGTATTGACCCGAGCACGAACAATGTGGGTTCACGAAATGTCATGGCGGTCTACAGCGAGTTGAATGTGCCGGTTAAAAAAGATTTGGATTTGACCGCTGCAGTCCGCTATGACAAGTACAGTGATTTTGGCAGCACCATCAACCCCAAAGTGAGTTTCCGTTGGCAACCCAGCAGTGTGTTCTTGATGCGGGGTTCTGCCTCCACAGGATTTCGGGCCCCTTCGTTGTATGACTTGAATGCGTCAAAGGTTTATACGAACACGCCCGGCGTTTGGGATGACCCGCGCCTGTGTCCTGGCGGCGTCCCCATACCAGGCGCCAATGCCAATGCGGCTTGTGGCAACCAATTCATGGCGCTTCAGAGCGGCAATACGAATTTGAAGCCGGAAACGTCCAAGTCTGCAACTTTTGGTTTGTTACTCCAACCCAACAAAGACCTCGACTTGAGCGTCGACTTTTGGTGGATCAGATTGAACAACCAAATCAGTTATGTGCCTGACAGCACCATTTTTGGAAACCCTACCAAATACGCCAGTTATTTCCATCGCGCACCCGACGGCACTTTGTCATTTGATGGCACCCAGTGTCCTGGTAGTAATTGTGGCTATATTGACTTAACCCAGCGTAACTTGGGCGGTGTGAACACCAACGGTGTTGACTTTATGGCGTCTTACACAAAACGCTTAGAGGAAATGGGCACCTTGACATTCCGTGGCGTGGCCACGTTGGTGGACAAATATGACTACCAAACCGTTCCGGATGGGCCATGGCTCAATAATGTGGGCGGTTTTTATTCAGCCAATTATCCCATCCTCAGACTGCAAAGCACTTTGTCTGTAACGTGGAAGAAAGAAGCACTTACTCTGGGACTTGCTAACCACTACAAGTCAGGTTACCAAGATCAAGATGGCGAGAGCAAAGTGAGCCCCTATATTACTTGGGACACTTACGGCGCTTATGCCTTCACCAAAAACGCAACTTTGACTTTTGGCGTGCGTAACCTGCTCGACAAAGCGCCACCCGTCTCCGTCCAGTCATTGACCTTCCAAGTGGGTTACGATCCACGTTTGGCTGACCCCTACATGCGGACCTTTTACGCACGTGGCACCTATCGGTTCTAAATTTAGCTTAAACACCAAAAAGGCGGGGCAAACCCGCCTTTTTTTATGCCCTGACGCAATCAGCAAAATATCGTTTCACGCCATCGTCCCCCACCTCTTCCACCAAGCCGTGGATATCGGTTTCAAAGCCTGGGCACTGAGCATTAAATTCGCGTGAGAACTTGAGGTAATCGATGATTTTTTTGTTAAAGACTTCACCAGGAATCAACAAAGGAATGCCCGGCGGATAAGGCGTGACCAAACCGACGGTGATGCGCCCTTCCAGGGCGTCGATTTCAACGCGCTCGGTTTTGCGATGCGCAATGTAGGCATAGGCATCGGCGGGTTTCATGGCGGGAGTCAGATCCGACAAATACATCTCTGTGGTCAAGCGCGCGATGTCGTACTTGGCATACAAGGTGTGAATGTGCTGACACAGATCTCGCAAGCCCATGCGCTCGTATTTACGGTGTTTCTGACAGAACTCCGGCATGATGCGCCACATCGGTTGATTGCGATCATAGTCGTCTTTGAACTGCTGCAATTCGGTCAGCAGAGAGTTCCAACGGCCCTTGGTGATGCCGATGGTGAACATGATGAAAAAGCTGTACAAACCCGTTTTTTCAACCACCACTCCATGTTCGGCCAAAAATTTGGTCACCACAGACGCTGGAATACCGCTTTTGTCGAACTTGCCGTCCAGGTTAAGGCCTGGGGTGACGATGGTCGATTTGATCGGATCCAACATGTTAAAGCCATCGGCCAATTGGCCAAAGCCATGCCACTTGCTGTTCTTTTTACGCGCATCACTGCGAATGATCCAATCTTCCGCACGGCCAATGCCTTCATCCACCAGTTTTTCGGGGCCCCAAACCTTGAACCACCAATCCTTGCCATACTCGTCATCGACCTTGCGCATGGCGCGGCGAAAGTCCAAGGCTTCGGCAATGCTTTCTTCGACCAAAGCGGTGCCGCCCGGCGGCTCCATCATGGCGGCAGCCACGTCGCAGCTGGCAATGATGCTGTACTGAGGGCTGGTGCTGGTGTGCATCAGATAGGCTTCGTTGAACAAATGCCGGTCAAGCTTGACGGTTTGCGAGTCCTGCACCAGCACATGGCTGGCTTGGCTAATACCGGCTAGCAACTTGTGAATGGATTGCGTTGCGTAAACCACCGAACTCTTGGGGCGCGCGCGCTTTTTGCCCATGGAGTGATACGGCCCATAAAACGGGTGGAAGGCCGCATGCGGTAACCAGGCTTCATCAAAGTGCAGGTTCTCCACGTAACCGTCGAGCATGCCTTTGATGGTCTCGGTGTTGTACAGCACACCGTCGTAGGTGGACTGCGTCAAGGTCATAACGCGGGGTTTGACCTTTTTCGGGTCCACACCCTTGAGCAAAGGATTAGCCTTGATCTTGGCCTGGATGCTGGCCACTTCGAACTCGCTTTGCGGAATGGGTCCGATGATGCCGAAATGATTGCGCGTGGGCTTCAAGAACACAGGGATGGCCCCGGTCATGATGATCGAATGCAAAATGGATTTGTGGCAATTGCGGTCGACCACCACCACGTCGTTAGGTGCCACGGTGTGGTGCCAAACCATCTTGTTGGAGGTACTGGTGCCGTTGGTCACAAAGAAGCAATGGTCGGCATTGAAAATGCGCGCCGCATTGCGCTCGCTCTCGCCAATGGCGCCGTTGTGGTCCAGCAATTGGCCCAACTCCTCGACCGCGTTGCACACGTCAGCACGTAACATGTTTTCACCATAAAACTGGTGGTACATCTGACCCACAGGACTCTTCAAAAAGGCCACGCCGCCTGAGTGTCCAGGGCAATGCCAAGAGTAAGAGCCGTCTTCAGCGTAATCGAGCAAGGCTTTGAAGAAGGGTGGCTTGATGCCTTCTAAATAGCTTTTGGCTTCGCGGATTATGTGACGCGCCACAAACTCGGGCGTGTCTTCAAACATGTGAATGAAACCATGTAACTCACGCAAAATATCGTTGGGCAAGTGACGCGATGTTTTGGTTTCGCCGTAGATATAAATGGGCACATCGGCATTTTTGCGACGCACCTCTTCAATAAAACCGCGCAATCCGTAGACCACCGGGTCTAGGTCCGGGCCAGGGGTGAACTCTTCGTCATCAATCGACAAAATAAAGGCGCTTGCACGGCTTTGCTGTTGTGCGAATTGGGACAAATCGCCATAACTGGTGACACCCAAAACCTCAAAGCCCTCGGTCTCAATGGCCTGCGCCAACGCACGAATGCCAAGACCCGATGTGTTCTCAGAACGGTAATCTTCGTCAATGATGACGATGGGGAAACGAAATTTCATGCACGGCTCCTACAGCAGGGGCAAAAAAGGGAAACAGGGGCGAAGTGTAAGGACTATTTGTGTCCATATTTGGGCACAATGCGAGTTGCGTTAAAAAGGATTCATTATCCAAGGATTCAACATGGCTTTTTCGACGGTTTGGTGGCTCGTCACCGGTGGTTTGATCGCTGTCGAACTGCTCACGGGAACTTTTTACTTGTTAATGCTCTCCTTGGGCGCCGCTGCAGCCGCTTTGGCGGCCCATGGCGGTTTAACCCTGACGGGGCAGTTGGTGGCGGGCGCTGCAGTAGGTGGAATGGCCGTGACGACTTGGCATTTGAAAAATGCCAAGCCTCATGCAGATACCGACGCTGCGCGCAACCCTGACATACATTTGGATTTGGGCGAGACGGTTCAGGTCACCGAATGGGACGCTGAAGGCTTGGCGCACGTCAAGCACCGTGGCGCGCAATGGACTGCCCTGCTTTCCCCGGGCCAGCCCCAAAAGACGGGTGCGCACCGCATCGTCGAGATGGTGGGTAGCCGCTTAGTGATCGAAAAAATTTAACTCACATCCTCAAGGAACTCCATGGAAATCGCCGTTCTCTTCGTTGTCATCATCATCCTGTTCATCATCAAGACCGTCAAAGTTGTGCCGCAACAAAACGCTTGGGTGGTCGAGCGACTGGGTAAATACCACGCCAGCCTGACCCCGGGCTTGAACTTTGTAGTTCCCTTTGTCGACAACGTGATACAGAAACACAGCCTGAAAGAAATTCCTTTGGATGTGCCCAGCCAAATTTGCATCACCCGTGACAACACCCAATTGCAAGTGGACGGCATCTTGTATTTCCAAGTGACCGACCCCAAATTGGCCAGCTATGGCTCGTCCAACTACATTGTGGCGGTGACGCAACTGGCGCAAACCAGCCTGCGCAGCGTGATAGGCAAATTGGAGTTGGACAAAACATTTGAGGAGCGCGACATCATCAACGCCCAAGTCGTGGCGGCGATCGATGAAGCTGCCTTGAACTGGGGTGTGAAGGTCTTGCGCTACGAGATCAAGGATCTGACACCGCCCAAAGAAATTTTGCACGCCATGCAATCTCAAATCACAGCAGAGCGCGAAAAGCGCGCTTTGATTGCCGCCTCTGAAGGGCGTCGCCAAGAACAAATCAACATTGCCACCGGCGAAAGAGAGGCCTTCATTGCCCGCTCAGAAGGCGAAAAACAAGCGGCAATCAACAAAGCCCAAGGTGACGCTGCCGCCATTACCGCGATGGCCGATGCCACGGCCCATGCCATTGAACGCATTGCAGCCGCCATTCGCCAACCGGGTGGCGAACAAGCCGTTCAATTGAAGGTGGCGGAACAAGCCGTTCAGGCCTACAGCAAGGTAGCTGCGGAGTCTAAGACCACCTTGATCATCCCCGGCAACATGACCGAAGTTTCTGGATTGATTGCCAGTGCCATGAAAATGGTCAGCACCAACAAAGCCTGAAGCGGCCAGCCGCATTCCCACTGCTATAATCGAGGGCTTAGGAACGGTGGATGAGTGGTTTAAGTCGCACGCCTGGAAAGCGTGTGTGGGTTCATAGCCCACCGCGGGTTCGAATCCCGCCTGTTCCGCCAAAAC
>CANGDZ010000048.1 GCA_947452785.1 Comamonadaceae bacterium | reverse complement strand
GGCCGCATCCTGGAACATCGGCAAAGATTTTTCCAGGTTGATAATGTGAATTTTGTTGCGATGGCCGAAAATAAACGGGGCCATCTTGGGGTTCCAGAAGCGAGTTTGGTGACCAAAGTGGACACCGGCTTCCAGCATTTCGCGCATAGTAACGGACATAATAATCTCCAAAGGTTAAGTCTTAAACACAGCCCTTGATCGCCGCCACGATCATGACGGACAACACCTTGAAGGGGCAGGTTTGCGTTTTGATTCACTTCACAAGCCTGACCAACACATGTGCTGACCCGTACCTGTAAAGCCATTCGATTATAGCACCCTGATTGCCACCCCTCCCTACTGAGCCCTCATGACAACCCAAACCGACCTGATCGCGACCCTGCAAGCCCTGGCTCAGGGTCACACCACTTTGCGCGAGGTGCTGGACCACTGCCTGGCTCAAGCCCAAAGTCCGTCGTGCAACCTTGTCTTCATGCGTTTGAATAGCGCAGATCTTCAACGTGAACAAGACCCCTCCCACGGGCCTTACGGGCCCTTGGGAGGGCTGCCGTTTTCGGCCAAAGACCTGTTCGATGTTCAAGGTGAAGTCACCACCGCCGGTTCTTTGGTCTTGCAAAACAAGCTCCCCGCCGCGCAAGACAGCCCCGCCGTAGCCAATATGCGCGCCGCAGGCGGCCGCCTGATGGGCAGAACCAATATGGTGGAGTTTGCGTTCTCAGGCGTGGGCGTGAACCCGCATTACGGCACGCCAGCGGCCTGGGACGCGGTCTCCGGCCGCCTTGCGGGGCAAGCCTTATCAGGGGACACGCCCGACTTTCAGCCTTTGGTGCCGGGCGGCTCCTCTTCAGGCGCAGCCGTGTCGGTGGCGACCGGCGCCGCCTTCATCGGCTTGGGCTCAGACACCGGTGGCTCCATCCGCATTCCCGCTGCCTTGAACGGCATTGTGGGTTTCAAAAACACCGCACGGCTGGTGTCCACGCAAGGCGCTGTTCCGCTGTCCACCACCATGGACACGGTCTGTGCCATGACGCGCAGCGTGCGCGATGCGATTTTGGCGCATGAAATTTTGGCGCAACGCAAAGTGCCTCGCTTCCAACAGGACCTGTCTGCTTACCGTTTGGCCATTCCCACCAGCTTGATGCTGGACGAGTTGTCAGCGCCGGTGCAGCAGGCGTGGCAACGCAGCATAGAGACACTGGCTCGCGCCGGGGCCAAACTGACTGAAATCACTTTGCCCGAACTCAACGATCTCGCAGGCTTGTTGGCCACTGGCGGCTTCAGTGCCGCCGAAAGTTACGCTTGGCACCGCCACCTGCTGGCACAAGGTGCGGCGCAGTACGACCCGCGCGTGGCGCAGCGCATTGAACGCGGCGCCCAGATGAAGGCTTTTGAATATCTGGACTTGCAGCGCGGACGTCTGCAATGGATTGCCCGGATGCAACAGGCCATGAGCGGTTACGACGCCCTGCTCTCGCCTACGCTGCCCATCACCGCGCCGACCATCGCCAGCATGGCGCCTGGCGTCGAACGCGATGCGGCCTTCTTTCAAGCCAACGCCCAGTTGCTGCGCAACACCAGTGTGGTCAATACCCTGGACGGCTGCGCCCTGTCACTGCCTTGCCACCTGGCAGGCGAGCTGCCGGTGGGGCTGATGGTCTGGCACGCAGCCATGAGGGACGACGCCGTGCTTAACGTGTCTCTGACCATTGAGCAGCATTTGAAAAATACGGCATGACCTTGCAACGCCTGGACGGCCGTCAACCCACATCACTGCACGACATCGGCAGCACCCGCCAGCTCGAACAAGCGCTGGCGGTGCGGTTGCCAACACACACTTTGATGCGCCGTGCGGGTCAATCGATCGGCCAGTTGGCCCTGGCCTTGGCGCCCCATGCGCGCAAGATTTGGATCGCCTGCGGCCCTGGAAACAACGGCGGCGACGGCCTAGAGGCTGCTGTTTTTCTACACCAGGCCGGTATGCCGGTGCTTGTTTCTCACCTGTTGGGCAAACAAGAGCTGCCGCCCGATGCGCAAGCGGCGCTGCAGCGCGCCCAAGCCGCCGGTATTGAATTCATCTTGGCGCCTCCAGCTTTGACGCCTGGCGATCTGGCGATCGATTGCCTGCTGGGCATTGGCGCCAGCCGCGCGGTCACGGGAGAGATGGCCGCATGGATCACGGCCATGAACGACAGCGAGGCCACGGTCTTGTCGGCCGACCCACCCACCGGTTTGAATGCAGAAACAGGCCTGGCTTTATTGAGCGAAGACGGCACCCCAGGACCCTTGGTGAATGCCGACCACACGCTGATGCTGCTGACCGCCAAGCCCGGTCTGTTCATGGGCCAAGGGCGCGATGCCGCAGGGCAACTGTGGCTGGACGATTTGACGCGTGACGCCTCTGAAAAACAAATGCTCGCGAGCGCGGACCCCTGCAGCCAACTCAACCCAGCCCCCACTACAGGCGCCGCACGACGGCACAACAGCCATAAAGGCAGCTATGGCGACGTGGCCATTGTGGGGGGAGAAGCGTTGGCCGTCCGCGGCATGGGCATGACGGGCGCTGCGCTGTTGGCGGCTTCGGCAGCCCTGCACGGCGGTGCGGGCCGTGTTTTGATCAGCCTGCTGGCCCCGACCCAATCGACATTGGCGGTCGAGGTGATCGCCGAACACCCCGAATGGATGCTCCGCACATTTTCGGCCTTGCACCTGCAAGAACTCACCGTGGTCTGCGGTTGTGGCGGCGGCTTGGCCGTGAAGCACGTGATGGCCGAAGTCCTGCAACGCAGCCAGCAACTGGTTTTGGATGCCGACGCCCTGAATGCCATTGCCCGTGATGCGAGCCTGGCGCAGTTACTGAAAAACCGCAGCGCACGCGCCATGCCCACGGTGCTCACGCCCCATCCTTTAGAGGCGGCACGTTTGCTCAACAGCTCGACCTCCGAGATTCAAGCGCATCGATTGCACAGCGCCGAAACGCTGGCGGCACTTTGGGGCTGCACGGTGGTGCTCAAGGGCTCCGGAACAGTGATTGCCTGTCCCGGTCAGATCAGCCGCGTCAACCCAACAGGCAACGGTCGACTGGCCACGGCCGGCACCGGCGATGTGTTGGCAGGTTGGATTGGCGCCAAAATGGCCCAAGGCCCGGGCAACGCGTGGGGCGCTTTTGAGGCCGCCTCACAAGCCGTGTACCAGCACGGCCATGCGGCAGACCAGTGGCCGGCGCTCCAACAATTGACGGCCAGCGCACTGGCACAGCAGGTGACCTGAGCCCGGCCAAAGCGCTAGTGCGTTAGCAAAAACGCACTGAGCGCCTGGGCTCAACCGCGCCCGGCAAACGGCATCTTGGTCGCCATCACGGTGTGGAACATCACATTGGCTTCAAGCGGTAAATTGGCCATGTAGACCACCGACTGGCCCACAATGTTCACGTCCATCAAAGGCTCAATCGCGATCTCACCGTTGGCCTGCATGACGCCTTTGGCCATGCGCATGGCCATGTCAGTGGCCGCGTTGCCAATATCGATCTGGCCCACCGCAATATCGTACTTTCGGCCATCCAAGGAGGCGGTTTTGGTCAAGCCCGAAACCCCATGTTTGGTGGCCGTGTAGGCAATGGAATTGGGCCGCGGTGTGGTGGCCGAAATGGAGCCGTTGTTGATGATCCGACCGCCGCGTGGCGATTGGACTTTCATCACCCTGAAAGCGGCTTGGATGCACAAAAACATGCCGGTCAAGTTGATGTCGACCACGTTCTTCCACTGCGCCAAGGTCAAATCTTCGAGTGGAATACCTGGAGCATTTACGCCGGCGTTATTGAAGAGCAAATCCACACGGCCAAATTTTTGGACTGCCGCATCAAACAAAGCTTTCACCGAAGCCTCATCTGACACATCGGTGGACACCGCCAAGGCATGTGCGGCCGCACCCGACTCGGCAATGACCTCGTCCAGCGGGGCCACGCGGCGGCCCGCAAGAACCACTTGCCAACCGTCTTTGAGCAAGGCCAAAGCAGCCGCTTTACCCACACCCGAGCCTGCTCCGGTCACGATGGCCACTTGAGGTGATGAACGCATATCCCTGTCTCCTGAATTTGGCACTCTGACAGAGTGACCATGGTGTTAAAAATTAAAATTTAGCGCCGCGATTTGCGGACTTTGGTTGATTTCTTTTTGTCCAAGGCTTGTTTCACCGAGGCTTTGATAGAAGGCTTGGGGCTGGCTGTGCGTTCACGCGGCCCGTCTTTGCGACGGTCTGTGACACGGCCTTCTGAACGCGGAGCACCCCGCGCAGGGTCGCCCTCCACAAAGGGAGCGCTGCGCTCGCGTGTTAGGCGGCCTACGCCCTCCTCCGTCACCAACCTGAAATCAATCTTGCGACCGTCCAAGTCCACGCGAGACACTTGAATTTGCACCCTTGTGCCAATCGCATAGCGAATGCCTGTGCGTTCGCCGCGCAACTCTTGGCGCGCCTCATCAAAGCGGAAGTACTCGCCGCCCAACTCGGTGATGTGCACCAAGCCTTCAACATACATTGCGTCCAGCGTCACAAAGATACCGAAACTGGTGGCCGAAGTGACCACGCCGCTGTATTCCTCGCCCAGATGCTCGCGCATGTATTTGCACTTGAGCCAAGCTTCCACATCGCGGCTGGCTTCGTCGGCGCGCCGTTCGTTGGCACTGCAATGCAAACCCGCCGCTTCCCAAGCCTGCTGCTCGGCATACGACATTTTCACGCGCGGTGCATCTGACTCCACCTGTGCACCGGCCTTGTTCTTTTGCAAGCGCTTGGCCAATTTGGCATGCGCTTCACCCGGCAAAGGCAAACTGGGCAATTGGTATTTTTGCCGCGACAAAATCGCTTTGATGACCCGGTGCACCAACAAATCAGGATAGCGGCGAATCGGACTGGTGAAATGGGTATACGCCTCATACGCCAAGCCGAAGTGACCGCTGTTGATGGGCGTGTAAATCGCCTGCTGCATAGAGCGCAGCAACATGGTGTGAATTTGCTGCGCATCTGGGCGCTCTTTGGTCGCCTGGGCGATATGTTGAAACTCGCCCGGCTTGGGGTCATCGCTCAAGCCAAAACCCAAGCCCAAAGCTTTGAGGTAATTGCGCAGAATGTCTTTTTTCTCAGGCGTTGGCCCCTCATGGACCCGGAACAGGCCTGGATGCTTGCCCTGCTGAATGAAGTCGGCGCTGCAGACGTTGGCCGCCAGCATGGCTTCTTCAATCACGCGGTGCGCTTCATTGCGCACGCGGGGAACGATCTTTTCAATCTGCCCGCTTTCATCACACACGATTTGGGTTTCAGTGGTTTCAAAATCCACCGCACCCCGCACGGCGCGCGAGGCCAGCAAGGCTTTGTAGACGTCTTGAAGGTTCAGCAAATCATTGACACGTGCCTTGCGCTTGAGCGCCTCAGGACCGCGCGTGTTGCCCAAAATGGCAGCCACCTCGTTGTAAGTAAAACGGGCGTGGCTGAACATGACCGCTGGATAGAACTGATAGGCATAGACATCGCCCTTGGCCGAGACCAGCATGTCACAGACCATACACAAACGCTCCACATCCGGATTGAGCGAGCAAAGTCCGTTAGAGAGTTTTTCTGGCAGCATCGGAATCACGCGGCGCGGGAAATACACGCTAGTGGCGCGCTCGTAGGCATCGACATCGATAGCGCTGCCTGTGTCCACATAGTGGCTGACATCGGCAATGGCCACCAACAAGCGCCAACCTTTGCCGCGCCCTACTTTGGCGGGCTCGCAATACACCGCATCGTCAAAATCGCGCGCATCTTCACCGTCGATGGTGACCAGGGGTACATCTGTCAAATCAATACGGTGCAATTTATCTTGGGCACGCACTTTGTCAGGCAGGGTGCGAGCCAAGCCGATGCAAGCGTCTGAGAACTCGTGGGGTACGCTGTACTTGCGCACCGCAATTTCAATCTCCATACCTGGGTCATCGATCTCACCCAAGACCTCTTTGACACGCCCCACCGGTTGCCCAAACAAGGCTGGCGGCTCGGTCAACTCGACCACCACCACCTGACCCGGTTTGCCCTGGCCAATGCCAACTTTAGGAATCAGGACATCCTGTCCATAGCGCTTGTCTTCGGGCGCAACGATCCAGATGCCACTCTCGTGCAGCAAGCGGCCAATGATAGGGTGCGGCGGGCGCTCGACAATTTCCACCACACGGCCTTCCGGGCGGCCCTTGCGGTCTTGCCGAACAATGCGCACCTTGACGCGATCCTTGTGCAATACCGCGCGCATTTCGTTGGGCGGCAAGTAAATATCACCCAAGCCATCTTCACGTGAGACAAAACCGTGTCCATCACGGTGACCTTGTACGCTGCCTTCAATTTCTTCCAGCGCAGGACTGGGGGTAGTCATTTTTTTGATATATAATCCTATCTTTCCTGAGATGCCCAGGTGGCGGAATTGGTAGACGCACTAGTTTCAGGTACTAGCGAGTAACATCGTGCTGGTTCGAGTCCAGTCTTGGGCACCAAGTTTAAACATTTTTGTATGAGCTTGAATGACTTTTTGATGTCATTGAAAAACAAATTAAACCGCACACTGTGCGGTTTTTTTTTGCCTGCTTCAAAGCTCAAACGGGCACTCCGACAAGATCATGGCCACGCACATCCACAATGCGAGCGGAGGTGAACTCGCCAACCTTCAAGGTTTTGCTCATTTTCTCGGGCGGTAGTAAATGCACCACACCATCGATCTCAGGCGCATCGGCATAGCTGCGGCCCACGCCGCCCTTGCGGCCCATGGCCGGCGCAGAGTCCACCAAAACCTGCATCGTGGCGCCTAAGCGGCCACGCAAGCGCACCACAGAAACCTCTTCAGCCACGGCCATGAAACGTGATCGGCGTTCTTCGCGCAAGGCCTCGGGCAACATGCCCGGCAGGTCATTGGCAGCCGCCCCTTGCACCGGGCTGTAGGCAAAGCAGCCGGCACGGTCAATTTGCGCTTCCCGCAAAAAGTTCAGCAGGTGCTCAAACTCTTCTTCGGTCTCACCCGGGAAACCGGCAATGAAGGTGCTGCGAATCACCAACTGAGGGCACATCTCGCGCCAGCGCTGGATGCGCTCTAAATTTTTCTCGCCACTGGCCGGGCGTTTCATGCGCCGCAGCACATCGGGGTGGCTGTGCTGAAACGGCACATCCAAGTAGGGCAAGATCAAGCCACTGGCCATCAAGGGAATCACCTCGTCCACGCTCGGATAGGGGTAGACGTAATGCAAGCGCACCCAAGCACCATAGGCCTTTGCCATGTCACCCAAGGTTTGCACCAGCTCCAGCATCCGGGTTTTGATGGGCTTGCCATCCCAAAAACCGGTTCGGTACTTGACATCAACGCCGTAAGCCGAAGTGTCTTGGCTTATCACCAGCAACTCTTTCACGCCGCCCTCAAACAAGGCCTTGGCCTCTTTCAGCACGTCACCTATCGGGCGTGACACCAAATCGCCGCGCATCGACGGGATGATGCAAAATGTACAGCGGTGGTTACAGCCTTCGCTGATCTTCAGATACGCGTAGTGGCGCGGTGTCAATTTCAAACCGGCCGAGCCAAACGAATTGGGAACCAAGTCTAAAAATGGATCATGCGGTTTGGGTAGGTAGGCATGCACAGCGTCCATCACCTCTTGCGTGGCATGGGGGCCGGTCACGGCCAAGACGCTGGGGTGAATTTCCCGCACCATATTGCCACCTGACTCGCCCGTTTTGGCGCCCAGGCAACCGGTCACAATCACTTTACCGTTGGCGCTCAAGGCTTCGGCAATGGTGTCCAGGCTTTCTTTGACCGCATCGTCAATAAAGCCACAGGTGTTCACGATGACCAAATCGGCACCATCAAAGGTCTTGGAAGTTTGGTAACCCTCAGCGCTCAACTGGGTCAGGATCAGTTCCGAATCGGTCAAGGCCTTGGGGCAGCCCAGGCTGACAAACCCAATGCGGGGCGCAGGCCCGGCCTGGGCGGGTATCGTCGATATCAAGGTTTCGCTCATGCCCCCATTGTCCCAGCAAATCCAGGCTTTTGAAGCCGCCCTATTTTTTGATGCCTAAAGCACCCAGCATTTGCTCGGTTTGCTTTTGCACCTGCTCTTGCATTTGACCCAACATACTTTGCGACTGCTGCACATAGGTGCCCAACACGTTTTGCAGCATCGGCGGCTGCACTTTCATGAACTGTGTCCAAATTTCTGGGCTGACGCCTTTTTGGCTGTCCCCCAATTGCGACTGCATGTCCATGAAAGACTGCACATTGCTCTCCAGGTACTTGCCCATGAAGCCCTGCATGGCATGGCCATAAAAGCGAATGATGTTACCCAACACGGCTTCGCTGAACATCGGCGCTCCAGCGGCCTCTTCTTCCAAAATAATTTGCAGCAACATCGGACGTGTCAGGTCTTCACCGGTTTTTGCATCGGTCACAATAAAGTCCAGGCTGTCCATCACCAGGCTTTTAATTTCACTCAAGGTGATGTAGGTCGACGTGGTGGTGTCATACAAACGGCGATTCGGGTACTTTTTGATGACGCGCCGAGCCACCGCACTGGTTGCTGGTTTGGGGGAAGTCGATTTAGCGGGCACTTGAAATTCCTTGATAAGGACAGACCGTCGATTCAAATCGACATGTTGCAGTGCAGCAGATTCTACGGAATGAGCAAGGGCTTGCAGGACAAGGTTTACCCGCAAGGGTAAACATGCACATCACGACCCCTTGGCTTGCCAGCGACCCGAAAGCGCAGCACTACGGCTTTTTCAATTCGCCACAGGTCCATACCCCATGAGCTGAGACAGGATGCTGGCGGCCCCAGTGTCCGTGTAGCCTCTCCAAGCCACGATCTGATCGGGCCGAATCAAAACCAGGGGTGCCTCATACAGTTCCAGCAGCGAGGCTTGGGGCAACAGCACCTCGCGCAAGTCGATGCCCATGGCCTGGGCTGCGGCCGTCATTTCGGCTGTGGACGGTGGCCGGGGGCCCAATGCCAACAAGGTCCATTCAGCATGAAACAGGTCGAAAAGAGAGCGGCCGTCCTCCAACCATGCGTGGGGCGGGCGTCCGCCCGGACTGGCGCTGGGCACATAGGTGTTGGGCTCATCGGGCGGCAACGGTGCACCATCATGCAAGATGATGGAGGAGTCGTGATAGCGCCCCCCAAACGTCACGCCCGGAATATTGAACTCCAAGCGGGCATGACGGTTCAGGTATTCGGATGCGGTGTTGCGCTCCATTTCACCTTGGACGGAGTCGGCTTCCAACTCAGGCGTGGCGACGAACAAGCCGATGGAGTCGGCAAAGTGCCGGGCGTAGCCTGTGTTGCGCAAGGCCAATGCCTGGCGTTCAGTTTCATAGGTCTCCAGCAAGGTCAAGGGCGCCTGGCCCTTGATCACACTGGCCAGCTTCCAGGCCAGATTGATGGCATCTTCCACGGCCGTGTTGTAGCCCAGTCCCCCCGTGGGTGTGAACAAATGAGCGGCATCCCCCGCAATGAAAACGCGTCCGCGCTGGAACTTTTGCGCGACCAGCGCATGGCCAGCCAGCCAGGTGCCCATCGACAAAATCTCGATGGGAATCTCGGCCCCCAGCGCTTGCGCAAACACCTGCCGCGCATCACTTTCGGTCCAAGCATCCGCATCTTCTCCTGGCTTCAAAGCGGCATGAAAGGCGTACTCGGACACGCCGTCCACCGAGGCAAGCAAGGCGCGCCGTTGTGCGTTGACAGCCACATACATCCAAGCCTTAGGGTGGCGCAGTACCGACTGAAACTGCGGCGCGCGCAGGTACACCGCGAACATCTTGCCCCCCATGAAGTCGCGTTGGGTACCGCTTTCCCCGCCCCATTCGATGCCCACTTCGCGCCGAACAAAGCTGCGTGCACCGTCAGCGCCCACCAAAAATTGGGCATGAACGGTGTGCGATGGCCCGCCCGCCGTGGGACAGACGATGGCCTTGATGCCCTCGCCCAGATCCTCAAAACCTTCCAGCGTCCAACCATAGCGAAGATCATTCCCGGCACAAGCCTGGGCATGGCGGAGCAGCACCTGCTCGACATATTTTTGCGAGACGCGGTGAGGCAACTCGGCGGCGCTCCAAGAGCCCAACATCGTCTTGACTTTTTGCACCGCCTCGGCCGCTGTGGGCAGGCTGATTCGGGCCAGTTCATGAGCGGCAAAACGCGTCAAGTACGCAATGTCTGTGGGATGGTCTGGCGGCAGTCCCATGGCGCGCACCTCATGCGCGAACCCCAGTCTGCGAAAGTGCTCCATGGTCCGGGCCTGTGTCGCATTCGCCTGAGGATTGAAGGCGGTTCCGGGTTTCGCATCCACCAACAGGCACGCAATACCCCGGCGTCCCAACTCAATGGCCAACATCAGTCCACAGGGCCCACCCCCGACGATCAGGATATCGGTTTGGATGTCTGGGGTCTTTGCGTCGGGCGCTGGGGTGGTGGCAGTCATCGGCTATCCTTGATTCAGTTGATTTGCTTTTGCAGCCTGCCATGATGGCGTGTGTAATCGCATGCGCTGAATCTACCCTTTTTTTCATCCACCTGATGTGAGCCCCCATGTCGCAAAAAAAGACACCACCCCCCGCCGATCTTCCGGGCTTTCGAAGCGGCCTAACCAACTACGGCGATGCGGGCTTTTCGCTGTTCTTGCGTAAAGCCTTCATCAAGGGCGCGGGCTACACAGACAGCGCCTTGGACCGTCCGGTGATTGGCATTGCCAATACGGGCAGCAGCTACAACCCTTGCCACGGCAACATGCCGCAACTCATCGAGGCGGTCAAACGCGGCATCATGCTCGCGGGCGGTCTGCCAATGGACTTTCCCACCATTTCGATTGGCGAGAGTTTTGCCCAGCCCACCAGCATGTATCTGCGCAACCTCATGTCCATGGACACGGAAGAAATGATCCGTGCGCAACCCATGGACGCCATCGTGATGATTGGGGGTTGTGACAAAACGGTGCCGGCGCAATTGATGGGCGCGGCCTCAGCCGGCCTGCCCAGCATTCAGCTGATCACCGGCGCCATGCTGACCGGCTCGCACCGCGGCGAAGTGGTGGGCGCCTGCACCGACTGCCGGCGCTACTGGGGCCGATACCGTGCAGAGGAAATCGACAGCGCTGAAATTGAAGAAGTCAACAACCGCTTGGTGCCCAGTGTCGGCACTTGCTCGGTCATGGGCACAGCCAGTACCATGGCCTGTATTGCCGAAGCTTTGGGCATGACGGTGCCCGGCGGGGCATCACCGCCTGCGGTCACCTCCGACCGCATGCGCATTGCGGAAGAAACAGGCTTGCAAGCGGTGCGAATGGCGCAAAGTGGCTTGACGATTGACAAAATTCTCACACCGGCCGCTTTCAAAAATGCCATGGTTGTTCTGTTGGCCATTGGGGGCTCGACCAACGGCATCGTGCACCTGGCCGCCATTGCCGGCCGCATGGGCATTGCCATCGACCTGGCGGAGTTGGACCGAATGGGGCGTGACACACCGGTGTTGGTGAATTTAAAACCTTCTGGCCATCACTACATGGAGCATTTCCATGCGGCGGGGGGCATGGGCACGCTGCTGCGCGAGCTCAAGCCTTTGCTGGCGCTCGAGGCCATGACCGTAACCGGGCGCACGCTGGGCGAAGAAATTGATCGCGCGAGTGCGCCATTCAAACAAGATGTGATCCGCCCTCTGAGCAACCCCATCTACCCCCAAGGCGGCATCGCCTACCTGCAAGGCAATCTAGCCCCGGGCGGCGCCATCATCAAACAATCGGCGGCCAGTCCGGCCCTGATGGAGCACGAAGGCCGGGCGGTGGTGTTTGAGAATTTAGAGGACCTGGCCCTGCGGATTGATGACTTGGACCTGGATGTCCAAGCAGACGATGTGCTGATACTCAAAAACATCGGTCCCTTGGGGGGACCCGGCATGCCGGAAGCAGGCTATATTCCCATACCGAAAAAACTGGCCTTACAAGGCGTCAAGGACATCGTGCGGATTTCAGACGGGCGCATGAGTGGCACCGCTTTTGGCACCATCGTGCTGCATGTCATGCCAGAGTCGGCACTCGGCGGCCCCTTGGCTTGTGTGCAAAATGGTGACCGTATTCGACTGAGCGTCGAGCGGCGCGAAATCTCCTTGCTGATCGATGACGATGAAATGGCCCGGCGCATTGCGGCAACGCCAAAAAAGCGACCCACAGCGCCGCGGGGTTACCGCAAACTGTTTCTGCAGTCGGTGACGCAGGCCGACCAAGGCGTGGATTTTGATTTTTTACAAGCCCATCCCAAAAAGGAGTCGTGATGACTGAACGCAAAGTAGCCCTCATTACAGGCTCAGGCACCGGCGTAGGTGCCGCCACCGCACTGATGCTGGCCGAACGCGGCTACAACGTCGTGATCAACTACTCGCGCAGCGAGACCGAAGCCAAAGCTTCGCAAGCTGCTTGCCAAAATGCGGGGGCTGACACCTTGCTGATGCAAGGTGATGTGGCCAACGATGCCGATTGCAATGCACTCGTCCAGGCCACCGTCGAGCGCTGGGGGCGCATCGACGCCCTGGTAAACAATGCCGGCATCAGCACCTTTACTGGCGCCGCCAATTGGGATGTGCTGGACATGGACACCTTCTCCCGCATCTATGCCGTGAACACCGTGGGTGCGTTCCAAATGGTGCGCGCTTGTGCGCCGCACCTGAAGCGGCAACAAGGCTCGGTGGTCAACGTATCGTCCATCGCCGGCTCCTTGGGCATTGGCTCCTCCGTGCCCTACATCGCCTCCAAAGGGGCTTTGAATGCCATGACCCTGTACTTGGCGCGGGCACTCGCACCCGACATTCGCGTCAACGCCGTCTGCCCAGGTCTGATCACCTCACGCTGGTTTGTCGATGGCTTGGGACAAGCAGGTTTCGACAAAGTCAAAGCCATCACAGAATCCATCGCCCCATTGGAGCGGGCCAGCACCCCCGAAGATGTGGCCGAAGCCATTGTTTGGCTGACCACCGGCGCACGCACCATGACCGGTGAACTTTTGCTGCTGGACGGTGGTGTGCATCTGGGCGGCACCAAAGTGCAGGTCCCAGGTCGAAGCGCTTGATTCCGCCCGCCCTCTTGCGCAACACGCTGTCAAGCCGCGCGTCACCAAGCCGACTCGAGGATCTCTAAGGTTTCTGAGGCCTGGGTGATCGGTCGCGGGTTGGCACGCACAAAGGGATTGGCCAAACCCTTTTGCGCAATGATCGGCAAGCGCTCACGAGCGACAGACAATTGCGAGATGCGGGTGGGCAATTTCAGCTCGGCAATCAGGCTTTGCAGTTGATCAGCCGCTGGCTGTGAGGCATCACCGAAGGCGGCCGCGATTTCTTTCAGAGCTTGGACGCAATAGGCTTGGTTGTAGCGCATGACCGCGGGCAACAACACACACGAAGTGATGCCATGCGGCACACCACTGTCGGCCCCCAGCGCATGCCCCAAGCCATGACTGGCCCCATAGTGCACCCGTCGGATGCTGGTGGCGGCGAGCCAGGCCCCCATTTGACCGCTCAAACGTGCTTCTTGGTCTTGCGGGTCCGTCATGTAGCGTCGCAACGAGGTTTGCAAAAGCCCTAAAGCCCGCAGCGCCAAAGCGTCCGTGAAAGCTTGCGCATTCACAGCGCACAGCGCTTCGACCGCGTGGTCGATGGCGCGAATGCCCGTCGATAACCAGAGCTGATCCGGCGTTGCCAAGGTCATGGCGGGGTCGAGAATCACGCTGGCAGAACCAATGAATCGGCCCGTGAACCCATGTTTGACCCCGGTACGTGTGTCGGTGCCGCCAGCCAAGTCACTGAACTCAGCCCCAGACAAAGTGGTGGGCACCGTGATTTGCCGGCATGGCGGTTCACGCACCACGGGCACGCGCAAAGTCCCGTCCGCATTCACCGACATATGCCAATCGTCCAGTTGCTCCACGCGCTCAAGACTCTCAGCCAAGCAGACCAACGCAATCTTCACCGTGTCGATCACTGTGCCGCCACCGATGCTGACAATCAGGTCGGCATTGGCTGCGCGCAAAGCCTGTGCCAGGGCGATCACCGAGTCACGGGGGGTATGTTCCGTGCAGGCATCAAAAATGCCAACGATGTGATTTTCTATGCCCGCAGTGGCTTGCTTGATCAACTCGGTTCTTTGATTCAAGGTGCGCCCCGTGACCACAAAGACGCGCTGAGCGCCCCGCAGTTGCACCTCTTGTTGCAAGGCTGTGGCGGCGGGCGTGCCAAAGATCACACGGTCCAAGGGTAAAAATGAAAAAAGTCCAGGTGTCATCAGAAATCCTTCAGGGTGAAGCGGTATGCCCGCGGGGGTCAACTCAACATTTGCACTTGCGCGCGAATTGCTTTTTTATCGATCTTGCCCAGACCGGTGATCAACAATTGATCCACTGCGTGGAAAATTTTGGGAACATGAATCGTGCCTTTCTTCGTGCGCACCAACTCACCCAGCTCAGCCCAATCGGCTGACTGACCGGTCCGCCATACCACCACCGCGTGAACCGCCTCCCCCCACTTGTCATGCGGGACCCCGACCACAGCCACAGCCGCAATGGCGGGGTGTGCCGCCAAAACGTCTTCGATTTCACGCGGGTAGACATTGAAGCCGCCCGTGATCACCATGTCTTTGGATCGATCCACAATGTACAAATACCCATCGGCATCACGCCGAGCCAAATCACCGGTGTACAGCCATCCATGGCGAAAGGCATGGGCATTTTCTTCGGGCTTGTTCAGGTACTCCTTCATGACCAGTGGGCCTCTGACACAAATTTCGCCCACCTCGCCGGTGGCCACGGGGGCGCCCTCATCGGTGAGTAGTTCGAGCTGGATGCCCACCACAGGTGTGCCGCAAGAGCTCAAACGCTGTGGGTAGTGATCAGGGTCATGCTCGTGCTTGTGCAGGACCGTCATGGCCATGGGCGCCTCGGACTGACCGTACAACTGCATGAATATGGGGCCGAGCTCGGCAATACCTTCTTTCAAGCGCGCAGGGGTAATCGACGCGGCGCCGTAAATCAGCGTCTCCAAACTGCGCAGGTCATGCGCTTGGCGAACGGGGGAGTCCAGCAGGACATAAATCATGGTGGGCACCATGAAAGTGCAATTGACCCGGTGGCGTTCGACCAGCGTACAAAAGGTTTTGACGTCAAAGCCGGGATGCATGATCACGGTCCCCGAGCGCATGAGCACCGGGGGGATCAAGGCGCCCGACGCATGCGTGATGGGTGTCATGGCCAGGAATCGCGGCATGTGCGGCCAATCAAAATCCGCCATTTGCATCATCACCATGGCCACCATCACCCGGTGCGTATGCAACACGCCTTTGGGTTTGCCGGTGGTGCCGCCGGTATAGATGAGGGCGCAGTCGTCGTCCACATGACTGCGTGAGACCAAGGGCGTGGGGGCCTGCTGCGCCATCAGACTGAGTAAATCGGCTTGCACACCCCAAGGCCCTATGCCCATCAAACGCAAAGGAGTGGAGGCGGATTGGGCGATCTGCAAGGCGCGATCCCCAAAGCTCGGCGGATCCACAATCATCAGTTGGACGGCCGCATCTTCGACCTGGTAGAGATGATCGGCGGGCGATGACATGGGGTTCATCCAGACCACGCGCAAGCCCATCACATAGGCTGCGGCGGAAATGAAAAATGCCTCGGGTCGATTGGTTGACAAGGTGGCGATGGTGGCGCCGTGCGTCAAGCCCATACTGTCCAAGACCTGGATGATCTGACTGAGTTGGCGCCCCATCGCGCGGTACGTGACATGGACGTCCCCCAACACAAAAGCGTCCCGATCACCACCACGCTGAATCGCCGTGATGATCAAATCGCCCATACTGCAACCCTGAAAGGCCTCATCCACCATGGTTCGTTCTCCGAATATAAAAAGCACCGGCAGCAGGAGATAGCATGCCGAAGCAATTTATAACTGAATTCAGCCCAGAGGCCGCAATCACCGGGACACTTCAACCCCGGCATGAATGTCAAAACCTCGACTTAAGACTTCTACCCGATTGCCAAAAAAGTGCCGGTCCGCTTCAAGGGAACAGTCGATGAACCGATGGGACCGACCACCGCAGGGTGAAGGTCTCGGCTTTGCCGATTTTTTGATTCGTTAGCCGTGCTGGAAATAGTTGCGGTCTTAAAATCCAGCATCGCGCATGTTTTGCGCTTTGCCCATATCGATCTGCTTCGCCACAGCCCAGCCGGCCCAAAACAGCATGCCGATCAGGACAGAACCTTTGCCCCATGCAATGAACTGATCTGACTGAGCAAATAGCAGACACAACACGCCTTGAAGCATCATCAAGATACTGGCCGGGCGAAACGCCTCGATGAAGTGAGCCCAGCTGAAAATGAATTTGGATTTCACGGTCGCCTCCTAATTAATTGAGATCGCCGACAGTATACTGTTTTTTTATACAGTACTACAAGCCCCCCTCAGAAGCTGAGAACTGTCCAGTCCCTTCACGCCTTGTGCCCAAATGAAATCTCTGCATCCGTCAGGCACAAAGCAAGCAGGCATAAAAAAACCCGACACAAAATGCATTGTGTCGGGGTTATTTTGGTAGGCGCGACTAGACTCGAACTAGCGACCCCCACCATGTCAAGGTGGTGCTCTAACCAGCTGAGCTACGCGCCTACAAATTCGATGCCGAATGATAACAGAGAAAACGCCAATTTCTGAACACGGCCGTAGAAATCCGCCCGACATGCAAGGCATCAGCGGCGGCGCGCTGAACCCACCCCACGAACATTCGCCACTTGCATCAACACGCGTTGCAGCAAGCCCGAGTCAGATACCTCCACCGTGAAGGTCATCCAGGCCGTGCCTTTGATCGACTGGGTTTGCACGCCAATCACGTTCATTTTTTCTTTGGCAAAAACTTCAGAAATATCGCGCAACAAGCCTTGCCGGTCATGGGCTTCGATCGCTACGTCCACCGGATACACCGAAGCGGCGCCCTGCTTGTGCTGACCCCAGCGCACTTCAATCACGCGCCCCGGCTCACGGCGCACCAGCTCTTTGAAGTTACTGCAATCTTGGCGGTGGATGCTCACGCCTTTGCCTCGCGTGACAAAGCCACTGATGCCATCGGGCGGCGCGGGTTTGCAACAACGCGACAGCTGTGTCAGCAACGAATCCATGCCAACCACCAACACACTGGCCGCTTGGTTTTTGGCGGGGCCGCGCGACTTTTTGAGCAAGACAATTTCATCGGGCGTGAGCGCAGGCTCAGGGGGCTTGAGCAAGGTCTCGATGTTGCGCAAAGAGTATTCGTCTTTGCCCACGACTTCAAACAAGCCTTCGGCGGATTTGAAACCGAGCTGGCTGGCCAGGTCGTCCAACTTCATGGCCGTTTTGCCTTCGCGCTGCAGCAGCTTTTCGACCGCTTCGCGACCTTTGGTCACGTTTTCGTGCGCGATCTGCGCATTGAACCAGGCACGTACTTTGGCTTTGGCCCGGGCGCTCACCAAGTAACCCAATTCGGCGTTGAGCCAGTCGCGTGAAGGCCCGCCTTCTTTGATGGCGTTGATCTCCACTGTTTGGCCGTTTTGCAGCACTGTATTGAGCGGCACCATTGCGCCGTCCACCCGAGCGCCACGGCAACGATGACCCAGATTGGTATGCACGGTATAGGCAAAATCAATCGGCGTGGCGCCCTGTGCTAACTCCACTACCGCCGCGTCGGGGGTCAACACATAAATGCGGTCATCAAACAATGCCTTGTCCTGCACCTGTTGCTGGGCGGAGCCTGAAATGTCGCGCTCCCAAGCCAGTAGTTGGCGCAAAACCGCGATCTTGGCGTCGTAGTCGCTGGTGGCACTGACGCCCGCATAGCCTTTTGCGCCCGCCTCTTTGTAAGCCCAATGCGCCGCCACGCCGCTTTCAGCATGGTCGTGCATGGCTTGGGTGCGAATCTGGATTTCAATCGGCAAGCCTGAGGCGTCGCGCACCACGGTGTGCAATGACTGATAGCCATTATTTTTAGGCTTGGCGATGTAGTCGTCGTACTCTTCGTGCACCGGTGTGAAGCGTTCATGCACCCAGGCCAGGGTTTCATAGCAACTGGCCACATCGGGGACGACCACGCGCAAAGCGCGGATGTCAAACACCCGGTCAAAGTCCAACGATTTGCCGCGCATTTTGCGCACGATGCTGTAAATGTGTTTGGGCCGACCCTGCACCGTGGCCGCAATCCCTTTGGCCTCCAACTCGGCCTGCAAGTGCAGGCGCAACTGCTGCATCGCGTCTTCACGCTCGGTGCGCTTGGCATCGAGCAAGGAGGCAATGTGCTTATAGGTCACCGGCTCCAAAAACCGAAACGCCAGATCTTCCATCTCCCACTTGATTTGCCAAATGCCCAAGCGGTTGGCCAAGGGCGCAAACACCGTCAAGGACTCGTTCGCCAGGCTCTGCGGCACGGGCAACTTGCTGGCAGCGTAGTGACGCAGGGTTTGCAAACGCGAGGTCAAACGCAGCATGACCACACGCAAATCGCGGCTAAAAGCGAGCAGCATTTTGCGCACGTTCTCAGTTTGCAGCTTGGGGTCGTCATTGAGCTGCGCCGAGTGATCGGCGCCGCGCGACAATCGCTGCACATGCACCAATTTGGTGGTTTCCACCGCCAACTGGGCAAAGTTCTCGCCAAAGGCTTTGGCAATCACGTCGTACGGTTTGTTCAAATGCTCACAGGCGTAGACCAGGTAGCAGGCCGCCTGCATCGCTTCGGAGCCGCCAATGGTTCGCAAAATGGCCGCCACCGCGTCCGCATGGGCCAGCATGTTCTCCCCCGTATCCAAGGTCTGGCTGGACAACAGGGGTTCGGCAAATGCGCGGGCGCGTGCCAGATCATCGGTTTGCGCGGGCAAATCTTGGGCCGTGACGGTCAGCACCGTGGGCACCGCATCGCCGCGCATCACCGCCGTCGCTTGACTGCGGTTGGCGGCGGGTTGTTGAGTTTCAGAAATTTTCATTCACAGCAGACCGGGGGCACCAGCCATCGGATTGAGGGCATGTTCGTTCAAGGTCTAAGCAAAAAATCGGCCACGGTATTGACTTGGCTTTCATGAGTTAACGTTGGCGCATGCCCCACGCCGGCAAACTCCACCAAAGTCGCTTGGGGGCCACGGGCTTGCATGGCTTGCGCCGTTTCAAGGGTCAACAGGTCCGACTGCTGACCACGCAGCAACAAGGTTTGCGCCTTGATTTGATCGTAAAGTTGCCACAACTGAGCTTGGCCGCCTTGCGCCGCCTCTTTAGTCATGGCGCGAATCGGTACGCCAATCGCAGGGTCGTAATGCAAGCTGAGGCGGCCATCGGATTGGCGCTTGACCATTGGGGCAGACAGCGCCAACCATGCTTCTGGCGTATGCGGACCAAAGCTTTGTGAAATGGCCCACATCGCATCCGCCGCTTCTTGCAGCGTGGCAAAGCGACCGGTTTGGCCTACATAAGTTTTCATCCGTTCAATTGCCACCCACGAGACGGCCGGGCCTACATCGTTCAAAACCAGACGCCGAATGGCGCAGGGCACGGGAAAATCAGGCTGACCGGCCACCACCATGCCAATCAAGCCGCCCATGCTGGTGCCCACCCAATCCAGGGTCTGCATCGGCGCTTGCGCGTGCAGCTGCGCAAACAAGGCCAACATGTCAGCGGCGTATTGCGGCACTTGATAGCCCTCAGGCGAGGCCAGCCAATCGCTCAGGCCGCGGCCCACCACATCCGGGCAAATCACCCGCAGCGGATGACCCGCACGGGCCACCAAGGCTTGGGCCAGCACATCAAAATCGCGCCCTTGCCGAGTCAAGCCATGCACACAGACCACCACATGCGCCGCCAAGGGGTCACCCCAGCAGGTGTAAGACATACGATGTACACCGTGGGCATCGGGGCAATCGACAGAAGCGACGAGGGGCTGTGTCATAACGTAACAAGTGAATGCAAAACCCAAGTGTGCCCTCAAAAAGCGGTTTTAAGCGGGTGATAATGAACTTTTGCGCCGCTACTCAAACTCACCCACTTGGAGAAGATTTCATGCTCAAAGGTAAAACAGCCCTCGTCACCGGTTCCACCAGCGGAATCGGTCTGGGTATTGCCAAAGCACTCGCCGAACAAGGCGCCAACATTGTGCTCAACGGCTTTGGCGACACAGCAGGCCCTCAGGCCGAGATCGCCGCCTTGGGTGTGAAGGTGGCTTACCACGGCGCAGACATGAGCAAAGCGGCTGAAATTGAAGCCATGATGAAGTTCGCCGCAGAGACCTTTGGCCAAGTGGACATCTTGGTGAACAACGCCGGCATTCAGCACGTGGCCCCCATTCAAGACTTTCCGGTTGAAAAGTGGGATGCCATCATCGCCATCAACATGAGCAGCGCCTTCCATGCCACCCGCTTGGCGCTGCCCGCCATGCAAAAGAAAAACTGGGGTCGCATCATCAACGTGGCATCGATCCACGGCCTGGTGGGCTCGGCCGACAAGTCTGCCTACGTTGCAGCGAAACACGGCGTGGTGGGTTTGACCAAAGTCACCGCCTTGGAAAACGCGACCACGGGCGTGACCTGCAACGCGATTTGCCCCGGCTGGGTACTGACGCCCCTGGTGCAAAAACAGGTGGATGCCAAAGCGCTGGACATGGGACTGTCCAACGAAGAAGCCAAAAATTTATTGCTCAAAGAAAAAGAGCCTTCCATGCAATTCACCACACCCGAAGAGTTGGGTGCCCTTGCGGTGTTCTTCTGCTCCAGCGCCGGTAACAACGTGCGTGGTGTGGCCTGGAACATGGACGGCGGTTGGACCGCGCAATAAACCCGCAAGGAATGGCACACCCCATCACGACAGGTTGGACTCGACATGAACATCCCCGATAAACGCCTTGACAAAGTGGTCGTGGTGGACGACGACGCACGTATCCGCGATCTGCTGCGACGCTATTTGAACCAAGAGGGCTTTGATGTCCTTTTGGCTGAAGACAGCCGCGCGCTCAATCGCATTTTGCAAAGAGAGACCGTCGACCTGTTGGTCTTGGATTTGATGCTACCGGGCGAAGACGGTCTGAGCATTTGCCGCCGCCTGCGCGCCGCCAACGACCGCACGCCAATCATCATGCTGACCGCCAAAGGCGAAGATGTGGACCGCATAATTGGCCTGGAAGTGGGAGCCGACGATTACCTAGCCAAGCCCTTCAATCCGCGTGAACTGCTGGCCCGCGTGAATGCAGTGCTGCGCCGTAGGCCCACGGCCGAGGTGCCGGGTGCGCCATCGGCGGACCACGAAGTCATCGAGTTCAGTGGTTTCAGTTTTGATTTGGGCGCTCGATCTTTGCGCAAGGGCGATCAAGACATTCCGCTGACCACCGGCGAGTTCGCCATGCTCAAGGCTTTGGTGCGGCATCCACGCCAGCCCATGACGCGCGACAAACTGGCGCAACTGGCCCGTGGCCGTGATTTTGAGCCCTTTGACCGCAGCCTGGATGTACAAGTGTCGCGGCTGCGCAAACTCATTGAAGTGGACTCGGCCACGCCGCGCATCATTCAAACTGTGTGGGGTGTGGGCTACGTGTTCGTCCCCGAGGGCAATGGTTAATCGCCATGTCGAACGCCAGACAGGCCTGAGCCTGTTTTGGCGCACCTTTGCCCTGCTCGCTCTGCTGATTTGTTGCAGCGCCCTAGCTTGGTTGCAATTGCTGCGCACGCAAGAATACGAGCCACGGATGTTGCGCAATGCCCACCAGACTGCCTCAGTCGTGAACCTGACGCGCGCCGCCTTGATGCACACCGATGCCATCGCCCGAGTCTCCTTGCTCAAAACCTTGGCAGACGAAGAAGACGTCAACATCAGCACCCGTGAACCCAAAGACACTTTCGAGCCCTTTGGTCAAACCGCGCTCGAAATTGAAATCGTGCACGAGTTGGTCAAAAGCCTGGGCAAGAACACCATCGTCGCACGATCGGTCAACGGCAACACCGGTTTATGGGTCGGTTTTGAGATCGAGCGCGACAGTTACTGGTTGCTGATGGACCCAGAGCGCTTGAACCCTTTAAACGGCAGTACCTGGTTGGTTTGGATGTTGACCGCCACCGCCTTGTCTTTGTTGGGCGCCGCGGTGATTGCCCGTTTGATCAATCAGCCGCTGCGCCAACTCTCGTTCGCGGCCAGTCGGGTGCGTGAAGGTAATTTCCACGCCACACCGTTGGACGAGGACGTACCTACCAACGAGATTCGCGCCGTCAACATTGGTTTTAACCGCATGGCCGAGCGATTGGCCAGCATTGAGCAAGAACGGGCCTTGATGTTGGCCGGCATCTCTCACGATTTGCGCACGCCTTTGGCCCGTTTGCGTCTGGAAACCGAACTCAGCGTTCACGACCTGCAGGCACGTGATTACATGGCCGCTGACATAGAACAGCTGGACTCGATCATCGACAAATTTTTAGATTACGCTCGCCCCGAAAACCTAAAAATGGAGCCGGTGTTGTTGACCCAAGTAATCAGCAGCTGCATTGCCCCCTTTTTGAATCGCGCCAATTTTGAAGTGAACATTGATGTTGCGGCCGACTTGTTTGTGCAAGCCGAACAGGTGGAGCTCAGTCGGGTGCTGTCCAACCTATTGGAAAACGCCCGCCGCTATGGCCAGTCGCCAAGCGATGGCATCACCCGCGTTGACCTGGTAGCCAGGGTGCATGAGGGCTGGGTGTTGTTTCGGGTGCGTGACCACGGTCCTGGCGTGTCAGAAGACACCTTGAAACACCTGACCCAACCTTTTTACCGCGGGGATACCGCACGCACCTCGGCGACGGGCGCCGGCTTGGGTCTGGCGATTGTGGAGCGCTCGGTACAGCGCATGGGCGGCACGTTCTCGGTGTTCAACAACACCAATGGCGGCTTGATGGCGCTGATGAAGTTCAAACAAGTGCACATCCCCGCAGAGGGTTGAACCGGCGTTGTGGGCGTCACTGCGCCCTCACCTCAATTTTTCCGCGTCAACAGCACCACCGCCCGCGCTTCCATGCTCTGGCCCTGGCCCACAGGCCCCAGCTTCTCTGCGGTCTTTGCTTTGACGTTGACCTGACCCACATCCACGGCCAAGGCCTTGGCAATGGCCGCGCACATGGCGCTGATATGCGGGGCTAATTTAGGCGCTTGGGCAATCACCGTGCTGTCCAGGTTGCTCAACTCATAGCCCTGCGCACGTACCCGGCGCATCGCTTCGGCCAGCAACACCAATGAATTCGCTCCATTGAAAGTCACATCCGTGTCCGGAAAATGCCGCCCAATGTCACCCAGTCCCGCCGCGCCCAAAAGCGCGTCAATGATGGCGTGCAACAACACGTCGGCATCCGAGTGACCCAGTAAACCCAGGGTATGTGGGACCTGCACGCCACCCAAAATCAAGGGCCGGCCCGGCACCAAGGCATGGACATCCCAACCTTCACCAATGCGCAAATTCATCATGTGTTTCTCATCGCCTGAAGCAGGCCTAAAAGGGGTGAACAAAGCGGAGTCATTCAATTTTTTCGGCTTTGCAGCAACGCGGCGGCCAAGGCAAAGTCAGGAGGGTAAGTCACTTTGAAGTTGTGCGCACTCCCGGGCACCAACAAGGGAGAGTGCCCTGCCATTTCCATGGCGCTGGCTTCGTCCGTGATGCCAACAAAGCCCGAGGCTTCAAACGACGCCATCGCGGCCAGTAAATCTCCCAAGCGGAACATTTGCGGTGTTTGTGCCAGCCATTTGTCCGAGCGGTCCACGGTGGCCACCACGCGGCCATGGGCCGCAGCTTTCAAGGTATCAGGCACTGGCAAGGCCAACAACCCACCGACAATGTCTGCCATGCAGCGGTCGATCAAGTCATTGACCATGTCCGGCGTCACCAAGCAGCGTGCAGCGTCGTGCACCAACACCCAGTCGTGGTCTTGCACACCTTGAGCGCGCATGGACTGCAAACCGTTGAACACGCTGTGCGCCCGGCTGGCACCGCCGCAGGCGATGCGCTCAAACCGCGCTGGCCACATTGGCGCTTCAGGCCATTCAAAGTCATTGCCTGGCGATTGCACCACCCACCCTCGGCGAATACGCGCCACACCGGCCAGGGATTGCAGGGTGTGCATGACCATGGCTTGACCCCCAATAACCTGGAATTGTTTGGCCTGGGGCGTTCCAGCGCGGCGGCCCACCCCGGCGCAGGGCACCAAGGCGTAACAAAATGAGGGGGATGCGCGGTCGCTTTCAGGCTGTGTCATACGCTCATTCTAAAATCACCAGCACAACTTGAATTCTTGACACCCCCCGGCAGCCTGCCAGGGGGTATTTGTTTTGGCGCTGTACATGACTCTCCCGACCCTGATCACTGGAAAACGCTTCACCCTGCCCCGCCCCGTGGGCTCGGCGGACGCGGTATTGTTGGCCCAATTGGCCTTGCGCGACAAAGCGCAGGGACGCCTCACGGCCATCGTGACGGCCGACGCCAGCGATGCACAGCGTTTAATTGAAGAAATCCAATTTTTTGCGCCCGAACTGCGTCTGGCCATCTTCCCCGACTGGGAAACTCTGCCTTACGACACGTTCTCGCCGCACCAGGACTTGATCAGTGAACGCCTGGCCACTTTGTGGCGCATCAGCCAGCGCGACAAGGCCCAAGGCGCCGACGTGGTGCTGGTGCCCGCCACCACCGCGCTGTACCGCTTGGCGCCGCCCGCGTTTTTGGCGGGTTACACCTTTGAATTCAAGGTCAAACAAAAACTCGATGAAGCCAAGCTAAAGGCCCAGCTGACGCTGGCCGGTTACAGCCATGTGTCTCAAGTGGTCAGCCCCGGCGAGTACGCGGTGCGCGGCGGCTTGATCGATTTGTTCCCGATGGGCTCACTGGTGCCTTTCCGGGTGGATTTGTTTGACAACGAGATCGACAGCATCCGCACCTTTGACCCCGACAGCCAGCGCAGCCTTTACCCGGTGCCCGAAGTGCGCTTGCTGCCCGGGCGAGAGTTTCCAATGGACGAAGCGGCGCGGGCCAAGTTTCGCAACCGTTGGCGCGAGCTGCTGGACGGGGACCCGACCAAGAGCCGGATTTACAAAGACATCGGCAACGGTGTTGCCACGGCGGGCATTGAGTACTACCTGCCGCTGTTTTTTGAAGACACCGCCACGGTGTTTGACTACCTGGGTCAAGACGCCACGGTAGTCTTGCACGGCGACCTGGAACCCGCCTTTCAACGCTTTTGGCAAGACACAAAAGACCGTTACCGCTTGGTGCAAGGTGACCCCGAGCGCCCCGCCCTGCCGCCTGAGGCTTTGTTTTTAAGCGCCGAGCAGTTTTACGGCCAAGCCAATGCGCACGCGCAACTGGCGCTGCGGCCGAACACCGAGGATGTGGCCGACAACGCCTTGGCGCAAAAACTGCCGGACCTTACCGTGGTGCGCGGTGCAGAAGAGCCTTTGAGCCGCCTGCAGCAGCACATCCAGTACAGCCCGCACCGGGTGCTGATTCTGGCCGAGAGCGCGGGCCGACGCGAAAGCCTGCTCGACTTTCTGCGCAGCAGTGGCGTGAGCCCGCCGTCGTTTGATTCCTTGGCTGATTTTTTGGCCAGTGACGAACGCCTCGGTTTGGCCACCGCCGCCTTGAATTCGGGCTTCAGCTGGTTTGAACAAGGCATTGACCTCGTCACCGAAACCGAACTTTTTGCCGCTGGACCGACCACCCGCCGCCGTAAAAAGCAAGAGCAGGTCAGCGATGTGGAAGCGCTGATCAAGGATTTGTCCGAGCTCAACGTGGGCGACCCGGTGGTGCACAGCCAGCACGGCATAGGTCGGTATCGCGGCCTGATCAATATGGATCTGGGCGAGAAGAACGCCGACGGCACACCAGCAGCGCAAGAGTTCTTGCACCTGGAGTACGCCGACAAAGCCACGCTGTATGTGCCAGTGAGCCAGTTGCAGCTGATCAGCCGCTACACCGGCGTGAGCGCCGACGAGGCGCCGCTGCACAAGCTGGGCTCGAGCCAGTGGGACAAAGCCAAGCGCCGCGCCGCCGAGCAGGTGCGCGACTCGGCAGCCGAGTTGCTCAACATTTACGCCCGCCGCGCTGCGCGCGAAGGCCATGCCTTCAGGTACAGCCCGCAAGACTACGAAACATTTGCCAACGACTTTGGTTTTGAAGAAACCGCCGATCAAAACGCCGCCATACACGCGGTGATTCAAGACATGATCAGTCCGCGCCCGATGGACCGCTTGATCTGCGGCGACGTGGGCTTTGGCAAAACCGAGGTTGCGCTGCGCGCCGCTTTTGTCGCGGTGACGGGCGGTAAACAAGTCGCCCTCTTGGCGCCTACCACGCTGCTGGCCGAGCAGCATTACCAAACGCTGAAAGACCGTTTTGCCAAGTGGCCGGTCAAGGTAGCCGAGATCTCGCGCTTTCGCTCCGGCAAAGAAGTCACCGTCGCGCTCAAAGGCATTGCCGACGGCACGGTGGACATCGTGGTCGGCACGCACAAGCTGCTGAGCGCCTCCACCAAGTTCCACGATTTGGGTTTGCTCATCATTGATGAAGAGCACCGCTTTGGTGTGCGCCACAAAGAGGCCATGAAGTCCTTGCGCGCCGAGGTCGATGTGCTCACGCTCACCGCCACCCCGATCCCGCGCACACTGGGCATGGCGCTGGAAGGACTGCGTGATTTGAGCGTGATCGCCACCGCGCCGCAGCGCCGCCTGGCCATCAAGACCTTTGTGCGCAACGAGGGAACGGGCGTGATCCGCGAAGCCGTGCTGCGCGAACTCAAACGCGGCGGCCAGGTTTACTTTTTGCACAACGAAGTCGAGACGATTGAAAACCGCCGGCAAAAGCTCGAAGAAATCCTGCCTGAAGCCCGCATCGCCGTGGCCCACGGCCAAATGCCCGAGCGCGAATTGGAGCGCGTGATGCGCGATTTTGTGGCCCAGCGCTACAACATCTTGCTGTGCTCGACCATCATCGAGACCGGCATCGACGTGCCCACGGCCAATACGATCGTCATGAGTCGCGCCGACAAATTTGGCTTGGCGCAGCTGCACCAACTGCGCGGTCGCGTCGGCCGATCCCACCATCAGGCCTATGCCTATTTGATGGTGCCGGAGATCCAGGGCCTGACCAAACAAGCTGCCCAGCGGCTGGACGCGATTCAGCAAATGGAAGAATTGGGCAGCGGTTTTTATCTGGCCATGCACGATTTGGAAATTCGAGGTGCAGGCGAAGTGCTGGGCGAGAACCAAAGCGGCAACATGCTGGAAGTGGGTTTTCAACTCTACAACGAAATGCTGTCCGAAGCGGTGCGCTGCCTCAAATTGGGCCAAGAGCCAGACTTGCTCAGCCCGCTGTCGGTCACCACCGACATCAACTTGCACGCCCCCGCGCTATTGCCCAACGACTACTGCGGCGATGTGCACCTGCGCCTGTCGTTCTACAAGAAGCTGGCCACCGCCAAAACGCCCGAGCAGATCGACGCTCTGCTCGAAGAAATCGTGGACCGCTTTGGCAAACTGCCCGCGCCAGCGCAAACACTGATCGATGTGCACCGCCTGCGCGTGCTCAGCCAGCCCTATGGCGTGATCAAGGTCGATGCCTCGCCAAGCCTGATTCAGATCACCTTCAAGCCCAACCCGCCGGTGGACCCGATGGCCATCATTCACCTGATCCAGAAAAATAAACACATCAAACTGGCCGGCAACGACAAGCTGCGCGTGGAGCGCGAACTGCCTGACCCCAAAATGCGGGCCCAAATGGTGCGGGATGTGCTGCGGAGTTTGGGTCAGCCGAAGGTGGAGACCGTCGCGGCTTGACACAAAAATCACTGGCGCAGGCGAACAGTACAGTCCAAAATACGCTCAACTAGCATCCCATAGGAGTCACCGTGAAACCCAACTCTCTTGAGCATTCTGTTTTGCATTTACCCACGCATGAACGGGCGGCTTTGGCACAAAAGTTGTTGATGTCACTAGAAAATCAAAGCACCGCCGACATAGAGAAAGCTTGGCATGCAGAAGCGCAGCGCAGGGCCATCCAAATCGCCCTCAGTCAAACCGCCACTGTCTCGTCAGAAGATGCCAGCGCGACAGCACGCGCTCTGCTGCGTTGATTTATCGCTTCCATCGCGCGGCCCTGACTGAGCACCTCGATCAAGTCGCCTTTTACGAAAGTCAGCTTCCTGGCTTAAGCGCCGACTATTTGGAGGAGTTCGAATCGACCATGGTACGGATTTGAAGTAATCCGAAAACCTACCCGAACATTGAGGCTTCAGCACTTCAAAAAGTGGGAATGCGCCGCTTTCCATTTCACGTGATCTATATGATCCACAAAGACCAAATACTTGTTCTAGCCATCGCTCATTACCGCAGGCGGCCCATATATTGGACGGACCGCGTGGGCAATTAAACAAGATAGCAAAGGCCTCAGATCACAGGCATTTGCAAATTCGGCTTGGTCGACTTCAATCTCTCGTTCACTAACCCCATCTCGCTCAGTTTGACCACATCGCGGTACCGGGGGCAGATCCATGGCGTCGCGTATGGGCTTGGGGATGGTGACCTGGCCTTTGACGGCTAGGGTGGTACTTATGTTAACTTCTTCTTGAATTCTTACCCCAATCTAAAGCGGTAATACAAGCCCACGCCAGTTTTAAGCCTCTAATTTCCCGCCCTAAACCTCACGTTCGCCGCGTCACTCCAATTTGGCCCCAGACGCTTGCACGGCGTCTTTCCAACGGACCAGTTCGGCGTCAATGTGGCGACCAAACACCTCAGGGCTGGTGCCCACCACGTCGTAGCCATACTCTGTCAATTGAGCCGCGACCTTGGGGTCGCGTACCGTCTTGTTGAGAGCCTGACTGAGCTTGGCGACAATCTCGGGCGGGGTGCCAGCCGGCGCCAAAACGCCATACCACCCATTGACCACAAAGGACGGCACACCGGATTCTTTGACGGTGGGCACATCCGGCAGCAGGGGTGAGCGTTTGTCGCCAGTGACGGCAATGGCCTTGAGCTTTCCGGCCTTGACCTGAACCAGTGAGGTGGAGATGCTGTCAAACATCATGGACACCTCACCCCCCAGCATCGCCACCACTGCAGGGCCACTGCCCTTGTAGGGAATGTGCAACATCTTGACGCCCGTGGCCGTTTTGAAAATTTCACCGGCCAGATGACTGGTGTTGCCATTGCCCGCTGAAGCAAACGTGAGTTTGTCGGGGTTGGCGCGGCCGTAAGCGATGAGTTCGGGCACGGTGTTGAAAGGCGTCGACAAAGGCGAGGCCAACAGCAGGGGCAAGGTGGCCAACATGGACACCGGCGCAAAATCTTTGCGGGCGTCATAAGGCAGTTTGGTGTACAGGCTCGAATTGATGGCATGCGCCGCAAGCACCATCAAGATGGTGTAACCATCGGGCTTGGCCCGCGCCAACATGCCCGTGGCAATGGTGCCGCCCGCGCCCGCTTTGTAGTCCAACACCACAGGTTGCCCCAGCTCCTTTTGCAGGGCGGCCAGCATGGGCCGCGCCAGCATGTCGGCACTGCCGCCCGGTGGATAGGGGATCAACATCGTGATGGGCTGGCTAGGGAATGTCTGCGCTGAGGCCACGGCGGCGGCACACAAGGCCATGGCCCCAAGCGTCAGGCGCCAAGATGTGCAAAGCAGCGTGGGTTTGAGGTGGAATTTCCGCGCGGTGGGGTGCATGGCGTGTCTTATATGGATGCCTCCCGGGTAGCAAGAGAAATTTGTGTTGTGTTGCGAAGAAGTCGGCTGCTCTCTTATATCCGGCCTTGATTGCGTGGTCCGTCTGATTTCCCAGACTCGCCCGCTGGCCCCGATGCATATCCGCTGACAAG
>CANGDZ010000047.1 GCA_947452785.1 Comamonadaceae bacterium | reverse complement strand
TGACCTGTCTTGGAACGAAGCTGGCGAAGCCGCTGTGCGCAACTACAAGAAGGGCCAAGAAGTCGAAGCCATCATCTTGGCTGTGGACGTGGAGCGCGAGCGCATTTCCTTGGGTATCAAGCAGCTCGACGGCGATCCGTTCAGCACCTTCGTGTCGGTCAACGACAAGGGCCAGATCGTGACCGGCAAGGTCAAGACCGTGGACGCCCGTGGCGCTGAAATCGACTTGGGTGAAGACATCATCGGCTATTTGCGCGCCAGTGAAATCTCCCGCGACCGCGTGGAAGATGCCCGCAGCGTGCTCAAAGAAGGCGACGAAATCACAGCCGTGGTGGTCAACGTGGATCGCAAGACCCGCAACATCCAGTTGTCGATCAAAGCCAAAGACCAAGCTGACCAGCAAGAAGCCATGGCTTCGCTGTCGCAACAGTCTTCACGCGAAAATGCAGGCACCACCAGCCTGGGCGCATTGTTGCGTGCCAAGCTGGACAACAACTAATTTGAGTTGTTGACCTGAGTCCATCCCTTTTCTGACCTTTTGCACAGCCGGTCTGTGCAGAACGTTCGAGAAGGGATTTTTTTTGAACCTGAACCCTCCTCTCATGACCCGCTCCGATCTCATCGAAGAATTGGCCGCCCGCTTTGCACAGCTCACCCACCGTGATGCTGAGTTCGCGGTCAAGACGGTGCTGGACGCGATCAGTACCGCCCTGGTGAAGGGGCACCGCATTGAAATTCGAGGCTTTGGCAGCTTCTCGATCAACCGCCGCCCACCCCGGGTTGGCCGCAATCCACGCTCAGGCGAGAGCGTGCAAATTCCAGAAAAACGTGTGCCGCACTTCAAACCGGGTAAAGCCCTGCGTGAAGCTGTCGATCAACGTACCGCTCATCTTCAAGAAACCAAGTCGCTCTGAACGCCTACAGGCCCCGTCAGACCATTAGAATGCCTTGAGCTGATTGAGGCGATTCATGACATCATTTTTCAAGCTGCTTCAATGGGTATTGAAGGCCGCTGTTTTCTTCACCCTGTTTGCCTTCGCGCTGAATAACCAGCACGAGGCCAGTGTGCATTTTTTCTTTGGCACCCAATGGCGCTCGCCCATGGTGTTGGTGGTGCTGGCCGCCTTCGCGCTGGGCATTGTGGTCGGTGTGCTGGGCATGGTGCCGCGCTGGTGGAGACACCGCCAATTGGCGCGCAAGGCCGAAAAAGCCAGCACCTCGGCCACCGCCGCTCCAGCCCCCTCCGATCCCCAGGAGCCCCCGCATGGAGCTTGATCTGATGTGGATTTTGGTCGGTCTGCCTCTGGCTTTTGGTCTGGGTTGGCTGGCCTCGCGCCTGGACCTGCGCCAGTTGCGCATTGACAACCGGCAAGCCCCCCGCGCTTACTTCAAAGGTCTCAACTACCTGCTGAACGAGCAGCAAGACCAGGCGATTGACGCCTTCATTGAAGCCGTGCAAAACGACCCGGACACGTCTGAGCTGCACTTTGCATTGGGCAACCTGTTTCGCAAGCGTGGCGAGTACGAGCGCGCGGTGCGGGTGCATGAACACTTGATGCAACGCGGCGACTTGAGCCATGCCGACCGCCAACGGGCCCAACATGCACTCGCCCTGGACTTTTTGAAAGCCGGTTTGCTGGACCGCGCGGAGGACGCGCTGCGCAAACTCGAAGGCACCTCTTTTCAGGGTCAAGCCCGGTTGGCCCGCTTGGCCATTTATGAGCGCTCACGCGAATGGCCTCAGGCCAGCGAAGTGGCGCAGCTTTTAGAGAACTCGGGTGAAGCCAATTTTGCCGTACGCCAGGCCCATTACCTGTGCGAGCAAGCCCGTGAACGCCACGCCCAAAGCGATACCGCCGGTGCACTGACGCTGCTGAACCAAGCCCTGCAGATCGCACCCCAAGCGGCTCGCGCCCGCATCCTGCTGGGGCAACTGCAATTGTCTTTAGACCAAGCGGCAGCGGCCCTGCTAACGCTGCAACCCTTATTTGAGAACAAGGCCTTGGCCGCCCCCTTGGCTGCGGCCACCCTGGCCCGTGCGGCGCAAGCCGCAGGTCAGGCCCCGCAAGCCTTAGCCCTCTTGCAAGCGCATTACCAACAAGCCCCCTGCCTGGACGTGATGGAGGCCATGGTCAAGCTGGAAGCCTTATCGCCCGACACGGCGGGCCAGGCGCGCAAGCGCTACATAGACCACCTGAACCAACAGCCCTCGCTGATTGCCGCCTCGCGCTGGATGGCGGGCGAGACCTTGAGCCAAGAGGCCTTTCACCCCCCGGTGCAGGCCGCCCTGGACCATGCCGCAAAACCGCTGGCCCGCTACCGCTGCGCAGCGTGCGGCTTTGAGGCCAAAGAGCATTTCTGGCACTGCCCCGGCTGCCAGGCCTGGGACAGCTACCCGCCCCGACGCGTCGAAGAGCTTTAAACGCTGCCCCACCCCCCGCCGCCGGGGGTGTGGATTTCCATCACATCGCCCACGCCCATCTCCACCTGGCTAATGTGGCCCAGCGTTTCAACGCGGCCGTCCAGGCGCACTACACGGTTGATGCCCACAGCACCGGGCTGTCCGCCCGCCATGCCAAAGGCCGGAAAAATACGGCCATTGGACAGCATGCTGGCCGTCATGGGCTGTAAAAACCGCACCCGGCGCACACCGCCATCGCCCCCAGGCCAGCGCCCCTGCCCACCGGAGCCGCGCCGAATCTCATAACTCTCTAAGCGCACCGGAAAGCGAAACTCCAACACTTCGGGGTCAGTCAAACGCGAGTTGGTCATGTGCGTTTGCACCACCGACGTGCCGGCAAAGCCGCCCGTGGGCTCGCCGCTGGCGTCCCACGTCATGCCCGCACCGGAGCCGCCCGAGATGGTCTCGTAGTATTGGTACTGGGTATTGCCAAAGGTAAAGTTGTTCATGGTGGGCTGACTGCCGGCCATCACGCCCAAAGCGCCGAGCAGCGCGTTGGTGATGCACGTAGAGGTTTCCACATTGCCCGCGACCACCGACGCTGGCGAGCGCGGGTTCAACATGCAGCCTTCAGGAATGATCACCTGCAAGGGTTTGAGGCACCCTGCGTTTAAAGGAATGTCGTCGTCGACCAGCGCGCGAAAAACATACAGCACAGCGGCCATGCACACCGCCTTAGGCGCATTGAAGTTGTTCGTTTGCTGGGCGCTGGTCCCGGTGAAATCAATCACCGCCGAACGCTGCGCTGCATTCACCCGCACCGCCACCTGTATTTGGGCCCCGTTGTCCAGCGGCAAAGTGAACTGCCCGTCTTTCAAACGGGTGATGACACGGCGCACCGACTCTTCGGCGTTGTCTTGCACATGGCCCATATAGGCCTGCACCACATCGAGGCCAAACTCGGCCACCATCTTGTGCAGCTCTTGCACGCCTTTTTCGTTGGCGGCTATTTGGGCGCGCAAATCGGCCAGGTTTTGCTGCGGGTTGCGCGAGGGGTATTCGCCGCTTTGCAGCAACGCCAGAATTTCCGCTTCGCGCAGCACACCTTGGGCCACCAGTCTGAAGTTTTGAATCTGCACGCCCTCCTCTTCAATGCGCGTGGAGAACGGCGGCATCGAGCCGGGGGTGGTGCCGCCGATGTCGGCATGGTGGCCGCGCGAGCCGACGTAAAACACCGGGACCTCGTGGCCCGGCAGGAAGACCGGCGTGATGACCGTTACATCTGGCAAATGAGTGCCGCCGTGGTACGGGTCGTTCAGGGCAAACACATCGCCAGCCTGCATCTGAGCGGCGTTGTCGCGAATCACGGTTTGGATGCTCTCGCCCATCGAGCCCAAATGCACCGGCATGTGCGGCGCGTTGGCAATCAAATGCCCTTGTGCATTGAACAGGGCACACGAAAAATCCAGCCGCTCTTTGATGTTCACCGAGTACGCCGTGTTTTGCAATTGCAAACCCATTTGCTCGGCAATGTTCATGAACAGGTTGTTGAACACTTCAAGCAGCACCGGGTCCACCGTGGTGCCCACCGCATGGCGAACCTGGCGCGCGTGCACGCGCGCCAGCAGCAAATGGTCCAGCGCGGTGACCTGGGCCTGCCAGCCGGGCTCGATCACGGTGGTGGCGTTTTGTTCGGCAATCACCGCAGGGCCGTCCATGCGGTCGCCCGGGCGCAGATCTTCACGTGCGACGAGTGTGGCCGCATGCCAGCGCGAGACCCCATCCAAGCCGGCCGTGTACATGCGCACCTGCGCGCGCACCGGGACCTCGCGCGCCGCATGCAGCACGTGCGTAGGCTCTTGCGGCGCGTCGCCCGCAATCACCGCTTCCACCGACACGGCCTCGACCACCAAGGCTTTGCCTTGCATCAGAAATGCAAAGCGCTGGCGGTAAGCGGCCTCAAACGCCGCGCTGATGTCGGCCAAGCTGCCCCAGGGCACGATCAGCGCCGAGTCACTGCCCTCGTAGCGCACATGCACGCGCGAGTAAGTCTGCATGCGCTGAGCGCCCGCGCCCGCTTGCAAACCTGTGCCCTGCGTGGTCAACGCTTGCGTGGCCGCTGCACTCAAGGACTCGATCAAGGCCGCCATGCACGGCAGCGCCTGGGGCGTCAAGCGCTCTTCCACCGCTTGCTCACGGATCAGGCTTTGGTCGGCCAAGCCCATGCCGTAGGCCGACAAGACCCCCGCCAGTGGGTGCACAAACACTTGGGTCATGCCCAGCGCATCGGCCACCAAGCACGCGTGCTGACCGCCCGCGCCGCCAAAGCACTGCAAGGTGTAGCGCGTCACGTCATAACCGCGCGCCACCGATATTTTTTTGATCGCGTTCGCCATTTGCTGCACGGCAATGCGAATGAAACCGTCAGCCACTTCTTCGGCGCAGCGTTGCAGGCGCTGTGACAAGGCGTCAAACTGCTGCTGCACCGCCTGCGCATCCAATGCCTCGTTGGCCTGTGGGCCAAACACTTTGGGGAAAAACGCCGGCTGCACCTTGCCCACCATCACGTTCGCATCAGTCACCGCCAAGGGGCCTCCACGGCGGTAGCTGGCCGGCCCCGGGTGCGCCCCCGCGCTTTGCGGCCCCACGCGCAAGCGCGCGCCGTCAAACTGCAGCAAGGAGCCACCACCGGCCGCCACGGTGTGGATGCTCATCATCGGCGCGCGCATGCGCACGCCGGCCACCTGGGTTTCAAACTCGCGCTCAAACACACCTGCGTAGTGCGACACGTCGGTGGAGGTGCCGCCCATGTCAAAGCCAATCACTTTGTCATGGCCGGCCTGCTTGGCCGTGCGGGCCATGCCCACAATGCCGCCCGCCGGCCCGCTCAAGATCGCGTCTTTGCCGGCAAAGGCCTGGGCATCGGTCAGCCCGCCCGAAGACTGCATGAACATCAGGCGCACGCCGGGCATTTCGCTGGCCACCCGGTCCACATAGCGTTGCAAGATCGGCGACAAGTAGGCGTCGACCACCGTGGTGTCGCCCCGGCTGACGAACTTCATCATGGGGCTGGTGGCGTGCGACGTGCTGATTTGGGTAAAGCCCACGGCAGCCGCCAAACGCGCGGCGGCCTGCTCGTGTGCGGCAAAGCGGTACCCGTGCATAAACACAATCGCCACACTGCGCAAACCCGCATCAAACTGGGTTTGCAACTGCGCGCGCAAATGCACTTCGTCCAAAGCCTGCACCACCTCGCCGTGCGCGCCCATGCGTTCGTGCGCCTGCACCACGGCTTGGTACAACAGCTCGGGCAAAACGATGTGCCGGTCAAACAAACGCGGGCGGTTTTGGTAGGCAATGCGCAAGGCATCGGCAAAGCCTGTCGTGGTCACCAAGAGCGTAGGCTCGCCCTTGCGTTCCAGCAAGGCGTTGGTGGCCACGGTGGTGCCCATCTTCACGCACTCCACCCTCTCGGGCGTGACCGGCGCGCCAGGTTTCAAGCCCAGCAGTTGCCGAATCCCAGCCACCGCCGCATCGCGGTACTGCTCGGGGTTTTCGGACAGTAACTTGAGCGTGACCAAGCTGCCGTTCGGACGTTTGCCGACCACGTCGGTGAACGTGCCGCCGCGGTCAATCCAAAACTGCCAACGCGGCAACGTGGGAGGAAATGAAACAGGGGTGGGTTCGCTCATGGTGTCCACTTTCACAAAGAGGCAGCCGCGCGGGCGGCTTGGTCATACATGCCCGAGAGCACACGCAGCAATCGGGCCAGGTCGCCAATGTCTTTGTTCAGGGCGTTGTCGGCCTGCAACGCATCAATCAAGCACGACTCGCGAATGTCGCGGTACCGCTGCACCGCGGCGCGGCCGCTTTCGGTGGCGGCGTAGGTCACGTCTTTGCCGTTTTTATGCGAAGCCACCACGCCCAAGCCTTGTAATTTTTTCAAAGCGTAATTGATCAAGTGGGTGTCTTCGACGTTCATGATGAAACAAATATCGGCCAAGCGTTTGTCACGCGCGCGGTGCGTTACGTGGTGCAACACCAGCACATCGAGCGGGGTCAGATCTTTCAGGCCCGCCGCCGTCATGCAGTGCACGATCCAGCGATGAAAAGCGTTGCCCGCGACGATCAAACCGAACTCGAACTCGCTCATCTCGGCACTCTCAGGCGAGACCAAATGGGCGGAGGACACGATGGGCGTGACCGCTTTAGCTGCGGCGGCAGGCACAGTGAGGGAAGGTGAAGATTTGCGCGGCATGACCAAGCTTTCGGTGCAAGACAGAGAGCGCAGTCTAGCTTTAATACCAACAATTTATCAACAAAATGTCAACATTAAGGGAAAGTACCCATCCCACAGCCCTGCGCTTTGCCCCACCATTCAAGCCAGCCGGGGACGATTCCCTTTTTCGGTGCATCGAGCGGGTACGCGTCTTGCACCAGTCCCTTCAACCTCATTGACTTGGAGTCTTCATGCAACGCCGCTCACTCACCACCTTGGCTCTGGCCGCCTCCCTCTTGTTCGCCGCCACCGCCACCCTGGCGCAAACCAGGTGGGACTTGCCCGCCGCCTACCCGGCCAGCAACTTCCACACCGAGAACCTGACCCAGTTCGCCAAAGACATCGACACCGCTACCGCTGGCAAACTCAAAATCACGGTGCACGCCAACGCCTCCTTATTCAAAGCGCCAGAGATCAAGCGCGCAGTGCAAAGCGGCCAAGCGCAGATCGGTGAAATATTGCTGGCCAACTTTGCCAACGAAAGCCCCATTTACGCTCTAGACGGCGTGCCTTTCTTGGCCACCGGTTATGGCGATGCGCGCAAGCTCTACGAGGCCTCGCGCCCCGCCATGGATAAATTGCTGGCCGCACAAGGCATGAAAATGCTGTTTGCCGTAGCCTGGCCACCGCAAGGCATTTTCAGCAAACGCGAAGTGGCCTCGGTGGCCGATTTGCGCGGCATCAAATGGCGCGCCTACAGCCCCGCCACCGCCAAAATTGCCGAGCTGATTGGCGCGCAACCGGTGCAAATTCAACAAGCCGAGTTAAGCCAGGCCATGGCCACCGGCGTGATCGAAAGTTACATGTCCTCGGTCTCCACAGGCTACGACACCAAGACGTATGAGAGCATTAAAAACTACTATGACACCCAAGCTTGGTTGCCCAAAAACGCGGTGCTGGTGAACCTCAAAGCCTTCAACGCCTTGGATGCGAGCACGCAAGCCGCTGTGACCAAAGCGGCTCTGGAAGCGCAAGACCGTGGCTGGAAAGTCAGCCAAGAAAAAACCGAAGAATACAAACGCCTGTTGACCGGCAAAGGCATGACCATCCACAAGCCTTCGGCCAAACTGATGGCCGACATGCAGCAAGTGGGCAGCCTGATGCTGACCGATTGGCAAAAGGCCTCGGGGCCTGAAGGCGCGGCCATCATTGCCGACTACACCAAACTGCGCGCGAAGAAGTAACCCGCATGCTTGACCGACTGCAGGCGCTGCTGCGCAAAATGATCGATGCCGCAGGGGCCCTGGGGGCCCTGTGCGTCTTTCTGTTGTTTGTGTTGATGATTGTGGGCGGTATCGGGCGACAGCTCAATCTGCAAGTCAGCGGCATCAACGACTTGGTGGCGTGGCTGTGCGCAGCCGCCTCCTTTTTGGCCATGGCCCATGCTTTTCGCCATGGCGACTTTGTGCGCGTCACCCTGCTGCTTGAAGCCTTGTCGCCCCAAGCACGCCGATGGCTGGACGCTGTGTGTTTGGCAATCGCCTGCGTCAGCGTCGGCTACCTCACGGCGTCAGCTACCGCCTTCACTTGGGAAAGCTTCGAATTCCATGAAATGGCCACAGGCTTGGTGGTGATCCCGATCTGGATTCCACAAGCCACATTTGTGGTGGGCAGCTGGTTGCTGCTGGCCGCTGTGGTGGACGAGTTCATCACCGTGCTGCGCGGCCACAAACCGCATTACCAAGTGGCGGTGGAAGAGCGCCACGCACGCGGCGATTTTTCTTCAGACGTTTAACAGGACCCCCCATGGAAACCTTACTCATGGGCGCGCTACTGCTCGTCATCATGTTGGTCTTGCTGGCCGGCGGCGTGTGGATCGCCATGACCCTGGCCATTGTCGGCTGGGTCGGTCAGGCCTTTTTCACGTCCACCTTGCCGGGTAAAAACCTGTTCTCGGCTTTTTGGGAATCGAACGCATCATGGGAATTGGCGGCGTTGCCGCTGTTCATTTGGATGGGCGAAATTTTGTTTCGCACCAAGTTGTCTGAAGAAATGTTCGACGGCCTGCGCCCCTGGCTGAACCGCATTCCCGGGCGCTTGATGCACACCACGATTTTGGGCTGCGGCGTGTTCGGATCGGTCTCAGGCTCTTCGGCCGCCACCTGCGCCACCATCGCCAAAGTGGCGCTGCCCGAGCTCAAAAAGCGCGGCTACAACGAAGACTTGGCAATTGGGGCGCTGGCCACTGCTGGCACGCTGGGGATTTTGATCCCGCCGTCCATCACCATGGTGGTCTACGCCGTGGCGGCAGACGCCTCCATCATTCGGATTTTCTTGGCGGGGTTTTTACCCGGATTTTTGTTGATGGTGCTGTTCTCGGGCTACATCGCGTGGTGGAGCTTGCGACACCCCGACCAGGTGCCACCGGCCGATCCACCGACGAGTTTCATGGAAAAAATCAGGCTTTCGGGCAACTTGATTCCCTGCGCGCTGCTGATCATTTTCATCGTCTGGGTGTTGATCGCCGGTTGGGCCACTGCCACCGAATGCGCCGCCTTTGGCGTGCTAGGCTCGCTGGCCATTGCCGCCTGGGGCCGGGCTTTGACCTGGCAAAACTTCAGCGAAGGCCTGATGGGCGCCACCCGCACCAGTTGCATGATCATGTTCATTTTGGCCGGCGCGGCTTTCTTGACCAAGACCATGGCGTTCACCGGCATTCCGCGCGAGCTGGCCGAATGGGTAGACGGCATGCACCTGTCGCCCTACGCGCTGATTGGCACGCTGGTGCTGGTGTACCTGGTGCTGGGCACAGCTTTGGACGGCATCAGCATGATTGTGCTGACCAGCGCCGTGGTCATGCCCATGATCCAAAAAGCCGGCTTTGATCTGGTTTGGTTTGGCATTTTCATTGTTCTGCTGGTGGAAATTGCCGAGGTCACACCGCCGGTGGGCTTCAATTTATTCGTGCTGCAAAACATGACCGGCAAAGACAGCAACGTGATCGCCAAAGCCTCGATCCCGTTCTTCATGTGCCTGGTGCTGTGCATCGTGCTGATCACGGTGTTTCCGCAGATCGTGACCATCTTGCCCGACGTCATCATGGGCAAAGATCTTTGAGGCACCAACACCACGATTGCACCGCTTCATCCACTAAGATCAAGGCTTCGGCCGCAGCATGCTGCGGCCCTGCTCAGATACCCTCAGAGGATTGATTTTGTTTAAAAATGTGATGGCCTACCGCATCGGGGCCGACTGGACGATTTCGCTCACCCAACTGGAAGAAGCCTTAGACACCTACCGTTTTGTGGAATGCAGCCCCAGCCAAGACAAGTCGGTGGGCTGGGCCGAGCCGCGCGGCCAGGCGCATGGCCCCTTGGTGGAAGCTGTGGGCGGGCAGTGGATCTTGAAACTGCAAATCGAAACCAAGGCCGTGCCCGGCTCGGTGGTGCGCCGCAAAGCAGATGAGCGCATTCAAGAAATCGAAGCCACCACCGGCCGCAAACCCGGTAAAAAAGAATCCCGCGAAATTCGCGAAGACATTGTGCACACCCTGCTGCCCTTGGCGTTTTCCAAGCAAAGCCAGGTGATGGTGTGGATCGATATGGACTCGCGCCTGCTGCTGACCGATGCGGCCAGCCAGGGCAAATCGGACGAGGTCATTACCGCCTTGGTGCGTGTGCTGGGCGGCTTGCCGCTGACCCTGCTGCAAACTACCGTCTCGGCGCAATCAGCCATGTCGCAATGGCTTTTGACCGAAAACGAAGACGACTTGCCCCCCGCCTTCAGCGTGGAGCGCGAATGCGTGCTCAAGTCGACCAGCGAAGACCAGGCGGTGGTCAAGTTCACGCGCCATCTGCTGGCCACCGACGAGGTGCGCAAGCATGTGATGGAGGGCAAACTGCCCACCCAACTGGCATTGAGCTGGGAAGGCAAAGCCAGCTTTGTGCTGACCGAGACCTTGGTGCTGAAAAAAGTCACTTACTTGGACGGCGTGATGGAGGACGCCGGAGGCGATGAGGACAAGTTCGATGCCGACGTGATCCTGTCCACCGGCACACTCGGCCCCCTGCTGGCCGATTTGATTGACGCGCTGGGAGGCGAGATGAGTTTCATCACAACGCCCGGTGCAAGCGCCCCCACCAGTGCAACCGCTTTAGCCAAGCCAGCGGCTTCGCCCACAGGCGTAGCTTCCAGCGAAGACCTCAGCGATTCACCATTTGTTTGAACTCGCCTGAGGCGATCAAGCGGCTCAGATCGGTGGCGCCGCCGATCAACACGCCGTGCACAAACACCATGGGAAAGGTGGGCCAGCCGCTCCACATTTTCAAGGCATTGCGGCTGCGCCATCCGCTAAAGTAGCTGCCGTACTCCAAGTACTTGTAGCTCACGCCTTGCGCGGCCACGGTGCTGCACGCTTTTTTGCAAAACGGGTTGTGCCGCATGCCGACCACCACCACCGGGGTCGCGGCCAAAGCGGCTTGCACCTCTTGCACCAAGGCCTGGCGTTCTTGGGCCACTGTGGCGCGAATAGCCGGATGAATGTGCTCGGCGTCCAAAATCGGGCGTTGCATGGAATTAGTCATAAAGAATCACCTTCAAGCAAATAAGTCATGGTACCGGCAACGCCAAAAGCGTCCTTTTTCAGGGGCTTAGGGTAAACGCTTAAAAAATCGGTCACAGCGCCATGATCTACTGGCGGATGAATCAACCTGAGGAGATTGTGAGATGCAAGTTCAAATGAAGGTCAACGGCAAAGCGGTCACGGTGGACGCGGCGCCCAACACATTGCTGGTGCAAGCCCTGCGCGAACACCTGCACCTGACCGGCACCCACGTGGGCTGCGACACGGCCCAATGCGGCGCCTGCACCGTGCACGTCAACGGCCGCGCTGTCAAATCCTGCAATATGCTGACCGCGCAAGCCCAAGGCGCTGAGGTCACGACCATCGAAGGCCTGGCCCAAGCTGACGGCACCATGCACCCTATGCAAGCGGCCTTCAAAGAATGCCATGGCCTGCAATGCGGCTTTTGCACCACGGGCATGGTCATGAGCGCTGTGGATTTGTGCAACCGCCACCCCCATGCCAACGAAGGCGAAATTCGCGAATTGCTCGAAGGCAATCTGTGCCGTTGCACCGGTTACCAAAACATCGTCAAAGCGGTGCAGCTCGGTGCTGTCGCCATGAAAGCTTAAGGAGTCCGAAATGGGTGCCTCAGATTTCTCCAAACTGCCTCACATCGGCGAGTCATTGCGCCGCAAAGAAGACTACCGCTTCTTGACCGGTGCCGGTAACTACACTGACGACATCGATCTGGCCAACATGACCCATGCGGTCTTTGTGCGCTCGCCGCATGCGCACGCCAATATTAAAAACATCAACAAGGCAGCCGCCTTGGCCGCGCCCGGCGTGATCGCTGTTTTGGACGGACCCGATGTGGTGGACGCGAAGATCAACGGCCTGCCCTGCGGCTGGTTGATCACCGACACCAGCGGTCAACCCATGAAAGAGCCGCCGCACCCGATTTTGGCCAACGGCAAAGTGCGCTACGTGGGTGACCATGTGGCCATGGTGGTGGCCGAGACTTTGGAGCAAGCTAAAAACGCCGCCGAACTGGTCGAGGTCGACTATGACGTGCTGCCAGCGGTGGTCGATGTGCGTGACGCCAAAGGCGCCACCGCCCTGCACGCCGAGGCCCCGGACAACCATTGCTACCACTGGGCCATTGGTGACAAGGCTGCTGTAGAGGCCGCATTTGTTGGCGCCGCGCACGTGACGAAGCTGGATTTGATCAACAACCGCCTGGTGCCCAACCCGATGGAGCCGCGCGCCGTCATTGGCTCCTACAACCGCGCCAACGACGAGTACACGCTGTACGTGTCGAACCAAAACCCGCACGTCGAGCGTTTGCTGCTCACGGCCTTTGTGATGGGCTTGCCCGAACACAAAGTGCGCGTGATCGCACCGGACGTGGGCGGCGGCTTTGGCGCCAAGATTTACCTCTACGCCGAAGACGTGTGCCTGACCTGGGCCTCGAAAAAACTCAACCGCAACATCAAGTGGAACTGCGACCGCTCCGAAGCCTTCTTGAGCGACGCGCATGGCCGCGACCACTCCAGCCACGCCTCTTTGGCGATCGACAAAGACGGAAAGTTTTTGGCGCTCAAAGTCCACACCGACGCCAACCTGGGCGCCTACCTGTCGACCTTCTCGACCGCCGTGCCCACCATCTTGTACGCCACCTTATTGGCTGGCCAGTACAGCACGCCGCAGGTGTATGTGGAGGTGGACGCCTGGTTCACCAACACCGCGCCGGTGGATGCCTACCGCGGCGCTGGACGACCTGAAGCCACCTACTTGCTCGAGCGCATCGTGACGCGCGCCGCGTTTGAGCTGGGCTTGAGCCAAGACGAAATTCGCCGTCGCAACTTCATCACTCAGTTCCCTTACCAAACCCCGGTGGCGCTGCAGTACGACACGGGCGACTTCCATGCCTGCTTGAAGCACGCCAACGAGCTGGGCGACGTGGCCGGCTTTGCCGCACGGCGAAGCGCTAGCGAGGCCAAAGGCTTGCTGCGCGGCATTGGCTACTCCAGCTACATCGAGGCCTGCGGCCTGGCGCCCAGCAACGTGGCCGGCGCTTTGGGGGCGCGGGCCGGTTTGTTTGAATGCGGCGAGGTGCGCGTACACCCCACCGGCAGCGTGACGGTGTTCACCGGCTCGCACAGCCACGGTCAGGGCCATGAAACCACTTTCGCGCAAGTCGTGGCCGCACGCTTGGGCATCCCAGTGGAGAACGTGGACATCGTGCACGGCGACACCGGCCGCGTGCCGTTCGGCATGGGCACTTACGGCTCACGCTCGATCTCGGTCGGTGGTGCCGCGCTCATGCGCGCGCTGGACAAAATCGAAGCCAAAGCCAAGAAAATTGCCGCCCACCTGATGGAAGCGAGCGACACCGACATTGACTTTGCCAACGGCGAATTCAGCGTCAAAGGCACGGACAAGAAAATCCCTTTCGGGCAAGTGGCGTTGACGGCCTATGTGCCGCACAATTACCCGCTGGACAAGTTGGAGCCTGGCCTGAACGAGACCGCCTTTTACGACCCAACCAACTTCACCTTTCCGGCAGGCACCTACATTTGCGAGGTCGAAATCGATCCGCAAACCGGCGTCACCCGGGTCGACAAGTTCACTGCGGTGGACGACTTTGGCACCATCATCAACCCCATGATCGTCGAGGGCCAGGTGCACGGCGGTCTGGTGCAGGGCATTGGCCAAGCGATGATGGAGCAATGCGTGTACGACCGCGAAACCGGCCAACTGCTCACCGGCTCGTTCATGGACTACACCATGCCGCGCGCCGACGACTTTCCTGAATTCAAAATCGGCCACGAATGCACGCCTTGCACCACCAACCCCTTGGGCACCAAGGGTTGCGGTGAAGCCGGGGCCATCGGCTCGCCGCCTGCCGTCATCAACGCCGTGCTCGACGCCTTGTCGGCGCTTGGCGTGACCGACTTCGACATGCCCGCCTCACCCCACCGCGTGTGGTCCGCCATTCAATCGGCCAAAGCCTAAACGCTGCCGTCTTCGGAGAATTAAACATGTACGCATTCAACTACGAACGTCCCGCCAACCTCGCTGCTGCGCAAGCCTTGCTGGCTGCGGGCGGCAACGCCTTGGCCGGTGGCCAAACCATGATCGCCGCCATGAAGCAGCGTCTGCAGCAACCTGAAACCGTGGTCGACCTGGGCGCCATCAGCACCCTGGCCGGTATCCGCAAAGAAGGCAACAACTTGGTGATCGGCGCCATGACGCGCCACCAAGACGTGGCCGACAACGCCGAAGTGCGTCAGCACATTCCCGCGCTGGCCGCCTTGGCAGACGGCATTGGCGATAAGCAAATCCGCACCATGGGCACGCTGGGCGGCTCGGTCGCCAACAACGACCCTGCAGCCTGTTACCCCAGCGCTGTCCTGGCCTTGGGCGCTACAGTGCACACCGACAAGCGCACCATTGCCGCCGATGACTTCTTCCACGGCATGTACGCCACCGCACTGGATGCTGGTGAGTTGATCACCGCCATCAGCTTTCCGATTCCGCACAAAGCCGCTTATGCCAAGTTCCGCCAACCGGCCTCGCGCTTTGCGCTGGTGGGGGTGTTTGTGGCGCAAACCGCAGCAGGCGCGCGTGTGGCCATCACGGGCGCGGGCAACGGCGTTTTCCGCCACGCCGGTCTAGAAGCCGCTTTGAACGCCAGCTTCACGCCCGAAGCCGTGACCAAAGTCGCCATCGATGCCAGCGAGCTCAATGCCGACTTGCATGCCTCTGCCGCTTACCGTGCCCACTTGATCACCGTGCAAACCCAGCGCGCGGTCAAACAAGCCAATGGCTAACAGGCGAACGGATGAGTGCAGTGGTTTTTGAAACGATAGACGCGCTAGCCCAAGCCCTTGCGGGCGTGGGCTACCACGCAGAACGGCGGTTATTGACCGCCGTTTTTTTGGCTTTGAAATTGCAACGCCCCTTGCTGCTCGAAGGCGAGCCGGGCGTTGGTAAAACCGAGTTGGCCAAGGCCTTGGCCAAAGTCTTGGCCCGGCCTTTGATTCGCTTGCAGTGCTATGACGGCATGGAGCAACGCGAAGCCCTGTACGAGTGGAACCACGCCGCGCAGTTGCTGCACATGCGGGCTGCGGAGCACAACGCGTCAAAGCAAGACATGGAGCGCGAGGTCTACCAAGAGCGCTACTTGGTCAAACGCCCTTTGCTGCAGGCGCTGCAAACCCCGGCGCCTGGCGCCGTGTTGTTGATTGACGAAGTGGACCGCGCCGACGAACCCTTTGAGGCGTTTTTGCTGGAGTACCTGGGCGAGTACCAAGTGAGCATTCCTGAATTGGGCACGCTCACCGCCATGGCCCCGCCGGTGACGATTTTGACCAGCAACCGCACCCGCGACCTGAACGATGCCGTCAAGCGCCGCTGCCTGTACCAATGGATGGACTACCCGGACCGCGAACGCGAGTTGGCCATCGTGCGCTCGCAGGTGCCACAAGCCAGCGCACGGCTGAGCGAAGAGGTGACCGAGTTTGTCGCCCGACTGCGCAGCCAGCCTTTTGTCAGCGCCTTTCAGCGCGCCCCGGGTGTGGCCGAGAGTGTGGAGTGGGCCAAGGCCCTGGTGGCGCTGGACACCTTGACGCTGGACCCCGAGGTGGTGCAAGACACCGTGGGCATTTTGTTCAAGCAGCGCGAAGACGTGGGCGCTTTGACCCCGCTGCTGGACGATCTGCTCAAACCCAGCCCCGCCCTTTAACTTGCAGGCCTGCGCATGATCTTGGGCGACGCCCGAAAAGGCAAACTGGCAGACAACATCACCGGCTTTGTGCGCGCCCTGCGCCGTGCGGGTTTGCCGCTGGACGCGGCGCGCACCAGCCTGGCCATTGAGGCTGTGGCCTTGGTGGGTGTGGACCGCAAAGACGATTTAGGCGCCGCCCTGCAAGCGGTGCTGGTCAGCCGCGAACAAGACCTGGAGGTGTTTGAGCAAATGTTCAGCGCATTCTTCAGAAACCCGGAACTCACGCGCCAACTGCTGTCCCAACTGCTGCCCAAGGCGCCCAGCGCCGCCCCCGCCGTGCCGCGCAAAGCCCGCGTGCAAGAAGCCCTGGCCGCGCGCAAACCCGAGGGCATGCAAAGCAAAGCGGCTGAAGACGAAGTGCAGCTCGATGCCGCTATGACGGCAAGCGCTCGGCAGCGCCTGCAACAAGCCGATTTTCAGACCCTGAACGCCAGCGAATACCGGCTGGTCGACCAACTGGCGCGGCGCGTCAAGCTGCCCTTGCCGCGCATTGAGAGTCGACGCACGCGCAGCGGGCAGCGCGGCCAACGCATCGACTGGGCCAACACCTTGCACCGCGCTGTGCGCAGCGGCGGCGAGGTGCTGAGCCTGTCGCACCGCCAACGCCGCACCCAGCCTTTGCCGCTGCTGATCTTGGTGGACATTTCGGGCTCCATGGAGCGCTACGCCCGCTTGCTGTTGGCGTTTTTGCACCAAGCCACGCGGCACACACCGCGCAAAGTCTATGCCTTTGGCACGCACCTGAGCGACCTGAATGCGGCCTTCGCGCACGCCGACACCGACCTGATGCTGGAGGCCGCCAACCGGCAGATCACAGACTTTGCCGGCGGCACGCAACTGGGCTGCGCGCTCACCACCTTGCGTCAGCAGCATGCCCGCGATCTGGTGGGCCGGCGCACCGTGGTGCTGTTGATCAGCGATGGCCTGGACACCGGCGACGCCAGCCAGTTAGAAAAGGAGCTGCAGTGGCTCCAGCGCCACTCGCGCAGCCTGCTCTGGCTGAACCCGCTGCTGCGTTATGACAAATATGCGCCCTTGGCCACCGGTGCCAATTTGCTGCACCAACATGCACAAGGCATGCTGGCGATTCATAATCTGACCAAACTCGAAGATTTGGCCGCCGCCATGGCCAAACTGCTCAAAATTTAAATTTCAGGAAATCCCCCATGGACATGCAAGGCCAACGCCAACTTTTCGTCACCCAACAACAGGCTTGGGAAGCACTGAACAACCCCGACATGCTCAAAGCCTGCATCCCAGGCTGCGACAAATTCGAGCTGGCCGAGGCCAATGTGTATAACGTGGGCGTTGCCATCAAAATCGGCCCGGTGTCGGCCAAGTTCACCGGCAAAGTCACACTCTCTGACATTCAGCCACCTACCTCCTATGCGCTGCAATTTGAAGCACAAGGCGGCGTGGCCGGTTTTGGCAAAGGCCAGTCCCAGGTGTCCCTCACGCCCAACGCCGAGGGCTGCGAGCTGAACTACACCGTGCACTCCACCGTGGGCGGCAAATTGGCGCAGCTGGGTCAGCGTTTGATCGACGGCGCTGCCAAGTCTTTGGCTGAAGATTTCTTTCGCCGTTTTGACGAAGCTTTGCAAGCGCAATACCCGCGCAGCGAGGTTGCAGCGGCCGAAGCCACACCAGCACCCGCAAGCAACCCTGCCACGCCCACTTGGGTCTGGGTGGCCGGTGGCGTCGCCCTGGCCGCAGCTACGTGGTATCTGACACGCTAAACCGTGGAAAACCTCGACATCGTCGTCTTGCGCACCCTGCGCGATTGGCGCCAGGCCGGGCAGCGCGCCCTGCTGGCCACCGTGATTCGCACCTGGGGTTCGTCACCGCGCCCGGTGGGCTCGATCATGGCGCTGTGCGAAACCGGGGCCGTAGTCGGCTCGGTCTCGGGCGGTTGCATTGAAGACGACTTAATTTACCAGTACACCAAGGGCGAAGCTGCAGGAAGCTTGCTGCAAGGCCCGCCGGTGAATGTGAAGTACGGCATTTCGGCCGACGAGGCGCACCGCTTTGGCCTGCCCTGCGGCGGCACGCTGGAGTTGCTGCTGGAGTTCAACCCCGATGCGGGTGCATTGGACGCGTTGATCGCGCAATTGGAACAAGGCCAGTTGATGCTGCGCACCACCGACCTGGCCACCGGCCAAGTCACGCTCAGCCCCAGTGCGGCGCCCAGTGCCCTGACCCTGAATGCCGCGCAGTTGGTCAACTCCTTTGGGCCCGAATACCGCATGCTGTTGATTGGCGCCGGGCAAATGACCGAGTACCTGGCCACCATGGCGCTGTTCAACGGTTTTGCCGTCACCGTCTGCGATCCGCGTGAGGAATACCGCGGCGCTTGGTCGGTCGCTGGGGTGAGCGTGAGCAGTGAGATGCCTGACGATCTGGTGCAAAGCTTCAAGCCCGACCGGCGCAGCTGCGTGATCGCCTTGACGCACGACCCCAAACTGGACGATTTGGCGCTACTGGAAGCGCTGAACACTGAGGCGTTTTACATCGGCGCCATTGGCTCGCGGCGCAACAACGAGGCGCGCCACCAGCGCATGATCGAGCACTTTGAGCAAACCGCCGATTCGCTGGCCCGCTTGCGCGGCCCCATTGGCATCTACATTGGCAGCAAAACCCCGGCCGAAATTGCGGTGAGCATCATGGCCGAAGTGCTGGCCGTGAAAAACAACGTCCCCCTGCCGCGCGACATGGACGTGGCGCACGCCAAAAACGCACAGCAAACGCCGCCCAACGACCCAGGCGCGGCCAGCTGCTTCATTCAGCGCTGAGCATGCAGCCACGCGCAGGGCTTATGCGCAGGGCTTATGCGCAAGGTTTATTTGCGTGTTTCCCACTGCCACGCGTGAGCAATGATGGTGGCCAAGTCGGCGTACTGCGGCTGCCAGCCCAACACCTTTCGCGCACGCGTGGCGTCCGCCACCAAGCGGGCTGGGTCGCCCGCACGGCGCGGCCCCTCTTGCACTGCAACGGTCCGGCCTGTGACCTGAGTGGCGGTGTCGATCACCTCTTGCACCGAGAACCCATTGCCGTTGCCCAAATTGAAGGCGTCACTGGCGCCGCCTTGCGCCAAATGCTGCACCGCCAGCCAATGGGCTTCGCACAAATCGACGATGTGAATGTAGTCGCGAATGCAGGTGCCATCGGGCGTGTCGTAGTCGCGGCCAAACACCGAAATATGCGCACGCCGCCCTGACGCCGCTTGCAACACGAGCGGCACCAAATGCGTCTCAGGCTCGTGGCGCTCGCCCAGTTGGCCTTCAGGGTCAGCGCCCGCCGCGTTGAAGTAGCGCAGGCACACCGACTTGAGGCCATAGGCTTTGTCGTAATCGGCCAGCACCTGCTCGACCATCAACTTGGTGCGGCCGTAAGGGTTGATCGGCTGCTGGGGATGGGCCTCGTCAATCGGCGCATACTGCGGCTCGCCAAAGGTGGCGGCGGTCGATGAAAAAATAAACTGCTTCACGCCGTGCGCCCGCATCACGTCCAGCAGCTGCAAGGTGTTGACCACGTTGTTGGCGTAGTACTTGGCCGGCTCTTGCACCGACTCGCCCACCTGAATGAACGAGGCAAAGTGCATCACCGCGTCAAATTGGCCTTGGGCAAACACCTGGTTCAGCAAAGCCTTGTCAGCCATGTCGCCCTGCACAAACTCGCCGCACAACACCGCGTCCCGGTGCCCTGCCGACAAATTGTCCAGCGTCGTCACTTTGCAACCCAACTGCCCCAAACGCTTGACCATGTGCGAGCCAATGTACCCCGCGCCGCCGACCACCAAAATGTTCATAGCATCTCCCAATTGTTGAGCTTGTTAAGCAAGTCTGTTGATCTGTGTGCTCGCAGATTCCAAGTGCGTTCCAAGTGCATCAATGCAAACTTGGAACTCATGATTGAACTGATCAGACGTTCTTAGTGAAGATAAGTAATTCGTTGCGAGCTCTTGTGCTCTACGCCAACTGTCGTTTCTGACACTGGAGTGCAGCGTGATGGGATGAATGGCATCAGGCAATCGCCCACTACTTGTTGGCGCGAACGACATAGGGGTCATGTCGTATGCAGGGGCCAGTGCATAAGGGCGACCGTGTTCTGATACGAACGAGAGGTTGCCGTGATGCATATCCGAATTGCCGATCAATGCACCAAACGCCCAGAGTATTTCGGCCACTTCAGCAGCATCAGGCGTGATAACGCCTTGCTTTGCCAGCGACTTAGTGATGACAGGCCAAGGTTGATTTGTCAACCCCGCAAACTCTGCATCCAATGCGGCTAGTGAAATCACAGCTTTACGTCCAAGTGTTCCAACACGGTCAAAGCGTTCCACTTCAAGGAATCGTTGTCCTTGATGGTTGTAAATAAATGATTCGACAGCAGTGAGGTTGGCCTGTCTAAGCGTCTTTAGAGCCATGTGTTCTGCAAGCAACAGGTCACGCCAGCGTGAGCTGTTTGGACTTGTCAGTTGCTCACTGAATTTCACAATGACGTGCTTTGCCACGCCAGCAGATTGTGCATAGGCTGTGAATTTTGGCTGTTCCCCACCTGCTGAAGAACCGGGAGATTCACCTTTTGCTGCGCCAATAGCCAAGCTTGCATAGGCCGTAGATTTGTCCGCACTTGAAATGGGCTGAGGCTCAGGCATGTTGATGAACTTGTCTCTGGAGATTATTCCGATCAACAAGTTGCCAACTAAATCGTGACCATGCACAAGCAATGCTCTGACAGCATGGCTATCAGTCCATTCTTTGACTGTGCCGGGCAGACCTAGCTCGGCTCCAAAACGCGCGGCATAAGCGCGACCCAAGAAGCCTTGTGGTCGCATGTCTAGCAACCACCAAGGTAGTCCTTCGCTATGGATTTGCACGCCATCGGCTTGTGTGAATACAAAACCATCTGGGCGAACTGGCGCAAGAGTTCCGATCTCTCTGACTTTGCCTTGTGCATCGACGCGATAAACAGGAACCTCGCCGAAGCCACGACCCTTGTCTCGCAGCAAATAGCGCGTGGACTTTCTCTGTCCCGTTTTGATGACATCTTCCCCCATTGCCGCGAGCGCACGCGTAACTGTCGGCTGGCTGAGGCCGATTTCAGTTGCAATCTGGCTTCCAGATTTGGGGCCTGCCGCTAGGCGAAGGCGTAACGCATCTGCATGAAGTGTCATGATTAGGTAACGTCTTGAATTTTAAGATGAATTAAAAAATGAATTATAAATTTACCTTATTTTCATAAATAAGTCTATATAAATCATATATTTACGGAAAACTTTAGGGAATTAATTGCAGAAGAAAATTCTGAAAATTTCATATCGCCCACAGCGACAGGTTTGCATAACATGTCGATATTTTGTGATTTCATCGATATGTCTGTTGATGAGAACGTGTGGAATGTTCAGCTTTTTTTCAAACATAAATGTTTGTAAAAAATCAATTATGCTAATATTTAAATCATGTCAAAGCAATCTGGCGCAACTCAAAGTATGCCCTCAGCCGTGCGCATGCACTTGCAAGAGCTGGGTGAGAACTTGTCAATTGCCCGCAAGCGGCGCCGCGAGCCGCTCAAAGCCTGGGCGCAACGCATTGGTGTGTCTGAGCCCACCCTGATGCGCATGGAAAAGGGCGACCCCAGCGTCTCCATGGGCGTCTACGCCACAGCGCTGTGGCTCGTCGGCCGCAGCCAGGCCCTGCCCCAACTCGCGGCCCCGGAACATGACCAAGGCGCGCTGGAAGACGCTGTTCGCGCAGCCAAAGCACGCTCAGTGCGCAAACGGCCCTTGGCGTACGCTGCCAGCCCGGCCCAAGAAAGCAGTCCATGAGTGGAGCAAACCCAATGTTTGCGTGAGCAACGCATTTGACGATGTCAATGACACTCCCCACATGACCGCAGCGCAAACCCTTGAACAACTTGAATCTGGCCAACTGGCCGGTTGCCGCGAACTGCGCCTGGCCTGTGGGCTGACGGAGTTCCCTCGCGCTATTTTTGATCTGGCCGACACGCTGGAGTTGCTCGACTTGTCAGGCAACCAGTTGTCTACACTGCCGCCCGATTTACCTCGCTTGCACCGCTTGCGTGTGCTGTTTGCCTCCGACAATCTGTTCACCGAACTGCCTGCTGTTTTAGGGCAGTGCCCGGCATTGAGCATGATCGGCTTTAAAGCCAATCGCATACGGCATGTGCCCGCAGGCGCCTTGCCGCAAGGCCTGCGCTGGCTGATCTTGACCGACAACCAAGTCGAATTTCTGCCGCCCGACATCGGCCAATGCCAGCCCTTGCAAAAGCTCATGCTGGCGGGCAACCGGCTGCAGTCCCTGCCTGCCCAATTGGCCCAATGCCAGCGGCTCGAATTGCTGCGCATTTCGGCCAATCCTTTGGCAAAGCTGCTCGATGGGCTCGTGCAGTTGCCGCGCCTGTCTTGGCTGGCTTTTGCAGGCACGCCGTATGCCCAAGCGCAAGAGGCACAGGCCTTGAAGTCTGCGCCGATTGAGCACCTGCCTTGGTCGCAACTGCAGATCGGGCCGGTGCTAGGGCAAGGGGCTTCGGGCGTGATTTACAGCGCGCAGCACCTCAAGCCGGGACACGATCAAGCCAAACATTTAGCCGTACCCGTGGCCGTCAAAATATTCAAAGGTGAGGTCACCAGTGACGGGCTGCCGGCGTCGGAAATGGCGGCGTCCATCCAAGCCGGCTCACACCCGCATTTGATTCCCGCGCTGGCCAAAATCACCGACCACCCCACAAACGCACAAGGCTTGGTGATGCCCTTGATTGACCCTGCGTTTGTCAATCTGGCCGGGCCACCTAGCTTGGCCAGTTGCACGCGCGACGTGTACCCGGACACCACAAGCTTTGATTTTGTCACCATCCGCTGCATGGCTTTGGCAATTGCCTCTGCGGCGGCGCACTTGCATGCGCAAGGGCTGATGCATGGCGATCTGTATGCCCACAACATCTTGCACAACGGCCTGGGGCAAGCGCTGCTGGGTGATTTGGGTGCCGCCTCGTTTTTGCCCACAGGCAACCCCGCGCAAGCGCAAGCCCTGCAACGGCTTGAAGTGCGTGCCTATGGCTGCCTGTTGCAAGAGTGGACTGACCGATGCACAGTCGCCCCGCATGAGCAAGCGGCGCTGGACGCGTTGATTCAGCTCCAAGGGCAATGCCTGCACAAAGATCCGCAAGCGCGGCCTTTGTTTGCAGACATTGAGCGCACGCTGTGAACTCAGGTGAAAGAGGTGTGTGGGGGTGCGAAAGGTGTGTGGGGTGCGTGAGGTGCTAAAGGTGCTAGATGTGGCAGGGGTGTTTTGAGTCGCTAAGCGGCAACCCACCACTTGCGCCAAAGACTTCGTACTAGCCCAGCCACGATCACGCCGGTGATGTCGGCCAGCACGTCCTGCCACTCGCCAAAACGCCAACCCACGGCCAGTTGGGCCAGTTCAATCGCTACGCCGTAGAGCACCATCCCCAAGGCCACTGGCCCGAGCCGCTCAGGAAACGCCGCAAAACCCAACATGCTGAGCACAGCAAACGCCAAGGCGTGTTGCGCCTTGTCCCACCAATTGAACATGGGCGAAGTCAACAGCTCAATGGGCAACAAGGCCAATACAGTGACCGACGCCAATGCAAGGGCAAAAATTATTTTAAGAATGGATACAATGCGCATACTATTAATTATATTTTTCATAAACATGAAATATCTTATTTTAATTATGATAGCGGCTCTTCAGGGGTGCGCTGTAAACACCGGACTGAACCAAGTAAAGGGGTTTACTCCCGTCACTGTGCCTGCCAACGATACCCCACAGTTTCACATCGACCAGCAAGCCTGCATGGCTGAGGTCGAACGAACATGGGCGAATGCACTGCAAGAAAATGCGGCCGTGATTCAATTTCGCCAATGCTTGGTGCACAAAGGCTACCGCTTGCTGAGTTGAACTTGGGCAACAATAGACAGTTGTTGTTTATTGATGGCTTGAAGACATGAAAAAAATCCTCCTCCTCGGCTCGGGCGAACTCGGCAAAGAATTCGTCATCAGCGCCAAGCGCCTGGGCTGCCACGTGATCGCCTGCGACAGCTACGCCGGTGCCCCCGCCATGCAGGTGGCCGACGAATTTTGCGTCTTCAGCATGTTGGACGAAGCGCCCTTGCGCGCCGCCATCGCCAAATACCAGCCCGACCTGATCGTCCCCGAGATCGAAGCCATCCGCACCGAAGTGCTGCTGGACGTAGAACAACAAGGCTTTGAAGTCATCCCCAGCGCGCGTGCCGCCAACCTCACCATGAACCGCGACCGTATCCGCGATGTGGCTGTGGGCTTGGGCGTGCGCACGGCCAAATTCAGCTATGCCGAATCGGCGGCCGAGTTGATGGCGCAGGCCCAGGCGATTGGCTTTCCGGTGGTGATCAAGCCGGTCATGAGCTCCTCAGGCAAAGGCCAAAGCGTGGCCAAGACAGCGGCCGACATCCAGGCCAGTTGGGACTATGCCTGCGCAGGCATGCGCGGCGACCGGCAAAAAGTCATTGCCGAAGAGTTCATTAACTTCGAATTCGAAATCACCCTGCTCACTATCCGCCAGCGCAAAGGCCCGACCCTGTTTTGCGAGCCCATTGGCCATGTGCAAGAGCGCGGCGACTACCAATACAGCTGGCAGCCCCAGCCCATGCGGCACGACTTTTTGAAAGCCGCGCAGGACATGGCCGAAAAAGTGACCACCGACCTGGGCGGTGCGGGCCTGTTTGGCGTGGAGTTTTTTGTGACCGCCACCGAAGTGATCTTCAGCGAACTGAGCCCGCGTCCGCACGACACCGGCATGGTCACGCTCATCAGCCAAAACCTGAGCGAGTTCGATTTGCACGCCCGCGCCATTTTGGGCCTGCCCATTACGAACATTGAATGCGCAGAAGGCGCGAGCGCCGTGGTGCTGGCCACAAAAGAAGGCAGCAACCCCACCTTCACTGGCGTCGAAGCCGCCCTGAGTGAACCTGGCGTGGACGTACGCCTTTTCGGCAAACCCACCACTCGCCCCTACCGCCGTATGGCTGTGGCGCTGGCCAAGGGTCCCAACGCCTTGGCTCGAGCTCGCGAGGCTGCGGGCAAAATACAAGTCATTTCGAAAACACCCCAATGCAAAAAAGCCTAGTCACCCAGGCTTTTTATGTGGCAATGAAAGCGGGGACTGACCCACTGCTGTTTAGACAGTAGTGGACGTGACCCCGAATAATTTAAGCTCTGCCGTAGGTATCTTCTAGGCGTACGATGTCGTCTTCGCCCAGGTAACTGCCCGATTGAACTTCGATCATTTCAAGCTCCATCTTGCCGGGGTTGTGCAGTCGGTGGACTTGGCCGACGGGGATGTAGGTGGACTCGTTTTCAGCGAGCAAAAACGTCTTTTCGCCCACGGTCACTTCGGCTGTGCCTTTGACCACAATCCAATGCTCTGCGCGGTGGTGGTGTTTTTGCAAACTCAGGGCCGCGCCAGGTTTGACGCCAATGCGCTTGACCTGGAAGCGCTCACCGCGGTCAATGCTGTCGTACCAACCCCAAGGGCGGGCCACCTTGCGGTGTGTCAGGGCTTGGGACTGACCTTGTGCGTTCATGCGTACCACCACGTCTTTCACCTGCTCGGCCATGTCGGGGTGGGCTACCAGCACCGCATCGGGCGTGTCGATGATCAGCAAATTGTGCGTGCCCAAGGCCACCACCGGGCGGTGCGGCGCATGCACAAAGGTGTTGCTGGCGCCATGCACCAGGCCTTGGCCGCTGACGCGGTTTCCGTCTGCATCTGCGTCTTGCAAAGCTGCTACCGCGTTCCAACTGCCCACATCGCTCCACTGCCCGCTGAACGGCAAGACCACCACATCGGGGTGTTTTTCCATCACGGCGTAGTCAATGCTTTGCGAACGAGCTTGGCCAAACGCGGCAGGCTCTGGGCGCACAAAGGTTTTTTGCGCCGCCGTGGTTTCCGTGCTGGCGGCCGTCATGGCTTGCTGGCAGGGGCTCAAAATATCAGGCGCCCACTGCGCCAAGGCATTGAGCAAAGTATCCACTCGGGTCAAAAAGATGCCCGCATTCCACAGCACACGGCCTTGCAGCAGCAGCGCTTGGGCTTTGTCTGCGGCAGGTTTTTCAATGAAGCGAGCCACCTGGCAACTGCCGTCCGGGCGCTGCGCTCCCTGCTCTATGTAGCCATACGCCGTGCTCGGAAAACTCGGCACCACCCCAAAGGTCACCATGGCACCAGTCTGCGCCGCCGCCGCACCTTGTTGCACCATGGCGCTAAAGGCCGCGGGATCGGGAATGTGGTGGTCGGCCGGGCAAAACAACAGCAAAGCCTCGTCCCCGTGCGCCTCTTGCGCCCACAAGGCGGCCAAGGCCATGGCCGCCGCCGTGTTGCGCGCCTGCGGCTCCAAAATCAAGGGGCCCTGTGCCTTGGCCGCATCCAAGGCCTCGGCCACCATAAAGCGGTGCTCTTCGGCCGACACGGTAACTACCTGCGGCCCCAAACCCGCCACCCGCTCCAAGGTCAGCTGCAGCAAACTTTTGTCGCCCAACAAAGGCACAAACTGCTTAGGAAAGCTCTGGCGGCTCAGCGGCCACAAGCGCGTGCCCGAGCCACCGCACAGCACCACAGGGTGAATGATTGAAGTCGTTGTCATAAAGAAGTTTGAATAAATAGGGGTCTGACCCCGATTAATTTCATTTAATTAAAATCAGTGTGGTTGCCAAGGATTGATAACGGTCAATCCATCGATGTCTAAAAAATCTTTGGCGTTGCAAGTGACGACAGGATAGCCGGTTGTCAACGCGATGGCCGCAATTTGTGCGTCCTCGGTACTGATAGGGCAACCATTACGCAAGCGCTGTGAAACAACAAGCGCGTGCTGTTTGGCAGCCGCACTGTCGAAATCCAAACAACGACCTGCCAGATCTTGCTCAAACAGTGCTTGAGCAGCCTGGGCCAAGCCGTCACGCCGCTTGCCTTCGGGCAGCAAGGCAATACCGGTCAAAATTTCAGCCTGGCTGATGCTGGTGGTGTAAACCAGACCCGATTGCCTTGCGGCGAACCAAGCAACCACCTCAGTTGCCGGAGCTTTTCGCATCAGCTCTGCAAACACATGGGTATCGATCAAAAAACAGGCGCCCATAAAACTCAAAATGCTGGCGGTGTTGTGACCGCTTGCCGCGCAGGAATCGGAAGGTCTTGCGCCACCAGTCCCTTAAAGCGGCGGTTGACCAGTTCAGCAAAACTGATCTGTTGTGGCGCCTCTTGCGCAATGGTCTGCTGCAAGATGTTGCGCACCTCTTGCTCCATCGAACAGCCATGACGTGCGGCCCGAATCCTCAGACCCACTTTGATCGATTCCTCAATATTGCGCACGGTAATGCTGCTCATGGGTATCTCCATCATTTGATTGCATTGCAATCAATGTAAGCCAAACCATTCAAAACGGCAATTTCAGAGATTTACTCCACGCTCACGTTCACGTCGTAGCCGTGGCGTTTGAGCAGGGCGTGGCGTTGGGCTTCTTTCAGGTCAGAGGCCACCATCTCGGCGCACATTTCTTGCACGGTGATCTCGGGGGTCCATCCCAATTTGGCCTTGGCTTTGGAGGGGTCGCCCAGCAGCGTTTCCACCTCGGTGGGGCGGAAATAGCGGGGGTCGATTTTAACGATCACATCGCCCACCTTCAGGCCCGGTGCTTGGGTGCCGGTGATGCTGTCGACCACCGCCATCTCGCCCACGCCCTGCCCTTCAAAACGCAAGGTGAGACCCAACTCGGCTGCGCTCCAAATGATGAACTGGCGCACGCTGTACTGAACGCCTGTTGCGATCACAAAGTCTTCGGCATGATCTTGCTGCAGCATCATCCACTGCATGCGCACATAGTCTTTGGCGTGGCCCCAATCGCGCAGCGCGTCCAGGTTACCCATGTACAGGCAAGACTCCAGGCCCTGGGCCATATTGGCCAGCCCGCGGGTGATCTTGCGCGTCACAAACGTCTCGCCGCGGCGTGGGCTTTCATGGTTGAACAAAATGCCGTTGCACGCGTACATGCCGTAGGCCTCGCGGTAGTTCACCACAATCCAGTAAGCGTACATCTTGGCCACCGCATAGGGGCTGCGGGGATAAAACGGTGTGGTTTCTTTTTGGGGTGTCTCTTGCACCAAGCCATAGAGCTCTGAGGTTGACGCTTGGTAAAAGCGCGTCTTTTTCTCCATCCCCAAAATCCGAATGGCCTCCAAAATACGCAAGGTGCCCATGCCGTCCACATCGGCTGTGTACTCGGGGCTTTCAAAGCTCACGGCCACATGGCTCATGGCGCCCAAGTTGTAAATTTCGTCAGGCTGCGTTTCTTTGATGATCCGAATCAAGTTGCTGGTGTCGCTCAAATCACCGTAATGCAAATGCAGTTTGGCATTGTCCCAATGCGGGTCTTGGTAAATATGGTCCACCCGCTGGGTGTTGAACGAACTGGCCCGGCGCTTGATGCCGTGCACCACATAGCCCTTATCGAGCAAAAATTCGGCAAGGTACGAGCCGTCTTGCCCGGTGATACCGGTAATCAGTGCGACTTTAGGGGTTTGATTCGTGCTCATTTTTTTGGAAAACTCTTAAAAGATTCTGAAAGTTCGTGCTAATGATACTTGTTGAATCCATGCGAATAATCATTTGCTGCAAGCAAATGTTTCGCGCACTTTATCCTTCGAAACAGACAGGCCGGCGAGCCCCACACCACCCATACTCATGACCACTCAACCGTTCTTGGCCAAGAAATCCTGATATGCCAATGCCAGCCCCTGCTCCAAAGGCACTTGCGCCTGCCATCCCAAGCTGTTCAAGCGCGAGCTGTCCATCCACTTGCGCGGGGCGCCGTCGGGCTTGGTGATGTCAAAGGTCAGTTGGCCTTTAAAACCTACCACCTGAGCGATGGTTTGGGCCACTTGGGCAATGGTCACGTCTTCGCCGTAACCCACGTTAATGTGGCTGAGCATGGGCTCGGTGTGCTGCGCATACACGGCAGCGGGCAAGTTCATCACGTGCACACTGGCTGCGGCCATGTCATCCACATACAAAAACTCACGCTGGGCTTTGCCGCTGCCCCAAATGACCACGCTGGAGGTACTGGCCAGCTTGGCCTCGTGCAAACGGCGAATCAAGGCAGGGATCACATGTGAATTTTCTGGGTGGTAATTGTCACCCGGTCCATACAGGTTGGTGGGCATCACGCTGCGGTAGTCCAACCCGTGGCTGGCACCGTACTGGCGGTTATAGCTCTCACACAGCTTGATGCCGGCAATTTTGGCAATGGCATAAGGCTCGTTGGTCGGCTCGAGCAAGCCCGTGAGCAAAGCGTCTTCGCGCATGGGCTGCGCCGCCAGCCTTGGGTAAATACAGCTGGACCCCAAGAACAACAACTTTTTAACGCCCACAGCAAACGCGGCTTGCACCACATTGGCCTGAACCATCAGGTTGTCGTAAATAAAGTCGGCCGGATAGGTGTTGTTGGCATGAATGCCCCCCACGCGCGCTGCAGCCATGTAGACCTGAGTGGGCTTTTCTGCGTCAAAAAAGGCCCGCACTGCGGCCTGATTGGTCAGCTCTAACTGAGAGTGTGTACGCGTGACAATTTGCGATGGCGCCACGCCTGCCGTGAGTAAGTGACGCATGATGGATGAGCCCACCATCCCGAGGTGACCTGCAATATAGATTTTGTGTGTCATGAAATTTTGCTTTTGGGCTGCGAAGTAAGCTTTACTTGCTCAACCGTTTGCATTATGCACAACTGTTAAATACACCTACATTGTTATTTTTATAGGTTTTCTGCAAATCATGGATCCATCAGAAAAATCTCAACCCGACCAAATTAAACCTCAAGCCAACTTCTCATTATCCATCCGAACCCAGTCCGCCACAGCACCCTCAGGCTGATAGCCAAGATCTGGCCGCCCGAGTTCGACACCAAACTGAGTTTTTGACTGTTCCACTTCAATAAAATCAAGTACTTATAGTTGATTTTCTGATTTTTCTGTAGTGGCAATATTGTTGGCCATTTGTGTTGGTAATGTTTGTTGCAATGCGCCTCGCGCTTTGATAT
>CANGDZ010000046.1 GCA_947452785.1 Comamonadaceae bacterium | reverse complement strand
TTGGTTCATTGCGGTCCTTTGCGTGCGAACGCAAAAGACCATAAGCCATGGAATCGAAGTTCAAATCGAGACCAGCCTGAAGTGCTAAAAAACCAAGGTAAATCATTAACTTACGAAGCCCTGATGTGAAAACGTTGGGACACTACTGAAATAATTTCATTGCTCAATGACCTCTGTCTCTTGGAAAAGATATTGCTCAGATGCAATAAAGCCTGCAACTAAGGTTCGATAAGTCGTCTCAACTATCTCGGGAAAATTCGGGAAATTTTCTTGATGCGCTTGGGCCTGTGACTTCACACGTTCAAAAACCTGGGCCTGGCGGGCAGGAGACGATACTTGAAACGCGTCTTTTTTAAATCTTGTGGCATCTTGCACGCAAAGTGCGCGCTGGGCCAAGAGTTCAATGATCTGTGTATCAAGCAGATCGATTTTTTGCCTGAGCTCGGCCAAATTCGAAGCCACATTTTGATAATTTGGATTTTTAAAACGGCGTACAGGTGCTCCGTTTGTTAGTGGTTCACTTGGCTTGTTCATGACGTTTATGGTTGATGCAATTAAATTCAAATGACACCTTACAACTGTGATTGTTAAGGAAGCCAAATCAGTTTACGTCATTACGTCTTACTCTAGTCTCCGCCTGGGAGCACGTTGGGCCTGGAGACTGCATGGTGGATTGCGAATGTAAGTGCCGCAGGGTGGGTGCTGTTTGTCGATCGGTGGTCGCTCAGCAACGACAGTCCTTAGCTTTGTATGTAACTTAACATAATATACATCGTATGAAGTTAAATAATAGGGACCTTGAAGTAGATCACCATGTCAAACACTCAGGTTTTAATGCTGAGGCTTTGCTTTGCCCCACTGGCTGACGGCTGCTTCAATCAACGCCAATGAATCGATACGCGAAACTCGGCGGGCAAACTCTGCCGCATTCAGCCCTTGCTGGTTTTTCAGTGTGGGATCGGCTCCAGCCTCCAGCAACAACTTCACGCATTCCACGTTGCCGTACATGGCCGCCATCATCAAAGGCGTGGAACCATTGGGCGACTCGGCGTCAATGTAGGCACTGTGATCCAGCAAAATTAGCATGACGGGCACCTTGGCGCCCGATGCGGCGTAATGCAATGGCGTCCAGCCAGTCTTGTTCACGTCAGCATCTTTGGCGATCAGTTGATTCACCAAGTCAACATGGCCTTTGAGTGCGGCCAGCATCAAAGGACTTTCGTCCTTGTCGCTGCGCCACTCGACTTGGGTTTTGGGCCAATGGATCAGCACGCCAGCGGTCTTGAGCGCGTCCGATTGCACGGCCAAAAACAAACCGTGTACGCCTTTGGGGCTTATGGTATTGGGGTCAAAACCGCGTTGCAGCAAGCTGGTGACCGTGCGCACATCGTCCGCGGGGATGGCTTTGAAAAAATCCTCATAGGAGCCTGCTTTTGTCAGCCCTGAAAAAAGTGAAATTACAATTAAAACAAGGCTCTTTATGATATTTCTCATAAATTACTTTTAATTAATAACTTGAACTTGAAAGGGCGTTTAAGCACTGACTTTGGTGAATAATGCATCGAAATTCTGACTGGTCAAGTGCCCCATGTTTTCGGGTGTCCCACCGCGCAACTCGGCCAGTAACTTGGCCACATAGGGCACGTAAGCGGGTGAATTGGTTTTGCCGCGGTACGGCACAGGCGCCAAATAAGGGCTATCGGTTTCAATCAGCAAGCGATCATTGGGCACAAATTGGGCCACTTCACGCAGTTCGTGCGCTGTTTTGAAGGTCAAGATGCCTGACAACGAAATGTAGAAGCCCATATCCAGTGCGGCACGGGCCACGGTCATGGACTCGGTGAAACAGTGAAAAACACCGCCCGCGGACAGCGCGTCGCCACATTCGCCCTCTTCTTTCAAGATCGCCAGTGTGTCGTCGGATGCCGAACGGGTGTGGATCACCAAGGGCAAATGGGTTGCACGCGCAGCGCGGATGTGGGTGCGAAAACGATCGCGCTGCCACTCCATGTCAGCCAAGGTGCGCCCGCCTTTGCGCTCGTCCATTTGGTAGTAGTCCAACCCCGTCTCGCCGATGGCAACCACCCGGGGCAAGGCCGCACGTTCGATCAGTTCGTCATAAGTGGGTTCGTGGATGCCTTCGTTGTCCGGGTGCACGCCCACCGTGGCCCAAAAGTTGTCATAGCTGGTGGCCAGACGGTGAACGTTGTCGAACTCCTCCAGGGTGGTGCATATGCAGAGGGCGCGGGTCACCAAAGCGTCGGCCATGGCCGCACGGATCTCGGGCAAACGCTGGAGCAGCTCAGGAAAATTCAGGTGGCAATGGGAATCGGTGTACATCTAAAAATCACTGTGCAAATCAATGCGACATCAATGTGGAGAAACAATGGCTAAACGGGCTTCGCTGGCCAAGGCTTCGAGCATCAGGCCGGCATTGAATGGGTGCTCGGAAGTCCGCGCCGCTGTGCTCAGCCGTTTGAACCAACCCGTCAACGTGGACAGCGTGGCCTTGCTGGGCGGTAAAACTTCGGCCTTGAAAAAACGCGGCGCCGCGCCCGATTGGCACAAGACCAGGTCGTGACACAGCTTTTGCAGCGCCTCAATCGCTTGCGCTGGTGTGAGATCGGACAAGGCCGACACATCGCCCCGCGCCATGGCCTTGGGAAACCCCGACCACCAAGCGGGCGACTGTCCTGCCGCGACTTGGCGCAGCACATCAGCCGGTCGACCGCCCGCGGCGTGCAGCAGCACTTCGGCGTCAGTGGCTGTAACGCCCTGCTCGGCTAACCAGGCCAAAGCCTGGGCAGGTTCTGGCCAGACCATGTTGTGGCCCAGGCAACGGCTGCGGATGGTGGGCAGCAATTGATGAGAAGCCTCGGTGGCCAAAACAAATTTCACATCACCCGGCGGCTCTTCCAGGGTTTTGAGCAAGGCGTTGGCGGTCACATGGTTCATTCGCTCGGCCGGAAAAATCAACACCGCTTTGCCCCGACCCCTTGCGTTGGTGCGCTGCGAAAACTCTACAGCGTCACGCATGGCGTCGACCCGGATTTCTTTCGAGGGTTTACGGCTTTTCTTGTCGATCTCGTCTTGGGCTTTTTCGCTCAAAGGCCAGCCCAACTCGAGCATCACGGTCTCGGGCATCAGTACGCACAAATCGGCATGGGTGCGCACCGCAATGGCGTGGCAGCTGCCGCAGACACCGCAAGCACCTTGCGTTGTGGGTTGTTCGCACAACCACGCACTGGCCACAGTCAAGGCCAGCTCGTATTGACCTAGACCGGAGGGGCCGGCCAAGATCCAAGCATGGCCCTTTTGGGCCAGCAGCTGTTCGGTTTGCGCAGCGATCCAGGGCGCGTTCAAAATTGGATTCATGTGGAAGGCCCCAAGGCTCGGTGCGCGGCCAGCAGGTTCAACACCACGGTTTCAACCTCCAGCCACACCGCTTCACGCGCTTGGTTGGCGTTGATCTGCGCAAAGCGCGCGGGGTATTGGGCGCAGCGGCGTGCATAGCCATTACGGACTTGTTCAAAAAACGCCACGGGCTGGGCCTCAAATTTGTCAGGCACGCGGGCCTGCACCAAACGCTCCGCAGCGACTTGGGGGGGCAGATCAAACCAAATGGTCAAATCGGGCTGTAGCAAATGGGATTGTCCGGGCCGGTGCTGCACCAATTGCTCCAGCGTTTCCAGCATCTGCCAGTCAAATCCCCTGCCCCCGCCTTGGTAGGCAAAAGTGGCATCGGTAAAGCGATCGCACAAGACCACGTCGCCCCGGGCCAGCGCGGGGACGATCACCTGCACGATGTGTTCTTGCCGGGCGGCAAACATCAACAGGGCTTCGGTCAGCGGGTCCATGGCGTCGTGCAGCACCAATTCGCGTAGTTTTTCAGACAAGGGCGTGCCGCCGGGCTCCCGGGTCAAAGCCACATGGCGGCCTTGCGTACGAAACAACTCGGCCAAACCTTCAATGTGGGTCGATTTGCCTGCGCCGTCAATCCCCTCAAAGCTGATGAATAAACCGCGTGTCATGTTGCACTCATGTTGAAAGCTCTTATTGTCCACTGCCCGAAGGGGCTGGCGATTCGGCTGCGCCTAAACCCCGTTGATAGCGGTTCACCGCCCGGTTGTGCTCGGTCAAGTTGCTGCTGAAGTGGCTGCTGCCATCACCTTTGGCGACGAAGTACAAAGCCGAAGTGGGGGCGGGTTGCACCGCCGCAGCCAGGGCTGCTTTGCCGGGCATGGCAATCGGCGTCGGAGGCAAGCCGGTGCGGGTGTAGGTGTTGTAGGGCGTGTCGGCGCGTAAATCGCTGCGGCGCAAATTGCCATCAAAATCAGTGCCCAGACCGTAAATCACGCTGGGGTCGGTCTGCAGCATCATGCCGATGCGCAAGCGGTTCGCAAATACGCCCGCAATCAGGGGCCGGTCGGCGGCTTTGCCGGTTTCTTTTTCCACAATACTGGCCAGAATCAGCGCATCTTCTTGGGATTTTAAAGGCGTGGTCGCCGCACGAGCGGCCCAGGCCTGCGCCAGGTGCTTGTCCATCGATTTCAAGGCTCGCTGCAAAATGGCCAAGTCGCTGGAACCTTTGGAGTAGGTGTAGGTGTCTGGGTAAAAGCGCCCTTCTGGGTGCTGCTCAGGTCGGCCCAATTGCGCCATGACCTGAGACCCACTCAGGCTTTGGGAATCGGGTTTGAGTTGCTCGGCCTTGGCCAGTGCTTGGCGCACTTGCCGAAAATTCCAACCTTCCACCAAGGTCACGGTTCTCAAGGTTTCCTCGCCGCGAACCAGCATCAACAACAGACTTTTGGGCGTGGTGCTGTTGCTGATTTCGTAACTTCCCGCTTTGATCTGGCGGGCTTTACCCGAAAGCCGAAAGCTGACAAACAGCAGGTCGGCTGAGGTTTTAACGCCGGACTCGACCACGGCCTGAGCCACGCCGCGGGGTGTGGTGCCTGGTTCTACCGTCAGGTCCAAAGCGCTGCCGCTCGGATGCAAGGGGTGCGTCCACCACTGGTAGGCACCGGCACCCAGCACCACGATCAGCAGGGCTGCTCCGAACAAAAATGTTTTCAACCAACGTCGCACAGCCCTATTACCTTCGCAGTCATGAAGTGAGGATGATAATTGAGGGATGCATACCGATACCCCTATCGACACCGATTTCCCTCAAACCCTCCTGCAACGCGGCAGCGCCCCCCTGCCCCATTGGGGTGTGATTCAGGCCCAAGGCGAAGAAGCGGCCCACTTTCTGCACAACCAACTGACCCAAGATGTGTTGCTGTTGCCGGTGGGGCAAGCTCGTTTAGCGGCCTTTTGCTCAGCAAAAGGGCGCATGCAGGCCAGTGGCGTGCTGATTAAAACCGCGCCCGATACCGTGCTGTTTGTGATGAGCCAGGACTTACTGGCTCAAACACTGAAACGCCTGTCGATGTTTGTGATGCGCGCCAAAGTCAAACTCAGCGATGCTTCTGCACAATGGCAATTGCGCGGCTTGGTTGGCGCCAGTGCACAAGCGATCATGGGCCCACAGGAGGCCGCACCGTGGCAGTCCGCGTCGCAAGATGGCATTCACGCCGTTGCACTTTACCCGGCCAAGGTGGGTGACAGCGCCATCCCCCGCGCTTTGTGGCTGGCCCCTGCCGGCCATGCCCTATCAGCTGAGCCTGAAATTTCTACTGAACTTTGGCAATGGACCGAGGTCATGAGTGGCGTGACCCTGCTCAGCCACGCGGTGTTCGAGGCATTTGTGCCGCAAATGCTCAATTACGAATCGGTGGGCGGCGTGAATTTCAAAAAAGGCTGCTACCCCGGTCAAGAAGTGGTGGCACGTAGCCAGTTTCGCGGCACTTTAAAGCGCCGTACCGCCCTTGTGCACAGCCCGGTGGCCTTGTTGACAGGTCAAGAGATCTTCACTCCGACCGAACCCGATCAAGCTTGCGGCACTGTGGTCCTGGCCGCGGCACGTCTTCAATCAAATGGCCATTACCAAGGCTTTGATGCCTTGGTCAGCGGCACGTTAGAGAGCATACAAACGGGCTGGCATGTGGGCGCGCCTGATGGCGCCACTTTGACATTCATGCCCCTGCCCTACCCTTTGCTGGAAGATATTTGAAATTCAAAGGGGCAGGTTCACGCGAAAACCTCAGAGCGACAGCTGCATTTCGATGTGCGCCATACCCGCTTCTTCAAACACCGCGCCATGCGGTGTGAAACCTGCGCGACGGTAAAATCCTTCGGCGCTGCATTGGGCGTGAAGGATGACTTGATGGTCGCCCCTGTCTTTTGCTGCATCGATCAGCCCCTGTAGCACCCGTCGACCCAGGTCACTGCCGCGCATTTGTTTTTTGACGGCCATGCGGCCAATGAGGGCTATACCTGGCGCCCCTTGCAGCAAGCGGCCGGTGGCCAGCACCATGCCCATGCGGTTGAGAACCACCGCGTGCACCGCAATGGCGTCGTCGTTGTCCCATTCCATTTCAGCCGGCACTTTTTGTTCGTTCACAAACACCTCGGTGCGCAAGGGGCTGGCCAAGGCTTGCAACTCCGTCCAGGGGCCGGTCAGCAACTCCACCATGTCTTCGCCTTTTTCAAAGGCTTCGAGCATGCCGCGCAGCCCGGGCGGTACAGGCAGGCTTTTCTTCACCGCCGGGTCCGCGTACACATAGACCAACTCACTGGTAATGAGTAGTTCATCGCCGCGAAAGATGGCGCCGACAAAGGTCATGGACGAGTTGCCGATACGATCGCAGCGCAGGCACACGTCCAGAAAGTCGTCCATCTCGGCGCTGGCGTGGTATTCCACACTGGCTTTTTTTACGTACATGTCGCCACCGAGTTGCTGCATGGTCGCGGCATAGGGCATTGCGACTTGGCGCCAGTAATCGGTCACCGCAGTGTCGAAGTACATCAAATAGTGGCCGTTGAACACGATCTGCTGCATGTCCACCTCGACCCAGCGCACGCGCATGCGGTGAGAAAAACGAAAATCCTGGCGTTTCATCGGTTTAACTTTCAAAAGCGTGTTGCAGAGCGCGGCCGGCATCGGCATGGGCCTTGAGCGCGTCAGGCAGGGCCCGGCCCATGGTCACAAAGCCGTGCACCACGCCGCGGTAAATTTCCAAATCAACGGGCACGGCCGCCATGCGCAAGGCATCGGCGTACAGCACGCCCTCGTCCACCAAAGGATCACATTCGGCCAAACCGATCCAAGCTGGGCACAGACCGCTGTGCTCTGGTGCATTCAATGGGGCAAAGCGCCAGTCACTCCGGTCAGCCTCGTCGATGTAGTTGGCAAAAAACCAACTCACCGTTTCTTTGTCCAGCAAAAAGCCTTCGGCAAAAGCGTGGTGTGACGGAGTGCCTTGTCGATCGCCGCAACCGGGGTAGAACAAGAGTTGCAGCGCCAATTTCAAACCTGCATCCCGCGCCATCAGCGCGCACACGGCCGCCAAGGTACCCCCGGCGCTGTCGCCGCCCACCGCCAGGCGCTGGCTGTCTAGGCCTAAGGAAGCGCCGTGCTGGTGCAACCAGTTCAAGGCATCCCAACTGTCATGCACGGCAACGGGAAAACGGTGTTCAGGTGCTAAACGGTAGTCCATCGACACCACGGCGCAGTGGCCGTGACGGCTCAATTGACGGCAAAGCACATCATGCGTGGTGAGACTGCCGATTGTGAAGCCGCCGCCATGCAGGTACATCAGCACGGGCAGTTTTGCTGCGTCCGCCACCATGGGCGCATACAAACGAGCGGGCATGGCATAACTGTCACGGGCAGGAATGAAGAGGTCTTCAACCCGGTCCACCACCGGCGTGGGCAGGTCCAGCATCGGGCCGCCGATGTCGTAGAAGGCGCGGGCCTGCTCGGCCGTCATGGCGTGCATGGGCGGGCGGCCTGCGCGGTGAATGCGCTCAATCAGGTTGCGTGCAGCGGCGTTTAGCAGCGCGCGCGGGTTGGTGTGGTGACTGCTCATGAAAAATGGGGCGCGCAGGGGTAATGAGGGGTGTTGCCAGAAAGAGGTGTTGCCAACGTGACCTTGGGCTTTGCTTAGCGCCTTGCTAAAGCTAATTCCTGAATCACAATGTGCCCAGATCGTACAGCGCCCTGCCCTGGTCGCCTGTCACCCGTTTTCAGTTTGGAGTCTTGCTCATGTCTTTCATCAACTACGTCACCCAAATTCAGATCGACTTTGGTGCGATCCAATTGCTCCAGCAAGAATGCGCTCGGGTGGGCATGAAGCGGCCCTTGATCGTCACTGATGCGGGCGTCAAAGCCGCTGGCATTTTGCAAAAAGCCCTGGACGCACTGCCAGGCGTGGCTGTAGCGGTGTACGACCAAACCCCGTCCAACCCGACCGAAGCGGCCGTGCGCGAAGCCACCGCCATGTACAAAGCACAGCAATGTGATGGCCTGATCGCGGTCGGCGGCGGCTCGTCCATCGATTGCGCCAAATGCGTGTCCATTGCCGTGAGCCACGAAGGTCCACTCAAAACCTACGCCACCATTGAAGGCGGCTCGCTCAAAATCACCGACAAAGTAGCGCCTATCATTGCCGTGCCCACCACCAGTGGAACCGGCAGCGAAGTGGCACGAGGTGCCATTTTGATCGTCGACGATGGACGAAAATTGGGCTTTCACTCTTGGTTCATCGTTCCCAAAGCCGCCATTTGCGATCCTGAATTGACCATGGGTTTACCTGCCGGTTTGACTGCCGCCACCGGCATGGATGCGATTGCGCATTGCATGGAAACTTTCATGGCTGCGCCCTTCAACCCGCCGGCCGATGGCATTGCCTTGGATGGTTTGACGCGTGGCTGGGCTCACATTGAACGCGCGACCCAAAACGGCCAGGACCGCGATGCACGTCTGCACATGATGAGTGCCTCGATGCAAGGCGCGATGGCCTTCCAAAAAGGCTTGGGTTGTGTGCACAGCCTGAGCCACAGCCTGGGCGGCGTGAACCCCAAGCTGCACCACGGTTCTTTGAACGCCATGTTCTTACCTGCGGTGGTGCGCTTCAATGCGGCGGCCGAGTCGGTGCAAAAAGAACGCCGCATGGAACGCATGGCCTACGCCATGGGCTTGGGTGAAATCCAGGGCGCTGCGGCGGCTGCCGAAGCCATTGCCCAAGCCATCACCGCCATGAACGCCCGATTAGGCCTGGCCAGCGGCTTGGCCGCTTTGGGCGTGGAGCCTGCTTGGTTTGACGCCATAATTGACGGGGCCATGGCCGATCACTGCCATAAAACCAACCCCCGCCTGTCCACAGCGCAGCAATACCGCGAGATGCTGGAAGCCTCGATGTAAAGCCGCTTGGCGCTGCCACTTAAGTGGTTTTGCGCGTTGAGATTTTGCTTATTTTGTTTTTGGCCAGTTGCGCACGCAAGGCCGCATCCAACGCGCTGCGCGCCCAGATCCGCGCTTGGTCCCGGTCGTCCATGATCACGTCGGGGGCAGACCAGTAAGACAGCTTCACGGGTTTGCCGCGCTGCGAAAAGGTGAAGGGCTCGCACCGTTCGGCGACGAACTGCGGCAGGTTCTGCGCATCGGTCTTCAAATACAAACGCCCTGCCGCGTAAAGGCCGAACATCACCCCGTCGTGGTAAATGCCATAGCCGCCAAACATTCGGCGTGCCGTGATGGGGCCTAAGGACTCGAAGACTTCGTGCAGGTAGTCAATGGCTTCACTCATGGGAAATCCTCCTTAGGCGTCAACCCCATGGCCGTTACAGGGACCGAACCTGGTCGGCTTTGGGGTCGTGCACCCACAGGGCAAATTCATCGGCCAGTTGCTGGCTGGCTTGCGCGGCGCCTGACCAAGCCTGAATGCGCCCGGTCAGGTCGTTGGCGTATGACATGAAATCACTGCGATCGGGCAGCTTGCCATTTGGCAGAGTTTGCACCCATTCGGGATTGGGTGCCAAGACGATGGTGTTGTCCAAAAATGCGGTCGACTTGTGCCGCCACTTCAGGGACTTGTCCAACCAGCCCGGCACCACGGCTTGCTGAAAATGCGGGTACAACACCAACCCTTTGTAGTTCAGGTGCAGGTGGTAGTCGGTGATGCCGCCGTCCCAATACGCCCCTGCCGGGGCGCCGGGGATGTCGTGCACAGCCTGCAGCACAAAGGGAATCGAGCAACTGGCTTGCACCGCGGGCTTGAAGTTCTCATGCGTCAAGGCCACCTGCCGGGTGCGGTAGTCACGGGCATCAAAAGGCAGCTCGGCATGGGTCGAAAAAACCACCCGCTCCAACGAAGCGCCCATGGCCGGACGGTGAATGACGTTACTGAAAAACGCGCCGGCATAGCCCAAGGGTGTGAGCCAAGGGTGCTCGCGTTGCAACAGTCCTTGACCATGCGAAGTCAGCACATGAAGTCGATAACGCGGGTTCTGCAGCACTTCTTCAATGCGTCCGCCATAAAAGGCCGTTAAATTGCGGCCGAATTCGGCGCTCACTTGCGTTGCAGAGGGACGTTTTTGACCTTCTGGTAATTCGTAGTGCTGGTGGATGTAATCGTGCTCGAGGCGGTGCAGGGCTTGGACTGGTTGATGCAAACACGCTGTGGCCATGCGCCAAGCGCCAATGGAGGCCCCAACCAAATCCACAGACTGGCTACTTTGTGGCAGCCATTCGCCAAACAAAAACCGATCCAGCGGACCCAAGATCAAACCCTTGGGACCACCGGCAGCGCCGGGAATCACACCCACGTGCTCTGGCCTTAGTCCATGCTCACGGATATGGGCCAAGGCCTTGGGGCCAGCGTAGATGCGCAGGGCTTGCACGGCTTATTTCTTCAAGCTTTGCAACTTGGCAAAGGCCGACGCCATGGCCGAGCCTGTAGCAGGGGGCGAGGTGAAGCCACTGCCCTGCCCCGAGTGACCGCCATGGCCACCATTACGCTGGCGCTGGTCACGCCCGGCGCCTTCAAAGCGGTTATCGCGGGGGCCATCTTTGCGGCCAGGCGCTTCGCCGAGTTTCATGGTCAGTCCAATGCGTTTGCGCACCACGTCGACTTCAACGACTTGCACTTTGACGATATCGCCGGTTTTCACCACCTCGCGGGCATCGGTGACAAATTTGTGGCTGAGTTGGCTCACATGCACCAGACCATCTTGGTGTACGCCCAGGTCAATGAAAGCGCCAAAGGCTGCCACATTGCTCACCGTGCCTTCCAAAATCATGCCTTCTTTCAAGTCTTTGATGTCGTCCACGCCCTCGTTAAAGCGCGCGACTTTAAAGTCTGGGCGCGGATCACGCCCCGGCTTTTCCAGCTCACCCAAAATATCCTGGATGGTGATGGCGCCAAATTTGGCGCTCACAAACAGCTCGGGCTTGAGCGCTTTGAGCACTTCGCTGCGCCCCATGATGTCCTGAATCGGCTTGGCCGTTTTGAGGATGATTTGCTCCACCACCGGATAGGTTTCAGGGTGCACACCGGTCATATCGAGTGGATTGTCACCACCGCGAATGCGCAAAAACCCGGCACTTTGCTCAAAGGTTTTGGCACCCAAGCCCGTGACTTTCAGCAAGTCTTGTCGTGTCTTGAAGGCACCGTTGGCTTCGCGCCAACGCACCACCGACTTGGCCACACTGCCCGACAAACCCGAGACGCGGGAGAGCAAAGGCACGCTGGCCGTGTTCAAGTCCACTCCGACCGCGTTCACACAATCCTCGACCACGGTTTCAAGTGTGCGGGCCAATTCGCTTTGATTCACGTCGTGTTGGTATTGGCCCACGCCAATCGATTTCGGATCGATCTTCACCAACTCGGCCAAGGGGTCTTGCAGGCGACGCGCAATACTGGCCGCACCGCGCAGGCTCACATCGACATCGGGCATTTCTTGTGAGGCAAACTCGCTAGCCGAATACACCGAGGCGCCGGCTTCGCTGACCACCACTTTTTGAATCTCAACGCCGTTGTGCAGCTTGGCCAGTTGCTTGATCAGGTCTGCCGCCAGCTTGTCGGTTTCGCGGCTGGCTGTACCGTTGCCGATGGCAATCAGGTTCACGCCATGTTTTTCGCTCAATTTGGCCAGGGTGAACAAAGAGCCATCCCAGTCTTTGCGCGGCTCGTGCGGATACACCGTGGCGGTCTCAACCAATTTGCCCGTCGTGTCGACCACCGCTACCTTGACTCCAGTACGGATGCCCGGGTCCAGACCCATGACCACGCGTGGGCCCGCGGGCGCGGCCAGCAGCAGGTCACGCAGATTATCGGCAAACACCTTGATGGCCACTTTTTCGGCCTCTTCACGCAGTCGGGTGAACAAGTCACGCTCGGTCGACAGGCTGAGCTTGACGCGCCAGGTCCAAGCGACGCACTTGCGAATCAGATCGTCTGAGGGGCGCTGGCTGTGGCTCCAGCCCAAGTAGTTGGCCACGCGGCCTTCGGCCAAGCTGGGTTGGCCGGGTTCGGGCTCCACCGCCAGTACCAGTTTGGCGTCGAGCATCTCCAGGGCGCGACCACGAAACACGGCCAAAGCGCGATGCGAAGGCACTCGGCAAATGGGTTCGTCATACGCAAAATAATCACGGAATTTGGACACATCGGCGTGGTTCTCGTCCTTGCCGTCGGCGAGCTTGCTTTTGAACAGACCCGTCTGCCAGAGCCATTCGCGTAAGCTTTGCACCAATCCTGCGTCCTCGGCCCAGCGCTCCGACAAAATGTCGCGCACGCCGTCCAAGACCGCTGCGGTGGTGGAAAAATCCGTGCCCTCCGGTGCGCCTGCGGGTTGTAGAAAGGCTTGTGCTTGATCGTGGGGATTCAGCGAGGGATCTTCAAATAGACGGTCCGCCAGCGGTTCAATGCCGGCCTCGCGAGCCATCATGCCCTTGGTGCGGCGCTTGGGTTTGTAGGGCAGATACAGGTCTTCCAGCTCCTGTTTGGTCGCCGCGGCATCGATGGCGGCCAGCAACTCTGGCGTTAACTTGCCCTGCTCTTGAATGCTTTTGAGGATGGTCGCGCGGCGATCCTGCATTTCGCGCAAATAGCCCAAGCGGTATTCCAGTTCGCGCAACTGAATGTCGTCCAGATTGCCGGTGACCTCTTTGCGGTATCGCGCAATAAAGGGCACTGTGGCCCCACCGTCCAGCAAGTCCACGGCGGCTTTGACCTGCTCAGGTCGTATCTGAATCTCTGCGGCCAATTGGGCCATGATTTTTTGCATTGTTGATCTCTGGGTACTGCAGGCAAGCCGGGCAGTTTGCCACATCCCGATACCGCCTTGATCGCCCCTGAGGCCTCTTTCAACCGACATCAATGCGCCACCTGATGAAGTTTGCTGAGACCTCAGGGAAATGAACGGGATGATGCCCCCTCGAATAATTAAAAGTCCCTTCTCTAAAAAATAATAACTACCCAGACAAAAAACATCAAAAATGGAAAAATTATTAGTTTATAAGTGATGTAAGGCACATATAAATAATATATAAAGTATTATATTTAAATGAAATTGAGAATTTCAAAGAATCAAATTTTGTTTAGGAGAAAGCCATGAAAAATCTAAATTACTATGCCGCCAGTGCTATGGTCCTGAGCATGGTCGCCACCACAAGCGTACATGCTGGAATGGTTACCGACGTTCATGGCAACGTAGGCTATGACACTGCCGCCGAGTGTGACGCGGCGATGACCGCTGGTACGGCCAAGTTTTACACATCTTTTACGCGTAAACCGCCATTACTGCGCTCTGGTGAGGCCCGTGTTCAAACCATGACGTTGAAAGATCTGGGCATTCCACAAGACGATGTGCAGTCGCTGGGTTATTCCATCAACGATTACAAACGAGGCGCATGCGACCTTGGTGCGTCACGACGAGGCGGACGGGATGGTGTCGCCTTGCCACTCCAAGGTAAGTACGTGCCCTTCAGCAGCGATATGCAGGTGAACGTTTATATGGACAGGTTGGGTCAACCTGTGCGGGTGACGATGAAGGATTGCGATAATTGGTTTGGCGCTGCGTTCCCACGTCCGGTTCCGGCTTTGCCCGTCCCCATCAAGCCAGCCACTGCGCCAGCGCCCGTGGTGAATGTACCTCAGGTGACCCAAGTACTCCCGTTGCCGCCTGCCGTGGAGGCACCTATCGCGCCGGCCTCCATTGTTTCTGCAGTCCAACTCGCGCGTGGTGTCATCGGTCTGAACCAATTCATTGGTCTTGCTGGTGTCTTGACTATTGGTGCCGTACTTATTAACAGCGGTGACACCGGTACGTCTGGCACCACCGGGACAACCGGCACCTTCTGATCAGAGGTGGCGATGCGTTGTATTTATCTTGTTTTTATCTCTGCAGTTTGCTTGCTGGTTGGTGCTTGCAGCTCGGGTATGAAGGCGGGACTTTTGACCCTTCAACAAGAGGTAATGCCAACGCACCAAGACGTTCGGAGCACCACCCTTCGGCCTGGTGTTCGTTACCTGCTGGTTGAAGAGCAGGGCCGGGAGGCGCTGCTGGTTTGGGTCGGAAATGAAAAAAACCCTTTCGGGGAGGCCAGTGTCTGGGTGAGTGCCGATGGTGTGATTGTCCGTTTGGTTCAAGGCCGCTTGGTGGGAATAGCTGAGCCGCTTCGCACTTGGAATTTGACCTCTGAAACAGTGGCTACATCCTCTAATTCATCCCAATTCAGCCAAACCACCGATGTACAGCCAGGGTTTCGCATGGGCTTGGTGCAGCGCATCGAAAAGAAAAATTTGCATGCAACGCCCCGCCCCATGCCCTGGGTCGAGGAGGCTCGAAACTTGAATTGGGTTGAAGAAGTGGACGTTGCCACAGGCCAACGCTTGGCTATTTTTGCCGTGAATGAATTCAACCAAACCATAGCTGGTCAAAGGTGCATGAGCACGGAATGGTGTTTGCGCTGGCAAACATGGCCAGCAAACAAATCCAGACCTTCCACATGACACATTTATTTGGGCGCTGTTTAGGCGCCTTTGTTTTGGTTTGCCCATTGCTGGTGCATGCCGAAGAGAGGACCGAGCCTACTTCAAATCGCTCGCTCAAAATTGCGGTGCCTGCCGGTGTCAGGCTGGGAGCTTGGCTGACGCAAAACCGCTCAGACCTATCTGGTGTCATGTACATGCCGGGGTTGATGTGGAATTCAAAGTCTGAGGCAGCGCTACAAGAAAAAGAAAAAACAGCCATCTTGCTCGAGCTGTCTTCTCGCGCGCAGTTGCATCCGCAACGCGCCGCTTGGTTGGGTGATTTAAAAAACATGCTTGCGGCTATGCCCATCACAGGCCGAAAGCCTCTGTTTCTGCAAGACCCCTGGCTGATGCAGACGAACTCGGCGTTGGAACCCATCACCGGCTCAGATGATGAACTGGTCATCACCTCAAGACCTCAACATGTTCGCGTGATCACCCCAGAAACCCAATGGTGCGATGTCAACGTTTTACCTCAAAGATGGGCCAGCGACTATTTGAAAGCTTGTGGCGTGGACAAGAAAACAGATACCGTTTGGCTGATTCAACCTGACGGGCAAGTAAGCAGCCTCAATGTCAGTGAATGGAACGCTCAACAACAAGAAGCACCCGCACCCGGCGCATGGCTATGGGTGCCGCCCACAAATTACTCACCAAAGTTGTCCCGCAGGATAGCCAAATTCATCGCAACCCAGGGTGTTGCACAAGGTTCAAGTACGGCAGCAAGCTTGCCCCTGGTGTCCAGCGAGGAACCACGGAATTCAGCTGTGTTTGTGAACGATTGGGGCATGTCAGGCCTGCTGCAAACGCCTTCGGCCCGAACACCTTCGGCCGGCCATGTCAGCATCACGGCTAACCGTGTTTGGCCCTATACCCACACAACCCTGACACTGAGCCCATTTGACTCGCTGGAGTTGGGCGTGCGGTATACCAACATCACGAACCAACTTTATGGTCCTTCGATCGCAGGCAACCAGGGCTATAAAGACAAGTCCTCCGAAATCAAATGGCGCATGCTGGATGAAACAGCCAATCGCCCTGCTGTCGCCGTCGGTCTGCGCGACCCGGGGGGGACAGGTCTTTTTGCAGGGGAATACGTGGTGGGCTCCAAACGTTGGAAGAGTTTGGACATGAGTCTGGGCTTGGGTTGGGGTTATTTGGGTGCACGCGGCAATCTGTCAAACCCCTTGCGGATTTTGGGCCAGCGATTTGCGACAAGGCAAGGCGGGGATACGGGTTCCGGTGGAACAGCCCAATTGTCTCCCTTGTTTACTGGACGTACCGCATTGATCGGGGGTGTTCAGTGGCAAACGCCCGTGTCCGATCTCGTCATGAAAGTGGAACTGGACGGTAACAATTACCAACATGAGCCCTTTAGCAATGATCTGGGCGGCGCTCGCAGCCCGCTCAATTGGGGGCTGGCTTGGCATAGCGGACCTTTGAGTTTGAGCTTGGGTTATGAGCGCGGAAATCAGTGGATGGTGGGATTGAGTTTGAGCACCGATTTGTCACAACTGTCTCGCATCAAGCGCGGTGAGCCCGCAGCTTGGCCTGTGAGGCAACCTGCGATGGCGCCTGTAGCCACGATGCTCAAGACAGCCATTGACATGACAACTGCGCAACCACCCCAAAAAGACACCCGCTTGCCCAGCTCCAGCGCAGTTGAGGCAATCGCCCAACAAACCGGCTGGTCGGTGCATGGACTGCACCAAGAAGCAAACACATGGGTCATTGAACTCGATAATGCACAAGGGTTCTCATTGTCCGAGCGGATTGACCGGGGGATGGGCGTGGTACATGAACTTGCACCCAACCACATACGCGCCGCTCAGTTTGTCCTGATGCAACAAGGCATACCCGTCAGCAGTCGACTGATTGACCGGGCTTCTTGGGCAGATTCTCGCTATGCTTGGCAAGGCAAAGCAGCCATCCACGCCTCAGAGCCTGTAGCCACAGAAATCATTCCCAAACAGAAGGTGAAAACAAGTGCGCCCTCGGGCAGTTTGGGGATCGGTTATCAGCAGCATCTGGGCGGCCCGGACGGTTATTTGTATGCCTTAAATGCCACGGCACAAGGACAGTGGCCGCTCTGGCAAGGGGCATGGGCACAAGGGACCTTGAATGCACGCGTGCTCGACAACTATGGCAATTACCACTACACCGCACCCAGCAATTTACCGCGCGTCAGGACCTATGTTCGAGAGTACTTGACCACTGAGCGCCTCACCATGCCCATGGCCCAAGTCAATCAAATGAACCAGTGGGGCGATGGTCTGCACAGCCTGGCGTATGCCGGCGCACTGGAGTCCATGTTTGCCGGCGTGGGCGCTGAAGTCTTGTGGCGACCCCTGGGAGAGCGCTGGGCGATCGGTGCCGATATAAATCGATTGGCGCAACGTGACTTTGATCAGCGCCTGAGCTTGCGAGACTACCGGGTCAACAGTGGTCACGTGACCGCTTACTGGGACACCGGCTGGAAAGGGACCGAAGCCAAATTGCTGATCGGTCAATATCTGGCAGGCGACAGGGGTGCAACCTTGGAGGTTGCTCGCCGTTTTGACAACGGTATGCGTATGGGGGCATGGGTCACCAAAACCAATATTTCCTCGGCCACTTTTGGCGAAGGCAGCTTCGACAAAGGCTTGTTTATCGCCATCCCCTTTGACGCATTTTTGAACGCTTGGTCAACCACCACAGCCAGTTTGGTGTGGCAACCTTTGATCAGGGACGGCGGTGCGCGCCTGAACAAATCCCAGACGCTGTGGAATCTCACCAACAGCCGCGATGAACGCGAGTGGTCGGCAAAGACATACTCCGATCAGCAATGACACTGATCGAGGTCTTTCATTTTCAAAACGGACTTTGATTTGAAATCAGTGGGATCTCAAAGCTGCACGCAGCTTCTCTCCCACATCGGGCCGTGCCGCAAATGGGTCTGGCGGATTGTGTTGCTGAACTATGGCCTCCATCCGGCTTTGCACGTTGCCTAAGGCTTGGGGATGGCTGTAGACATAAAACTGGCCAGAAGCGACCGCGTCAAAGACTTTGTGCGCCACTTCGTTAGCCGACACTTTGCCACTGCTGACGGCTTTGTCGCTCATGGCCTGACCAATCATTTGGCTTTGTGTGGGTTTGTCTTCCGCCAATGCGGCAGGACGGTTGCGCTGGCTTTGGGTGATGCCTGTGGGCACAAAGTAAGGGCACAAAACACTGGCACTGATTTGGTCGGTTACCAGTTTCAGGTCTTGGTACAAAGTTTCAGTCAAGGCCACTACCGCGTGTTTGCTGACGTTGTAAATTCCCATGTTCGGCGCAGTGAGCAAACCGGCCATGCTGGCGGTGTTGACAATATGGCCTTGGTAGCTCGGGTCTTTTTGCGCGGCCTCCAACATCATGGGTGTGAACAAGCGCACACCGTGCACTACACCCCAGACGTTGACGCCCAACACCCATTCCCAGTCAGCAAGTGAGTTCTCCCATACCAAACCACCCGAGCCCACACCCGCATTGTTAAAAACAAAATGCGGAGCGCCAAAGCGTAGTTTGACGGCATCGGCCAGCGCTTGCATTTCAGCGGCGTTGGACACATCGACCTTGCGCGCCAAGACCTGAACGCCTTGCGCGGTCATTTCTTGCTCGGCTTTGTCGAGCGCGTCTTGTTGCACGTCCACCAACACCAGGTTCATGCCCAGTTGGGCACCGATGCGGGCACATTCCAGGCCAAAGCCAGAGCCTGCGCCGGTCAGAACGGCGGTTTTGCCTTTGAAGTTCTCGATCATGAGGAAGCCTTTTTCAATGTGAAGCCTATGCGTGGAAAGTGCACATGCACCGTGCCTGCGCGTTCGTCGCTGCGTCGCAAAGTCAAACGGGTGCGTGTAGCCGCCACCAGTAGACCGGTGGTGGGTTCGGTGCCAAAAGTGTCTGCGGCCACGACCACCTCGCTACCCAGAGGGATGCCATGATCGTCTTGGAACGGTTCATCGCCCAAAGGCGCAGGTGTGCTTTGCTGGGCGATGGCCAGTGCATCCCCACTGCTGATTTCGGTTAACTGGCCGTGTCCGAAAGCTATCATCCGGCCCAACCAAGCTTTGACCAAGGGCGTGGCGTCCAGCACGCTCGCCACGGAGGGGGTACGGTACTGGGTGAACCAAATGGGATGCGCCGCTGAAAAATCGGCCACGCAGGGTTGATCACCCAGCAAAAATGGCTGGTCGCTCAGCATGTCGGACAGGCGGCGCAGATAGCTTTTGTAGGTGGCTGCGGCATCGCTGGAGCTCATGCGCGCAGCCCCACCGCGCATGGCTTGGCGGTCTTGCACAAAAGCGGTGACCCACTCGGATGGATTGTTGCCCATGATTTCCGCAGCGCCACTGGGCTGGAAATTGAACGCCATGATGGGACCAAAGGTCAGGTTGTCGCCCCATTGCGCCACGATTCGGGCCAAGCCTTTGTGCGTTGCAGGGTACAAGGTGGGCTTGGGCTGAATATGCTCCAGCACATCACAAATCAAGGCGCTGTCGCAGTACACGTCAGCGCCGATTTGCAAAATGGGTGTGCGACGATAGCCGCCTGTGAGCGATACCACATCGGGCTTGGGCATCATCATGGGAATGATCACGCTTTTCCAAGATAGCTGTTTGTAGCCCAACACCAGTCGAATTTTTTCTGCAAACGGAGAGGTGGGGTAGTGATGAAGAATCAGGTCGCTCATGGATGCCTTTCAGTTGAACGCCTGGCGTTAAATCAATTTGACCAATTGTTTACCGAAATTTTTGCCCTTTAGCAAACCCAGTAAGGCTTGCGGCGCTGCAGCCAGACCTTCTGCGACAGACTCCCGGGGACTCAAGCTTCCCGAGGCGATCATATTGCCCAATTCTTGCAGCGCCTCCGGCCAGACCTCGGGGTGCTCGCTGACAATAAAGCCTTCAACTTTCATGCGGTTGATCAAAATGGCGGCGGGATTGCTCATGGGCAACGGCGCCCCGTCATAACCCGCAATCATGCCGCACACGGCCATGCGTGAAAAGGCATTCATGCGCATCATGACGGCATCCAAAACCATACCACCCACGTTTTCAAAGTGTCCATCAATGCCATTTGGGCAAGCGACTTTCAAGGCTTTGGACAAAGAGAACGCATCTTGGTGCGCCTTGTAATCAATGCAGTCATCAAAGCCCAATACGTTGACCACGTAGTCGCATTTGTCTTTTCCACCCGCAATGCCCACCACACGGCAACCGCGGGCCTTGGCCAAAGCGCCATAGGCACTTCCGACAGCACCACTGGCCGCGCTCACAGTCACCGTTTCGCCCGCTTTGGGGGCAATGATTTTGACCAAACCATACCAAGCCGTGACCCCTGGCATGCCGACTGCACCTAAAAAATGACTCATGGGAATATGGGTCGTGTCGACCTTGCGATACCCACCGATCGCAGAAGGCTCGATGACGGTGTAGTGTTGCCAGCCGCCTCGCCCCACCACAATGTCGGCGGCCTGGAACTTCGGATTTCGACTTTCAATCACTTCACCGACCGTGCCGCCTTCCATGACTTGGCCCAAAGGTTGCGGTGCAGCATAACTTTTACTGTCATTCATCCGGCCCCGCATATAGGGGTCCAGACTCAAAAAGTGATTGCGCACCAATACCTGGCCTTCTTGCAGGGTTGGGACTTCAGCGCTGATCAATTTGAAATTGGATGCGCTCGCTTCCCCTTGGGGACGGTTGTCTAGAACAATGATTTGATTGCTTGGCATGAAGTGTCTCTGTGAATGTTATTTAATCGGTCGAAATCGAATGGGCATCTGCGGGTGTGCGGCGTGGCATGTACTTGAATGTGCCGGTGGCATGGGCGCACAACTGGCCTTGCCCATCGTAAATATGGGCTTCGGTGAAAGCCATGGAGCGGGTACGGTGCAGCAGATGACCGCGGCCGATCACGGTAAAACCAGCCTCGCCTTGTGCTGGCCGCATGAAACTCGTTTTCATTTCGATGGTGACTACGCCCATGTCCGGTTCGACACTGCGCGCCGCCGTGGCCATGGACACGTCCAACAAGGTCATGACCGCGCCACCATGGGCTACGTTGAAAGAATTGAGGTGCTCTGGGCGCGGCGCGAAATGCAACTCGGACTCCCCTCCTTCGAATTTTTCCAAGGTAAAACCCAGGTGATCTACAAAAGGGATCTGAACGCCAAATGAAATACTCATGGTGAACGCAGTCCCCGCCTCAGCCGCCAATGATGGCGCTGACACCACCATCGACCGCCATCCATTGCCCTGTGATGTGTTTGCCTGCATCTGAGGCATAAAGCAGAGTCAGGCCTTTGAGGTCTTCCTCATCGCCCAACCGGCGCAGCGGTGCACCTTGCGCCATTTTGTCTGCGCCCAATTTTTCAATCAAACCAATGGCCATTTTGGTCGGGAAAAAGCCCGGGCAAATGGCATTTACCGTGATGCCGTGCTCACCCCACTCACCCGCCAAGGCCCTGGTGAAGTTGATGACCGCACCTTTGGAGGTGTTGTAAGCGATGGTTTCCATGCCGGCGGGATTGCCTGCCAAACCGGCAATTGAGGCGATGTTCAAAATGCGTCCCTTTTTGCGTGGAATCATGCACAAGTTGGCAACATGCTGCGACAAGATGAAGTAGCCCCGCACGTTCAGGTTCATGATCTTGTCCCAAGCGGCAATGGGGTGCTCTTCGGCAGGCGCCCCCCAAGAGGCACCCGCGTTGTTGATCAAAATGTCAATTGGCCCCATGCGCGCCACGGTCTCTTCGGCCAGGCGTCTGAGGTCTTCTTCTTTGGCACAGTCTGCCGCAATGTACTGGGCGTCAATGCCGGCTTTTTTCAGTTCAGCGACGGTGGCTTCCAAGTCATCGGCTTTGCGCGAGCTGACCATGATGCGGGCACCAGCCTCACCCAAAGCGTGGGCCATTTGCAAACCCAGGCCGCGTGAGCCGCCAGTGACCAAAGCCACTTGGCCGGTTAAATCGAAAAGTTGTTGTACGGTGCGTGCCATGATGGTGATCCTTTTAAGCAACAATGAAATCCATGCAGCGACGCTCTGTGACGACCGCTTTCATGAAGGGTTTGATGGCGAGATGATCCGGGTGATTCTGGTAAGCCGCTAGCACCTGCGCGTCATCCAGCAGCATATGGAGCACCAAATCATTCGTGCAGTCCAAGCCGGGGGTGGCTGTGGCCACTTCAAAACTGCGGATCCCAGGCACCACTTGCGCGCAGGACAGCAACAAGTCTTTGGCTCTATGGAGGTTGGTGGCCTTGTCAGCTCCTTCGGCTTGATCGTGCAGGTTCCACATCACAATGTGTCGGATCATTAAAAGGCCTCCTCTGGGAGATTTGCGCAAGTGGGGTCCCGGCTGCTAACCACAGCCAACCAAGCACCAATCTTGGGCAATTCATAACGGTAGAAATAACGGCAAGCTGCGCGACGCCCTTGCGCTGCGGGGCTCACATCGGTGTCCAAGCTGCTGGCCACATCCAGCCAGATCCAAGCGATCACGGTGTGACCAAAGGCTTGCAGATAAGGCACCGCATTGGCCAGCGCCTGCGCGGGTTCGGCGCCCGCCCAGGCTTGCTGCGTGGCCTGGCCGATCTGGGTCAAAGCCTCACGCAAAGCGGCCGCTTCCGGTGCCCAGGCTGATTCGGCTCTAGCCGCTGTGGCCTGCATGCGATCGGCCAGCAGTTGCAGGCCACGGCCGTTTTCCATCAAGACCTTGCGCCCGAGCAAATCCATGGCCTGGATGCCGTGCGTGCCTTCGTGAATCATGTTCAGGCGGTTATCGCGCCAGTACTGCTCCACCGGAAAGTCGCGGGTGTAACCGTAGCCCCCGTGAATTTGAATCGCCAAACTGTTGGCCTCAAGGCACCACTCGCTGGGAAAGCTTTTGACGATCGGGGTCAGCACTTCGAGCAGCAAACGGGCCACGTCAGCGTCTTCGGCAGCTCCCGTGTGTTGCTCGTCGACCAAACGGGCGCTGTACAAAGCTAATGCCAATGCGCCTTCGCAATAAGCTTTTTGCGCCAGCAGCATGCGCTTGATGTCCGCATGCTCAATGATCCGAACCTGCGGTTGACTGGCGTCTTTGCCGCCGGCGCCACTGGGGCGACCCTGGGGGCGGTTTTTCGCGTAATCCAAGCTGGCGTAATAACCGGCCAAGCCCAGCACGGTGGCGGCCAAGCCCACGCCGATCCGGGCTTCATTCATCATATGGAACATGCAACGCAGACCCTCTCCGGGTTTGCCCACCAGATAAGCCACGGCGCCAGATTGACCTCGCACGGGGTACTTGCCCTCGCCAAAATTCAGCAAGGTATTGGTTGTGCCGCGCCAGCCACATTTGTGGTTCAAACCGGCCAGAGCCACGTCATTGCGTTCGCCGGTGAGTTGTCCTTCGGTGTTCACCATTTTCTTGGGCACGATGAACAATGAAATGCCTTTGACCCCTGGTACCAGTTGGCCCTGGGCATCTGGAATTTTGGCCAACACCAGGTGAATGATGTTTTCTGACAGCTCGTGTTCGCCTGAAGAGATCCACATTTTGTTGCCGGTCAAGCGGTAACGGGCGCCAAGGGGCTCGGTATCGAAGTCGTCGCCATCAGGAACCGCACGGGTCATCACGTCACTGAGTGAAGAGCCCGCTTGAGGCTCACTCAGGCACATGGTGCCTGAGAAACGCCCCGAGAACTCATTCAATGCAAACACCTTCTTTTGCATCTCCGTGCCGTGCACCATCAGTAAATTGGCATTACCCGTGGTCAGCATGCCAGAGCCAATGCTCACCGAGGCGATAGAGAAAAAGGAGTTGGCAGCAGCTTCGACGGTATAGGGCAATTGCATGCCACCGATGTCATAGTTCTGCGCTGCGCTGAGCATGCCGGAAGCCGCATAGGAGTCATAGGCATCTTGGGTGGCTTGCGGGAGAATGACTTTCTCGCCGTCAAATTGCGGCTCTTGGGTATCGACCAAGCGATTGAATGGCGCAAACTTTTCCCGCGCAATGCGCTCACAGGTGTCGAGCACGGCATCGAAGGTTTCGCGACTGTGGTCCGCAAAGCGCTCACGGGACTGAAGGCGCTCAACTTGAAGCCAATCGTGCAGCAAGAAATCAACGGTGGGGCGCAAACTCATGGTGCTCATCCAAGTTCAAAAAATAAAAAAAGGCGGCCAGCTCAAAGCCAACCGCCCTTCGCGTTGATCAGGCATCAACGCGGACCAACATCACAGCACTTCGAAAATGCCGCAAGCGCCCATGCCGCCACCGATGCACATGGTCACCGCCACGCGCTTGGCGCCGCGACGTTTGCCTTCGATCAAAGCGTGGCCGGTCAAACGCTGGCCGCTCACGCCGTAGGGGTGACCCACCGCAATCGCTCCACCGTTGACGTTCAGGCGATCAGCGGGAATGCCCAGCTTGTCGCGGCAGTACAGCACTTGCACCGCAAACGCTTCGTTCAATTCCCACAGATCAATGTCATTGACCGTCAAACCCAATCGCGCCAATGCTTTTGGCACTGCGTAAACAGGGCCAATGCCCATTTCGTCAGGCTCGCAACCGGCCACGGCAAAACCCAGGAAACGCCCAATAGGCTTCAAGCCTTTTTGTTCGGCCAGCTTTTCATCCATCAAGACACACGCACCAGCACCGTCAGAGAACTGGCTGGCATTGCCTGCCGTGATCAGGCCGCCTGGCAATGCCGAACGCAAGCCCGCAATGGCTTCGACGGTGGTGCCTTCACGGGTACCTTCGTCTTTGCTCACGGTCACTTGTTTGGTCATCAAGCCCATGGTTTTGTCGGCCACACCGGCCAGCACCGTGATGGGCGCGATTTCGGCATCAAACAAGCCTGCAGCCTGCGCAGCACAGGCTTTTTGTTGACTGCCTGCTCCATACTCGTCCATGCGGTCACGGCCAATGTTGTAGCGCTTGGCCACTTGCTCGGCGGTTTGCAGCATGCTCCAGTAAATCTCAGGCTTGGTCTTGGCCAAGGACAGGTCTTGCAGCATGTGCTGGTTCATTTCTTGTTGCACACAAGAAATGCTTTCCACGCCACCGGCCACATAGATCTGACCTTCACCCGCAATGATGCGCTGCGCCGCCAAAGCAATGGTTTGCAGACCCGAGGAGCAAAAACGGTTCACGGTCAAGCCGGAAACGGAAATAGGCAAACCGGCTTTCAAGGCGATTTGGCGAGCGATGTTGGCACCGGTTGCACCTTCTGGCGTGGCGCAACCCATGATCACATCCTCCACCTCGGCACCTTCAATACCCGCGCGCTGCACAGCGTGTTGCACGGCATGGCCACCCAAGGTGGCGCCGTGGGTCATGTTGAAAGCGCCCTTCCAGCTTTTGGCCAGAGGCGTGCGTGCGGTCGAAACAATAACAACGTTGGTCATGATGAAAAACCTTTCAGAGGCGGAACAGAGCTCAAAGTCTGTCCCGCAAAAAACAAAAAATCAGTTGAAGCTTTTGCCTTCAGCTGCCAAACGGGCCAAAAGCGGAGCAGGTTGCCAGAAGGATGCATCATCGTGCGGATTCTTGGCAAAACGATTCATGGCTTGCACCACGTTGAACAGACCCACTTGGTCGGCGTACAACATCGGGCCACCGCGGAAAATCGGGAAGCCATAACCGGTCAGGTACACCATGTCGATGTCGCTGGCTTTGCCGGCAATGCCGTCTTCCACAATGTGGGCGCCTTCGTTAACCAAGGCAAACACTAGACGCTGCACAATTTCTTCGTCTGAAATCTTGCGCGGCGTGATGCCTTGCGCTGCGCGGTGTTTCTCGATCATGTCCACGACCACGGCGCTGGGGATCGCGTCGCGTTTACCGGCTTGGTAGTCGTACCAACCGGCACCGGTTTTTTGACCGTAACGGCCCATTTCGCAGAGCAGGTCAGCGGTCTTGCTGTACATCATGTTAGGGCGTTCCAGCGCACGGCGCTTGCGAATGGCCCAACCAATGTCATTGCCAGCCAAATCGCCCATGCGGAATGGCCCCATGGCAAAACCAAATTTCTCCACCGCTTTGTCCACTTGCGCGGGGGTGCAGCCTTCGTCCACCAAGAAACCCGCTTGACGGCTGTACTGTTCAATCATGCGGTTGCCAATGAAGCCGTCGCAGACGCCAGACACCACCGAGGTTTTCTTGATTTTCTTGCCCAAAGCCATCACGGTGGCCAAAACGTCTTTGGCAGTGTGGGCGCCGCGCACCACCTCCAGTAGTTTCATCACGTTGGCGGGACTGAAAAAGTGCATGCCCACCACGTCTTGCGGACGCTTGGTGAACGATGCGATTTTGTTCACATCCAAAGTGGATGTGTTGGACGCCAAGATGGCGCCGGGTTTCATCACTTCGTCGAGCTTTTTGAACACGGCTTCTTTGACGCCCATTTCTTCAAACACCGCTTCAATCACCAGATCGGCTTGACCGATGTCGTCGTAGCTTAGCGTGGTGGTCAACAGCGCCATGCGCTGCTCGTACTTGTCTTGCTTGAGCTTGCCTTTTTTGACTTGGGATTCGTAGTTCTTACGGATGGTGGCTACGCCCCGGTCCAGCGCGTCTTGCTTCATTTCCAGCATCTTGACGGGAATGCCCGCATTCAAGAAGTTCATGGAAATGCCGCCGCCCATGGTGCCAGCGCCAATCACCGCCACGCTGTCGATGCTGCGTTTTGGGGTGTCTTCTGGTACGTCTGCAATTTTGGATGCGGCGCGGTCGGCGATAAAGATGTGACGCAGCGCGCGGCACTCCGGTGTGAACATTAAGTTGGTGAAAATTTCACGCTCGGTGACCATGCCGTCATCGAACTTTTGCCGTGTGGCCGCTTGCACCGCGTCCACGCATTTGCCGGGAGCTGGAAAGTTTTTCGACATGCCTTTGACCATATTGCGCGCGAACTGGAAGTAAGCGTCACCTTGGGGGTGTTTACATGGCAAGTTTTTGACCAAAGGCTTGGGTGTGCCGTCGGCATGGGTCGCTGCCACTTTACGGGCCAAGGCCAGCGCTTCTTCGGACAGAGATTCGGCCGAAGCGGCCATTTGATCAAACAGCTTTTGTCCGGGCAGCATGGCCAGCATTTCGCTCTTGATGGGTTCACCACTGACAATCATGTTCAGCGCGGGTTCCACGCCAATCACACGTGGCAAACGCTGGGTGCCACCGGCGCCAGGAATCAAGCCGAGCTTGACTTCAGGCAGCGCGATGCTGGCGCCTGGTGCGGCAATGCGGTAGTGGCAACCCAATGCCAATTCCAAGCCGCCGCCCATGGCCACCGAGTGAATCGCTGCCACAACAGGTTTCGCGGAGTTTTCGCAAACCCGAATCACGCTCAGCAAATTCGGTTCTTGCGTCGCTTTGGGCGAGCCAAACTCACGGATGTCAGCGCCGCCCGAAAAGGCTTTGCCTGCGCCAGTGATGACGATCGCTTTGACCGCGCTGTCGGCATTGGCCTTTGCAATGCCGTCGGTAATGCCCAAACGTGTGGACAATCCCAAACCGTTCACCGGGGGGTTGGCCATTGTGATCACTGCCACGTCGCCATGGACTTTGTATTCAGCCGTCATGCTTTATTTCCTCAGAAAGTGAAACGATTTACAAAATAGAACGGGCGTTCTTTTTTGTGATTTTAGGGTAAGTGATGAAAATTGAAACGGTCCAGTGTCGCAGTCGAGACGACTTCAGACTTCCAGCCATTCTTTGCGAATGTAATTGTCGGCACGAAGTCCATCCGGCGTCCCATCGAACACGATGCTGCCATGGCCCATGACCAAGGCGCGGTCCGAGATACTCATGGCGATCGTGAGCTTTTGCTCAATCAACAGGACCGATATCCCCTTTTGTTTGAGCGTTTGCAGATACTGACCGACCAACTCCACGATCTTAGGCGCCAAGCCTTCTGTGGGTTCATCAATGATGATCAACTCGGGGTCGCCCATCAAGGTGCGGCACAGCGTCAGCATTTGTTGCTCACCACCCGACAAAACTCCGGCCTCGGTATGTTGGCGTTCTTTCAATCGCGGAAACATGTCGTACATGTCGTCAAACGACCACCGACCACTTTGCCCCGAGCGCTTTTGCCCCAATAACAAGTTTTGGTGCACGGTGAGCTTAGGAAAAATATCACGGTTCTCGGGCACATAGCCGATGCCCAGGTGCGCTATTTCAAACGCCTTTTTCCCCAAAATGGATTTGCCTTTCCAGAGGATCTCACCTTCGCAGTCAACCAATCCCATGATGGCTTTCGCGGTGGTGGAGCGGCCCGAGCCGTTTCGACCCAACAAGGCCACGATTTCACCCGGCGCCACATGAAAGCCCACGCCATGCAAGACATGGCTTTTACCGTAGAAGGCATGCAAGTTGTTCATTTTTAACATCTCAGTGGCCTCCCACTTGTGTGTCTGCGACCGCTGAGCCTAAATAGGCCTCTTGGACTTTCGGGTTGGCCCTTACGGCTTCGGGCACATCAAAGGCAATCACCTCGCCATAGACGACCACCGCAATCTTGTCGGCCAGACCAAAAACCACACCCATGTCGTGCTCCACGGTGAGCAGGGTTTTGCCTTCGGTCACCGACTTGATCAGGCTGATGAAGCGCGTGGTTTCACTTTTGCTCATGCCGGCGGTGGGCTCGTCCAGCAAAATCACATCGGAGCCGCCTGCAATGGTCACACCAATCTCCAAGGCGCGCTGCTCCGCGTAGGTCAGGTTCATGGCCAAGACATCGCGTTTTTTATCAAGCTTGATCATCGCCAAGAACTTTTCCGTCTGTTCGTTCGCATCGCGCAGACCCGATAAAAACTTCAGGAAAGTGTATTTGTAGCCCAGGCTCCACAGCACAGCGCAGCGCAGATTTTCAAACACGCTCAGCTTTGGAAAGATGTTGGTGATTTGGAAACTGCGTGACAAACCCATGCGGTTGATCTCGTAGGGTTTTTTGTGCGCAATGGCTTGGCCATTGAGTAAGATCTCACCGCTGGTGGGGCCAAAGCGTCCACTGATCAAATTGAACAAGGTAGATTTTCCCGCTCCGTTGGGGCCAATGATGGCCACACGTTCGCCGGGTTGGACCGCTAAATTGACGCCACGGATGATTTCCGTTTTGCCAAAACTTTTGCGCAAATCTTTGAGTTCGAGTGCGTAGGACATCACGCAGTCTCCCGGCGTTTAATTTCTTTTTCAATATCGGTCTGAATCAGACCCCACTCATGCAAGTAATGACGGCGTGTGACTTCAAACAAGCCCAGGCCGGTGAGCATCACCAAGGCCGAACCGACCCAGCTGTCTATGCCCTTGGCATTCAGTGTCACACCCATGAATTTCAAGGTATCTCCCAAAGCCGCATTCAGTTGCAGGTGGTAGATCATTTCGATCATGGCGCCAGCCCCCATCAACATGACCAAGCCCGTCAAGAGCAAGCCCAAGTAACTCACCCAAATTTGCCGCAGCTTGCCAAATGAGGCCACCCGCAGGTTCATCATCAACAAGCTGGCAAAGCCGCCTGGCGCATACATGACCATGAAAAGAAAGACCAGGCCCAAGTACAGCAACCAGGCTTTGGTGAATTCAGACAACAGCACGAAAGCAATCACCATCAAAATCGCGCCCAAAATGGGACCAAAGAAAAAGGTGGCACCGCCCAAAAAAGTAAACAGCAAATACGCGCCAGAGCGACCCGCACCCACCACTTCGGCGGTCACAATTTCAAAATTCAATGCGCCCAAACCGCCAGCAATACCGGCAAACAAACCGGCAATGATGAAGGACAGGTAACGCACGCGCTGCGTGTTGTAGCCAATGAACTCCACACGCTCAGGGTTGTCTCGAACCGCATTCAAAATGCGACCCAGCGGCGTTTGCGTGAAGGCATACATCAAGGCCACGCAGACAAAGGTGTAGATCGCAATCAGATAGTAAATCTGCGTTTGGGGGCCGTAGGTGATACCAAAAAAGGCTTCACCCGACACCCGGTTGCCGGACACGCCGGCTTCGCCGCCAAAGAACTCGGAGAACATCAAGGACATGGCAAAGACCAACTCGGCCACGCCCATGGTGATCATGGCGAAAGGCGTGCCTGATTTTCGCGTTGTGACGTAGCCGAGCAAAACGGCAAAGCCCATGCCCGCCAAGCCACCTACCAAGGGCACCAAGCTCACAGGCAAGTTCAGGGTGCCGGCGGTCACCATGTTCAAGGCGTGAATCGCCATATAGGAGCCCAAGCCGGTGTAGACCGCATGGCCAAAACTGAGCATGCCGCCCTGCCCCAACAAAATGTTGTAGGACAGACAAGCAATGATGGCAATGCCCATTTGCGCCAGCATGGTGGCCGACAATTGACTGGTGAAAATCAGTGGGGCGACCCACATTACCAAGGCAAACAGGCTCCAGATGATCCAGCGCCCCACATTGAAGGGTTTGAATTTGTAATAGGTTTTCATGATTTATCCCTCCCTGGTTCCCAAAAGGCCCTTGGGGCGGAAGATCAAAATCAGCACCAAAAACAGGTAAGGCAAAATCGGCGCAACCTGAGATAGGGTGAGTTTCACAAACGAATTTTCTCGAGCCGCATCACTGAGCGTCAGGCCCAGTTGGCCCGCCAAGCTGATGAAGGAGTAATCAAAAGCCACCGCAAAGGTTTGAATGACGCCAATCAGCACCGAAGCCAAAAATGCGCCGGACAAGGAGCCCATGCCGCCCACGACCACCACCACAAAGATCACCGAGCCCACGGTAGCGGCCATGGCCGGTTCCGTAACAAACGTGCTGCCGCCGATCACTCCGGCCAAACCGGCCAAACCGGTTCCTGCACCAAAGACGAGCATGAACACGCGCGGCACGTTGTGACCCAAGGACTCGGCCATTTCAGGATGCGTCAAAGCGGCCTGAATCACCAAACCAATGCGTGTGCGCGTGAGCAGCAACCACAAGCCGAGCAGCATCATTAAAGCCACCAGCATCATGAAGCCGCGCGTTGCAGGAAATGGCGAACACACCACTCGAATCGCGGCATCGACACTGCTGCACATCTCGGCGGGCGCAGCGCCCCAGAGCAAGCTCAAGCCTTGAACCGAATGATTGATCAAAGTAAAGGCCGAGCCTCGCAACACATCCGGTGGAGTGAACTCAACGGCCGTGCGACCCCAGATCAATTGGACCAGCTCCAACACAATGTAGGACAAGCCAAAAGTCACCAGCAACTCAGGCACGTGACCGAACTTGTGAACCTTGCGCAGCGTCAGTCGTTCGACCATCGCGCCGCAAGCGCCCACCAGCAAAGGGGCCACGATCAAGGCTGGCCAAAAGCCGACCCATCCGGCAATGGTGTAACCGAAATAGGCCCCCACCATGTAAAAGGAAGCATGTGCAAAATTAAGCACACCCATCATGCTGAAAATCAAAGTCAATCCGGAACTGAGCATGAAGAGCAACAGCCCGTAACTAAGGCCATTGAGCATGGAGATGATGAAAAACTCCATAAAAACTTTCTA
>CANGDZ010000045.1 GCA_947452785.1 Comamonadaceae bacterium | reverse complement strand
CGGGTCAGCGTTTGCCTTTTGGTATCGAAGTCGTGGCCTTTGCCGAAGAAGAAGGCCAACGCTACCGCGCGACGTTTTTAGGCTCGGGCGCTTTGATCGGTGACTTCAAACCCGAGTGGCTGGAGCAACAAGACGCCGACGGCATCACCATGCGCCAGGCCATGCAACATGCGGGTTTGTGTGTGGACGACATCGCCAAAATCCAACGCGATCCGGCGCAGTACCTGGGCTTTGTCGAAGTCCATATCGAGCAAGGCCCGGTGCTCAACGAGCTGAACTTGCCACTGGGTGTGGTCACCTCCATCAACGGTAGTGTGCGCTTTTTGGCCAAGATCATCGGCACCGCCAGCCATGCCGGCACCACCCCTATGGACCGCCGACGTGATGCGGTCTCGGCCATGGCCGAGCTGGCTTTGTACATGGAACAGCGCGCCGCGCAAGACGGCGACTCGGTTGCCACCATCGGTCAGCTGAACGTGCCCAACGGCTCGATCAATGTGGTGCCCGGTGTGTGCCAGTTCTCACTCGATCTGCGGGCACCACGCAACGACCAGCGCGACGCGCTGATGCACGACGTGCTGCAGCATTTGAACGCTATTTGCGAGCGCCGCGGCGTGCGCCTGGAGATAGAGGAAACCATGCGCGTGGCGGCAGCTCCGAGCGCCATCGACTGGCAAACCCGCTGGGAGCGCGCGGTGCACGCCAGTGGCGTGCCTGTCTTCAAAATGCCCAGCGGCGCCGGCCACGACGCGATGAAGCTGCACGATGTGATGCCCCAAGCCATGCTGTTTGTGCGCGGCGAAAACGCAGGCATCAGCCACAACCCGCTGGAATCCACCACGAGCGACGACATGCAATTGGCAGTCGATGCGTTCGCCCATGTTTTGAATCAATTGACCTTCGAACACGCATGACCTCCCCACACACTGCCCCCAACAACACTGCCAACTACGCCCAGCTCGACGCCTGGATCGACGCGCACTTTGACGAGCAAGTCCAGTTCTTGCAAGCCTTGGTGCAAGTGCCCACCGACACCCCACCCGGCAACAACGCGCCCCACGCCGAACGCACCGCAGAGCTGCTCAAGCCCATGGGGTTTGAAGCCGAAAAACATGCCGTCCCGCAAGTCGACGTGCATGCCTACGGCCTGGAAACGATTACCAACCTGATCGTGCGCCGCAAATATGGCGAGGGTAAAACCATTGCCCTGAACGCGCACGGCGACGTGGTGCCACCCGGCGAAGGGTGGACGCATCCGCCTTACGGCGGCAAAATTGAGAACGGCGCCATGTACGGTCGCGCCACGGCCGTGAGCAAGAGCGACTTTTCCACCTTCACCTTTGCCACGCGCGCGCTCGAATCGCTGGGCCTCAAATTGCACGGCGGCGTGGAACTGCACTTCACTTACGACGAAGAGTTTGGCGGCGAAATGGGTCCAGGCTGGCTGCTGGCCCAAGGCTTAACGAAGCCCGATTTGATGATCGCCGCCGGCTTCAGCTACGAAGTGGTGACCGCGCACAATGGCTGCCTGCAAATGGAAGTGACGGTGCAAGGCGAGATGGCGCACGCCGCCATTCCTGACAGCGGCACCGACGCGCTGCAAGGCGCGGTGCACATCTTGAACGCGCTGCATGCGCTGAACACGCAGTATTTGAAAGTCACCTCCCAAGTCAAGGGCATCACACACCCGTACCTGAACGTGGGCCAAATCAGTGGCGGCACCAACACCAACGTGGTGCCCGGCAAAGTCGTCTTCAAACTCGACCGCCGCATGATCCCCGAAGAAAACCCGGTGGAAGTCGAAGCGTCGATTCGCAAAACGATTGCCGATGCGGCGATCAGCTTCCACCCGCCACGCGGCGGCAAGCAACTCAAAGTGGACGTGCGCCGCATCCTGCTGGCCCACGCCATGAAACCATTGGCAGGCAACCAACCCTTGGTCGATGCGATTCAGAAACACGGCCTGAGCGTGTTTGGCGAAGCCATCCCCGCCGTGGGCACGCCGCTGTACACCGACGTTCGCCTTTACGCGGAGCGCGGCATACCCGGCGTGATCTACGGCGCAGGCCCGCGCACTGTGCGCGAGTCCAACGCCAAACGCTCAGATGAGCATGTGCAACTGGAAGACCTGCGCCGCGCCACCAAGGTGGTGGCACGCACGCTGCTGGACTTGCTGGGCTGATCGTTTAGGCGACCCAGAATACCTGGCGCCGTCTTAAAGGGCTTTACGCCCCCGTAAAGTCTTTCACCATGTTGCCGTACCACTGCAAATCGGCTTGCCACAATTCAGGGCGGCGGAAGTTGTCGTCGGTCACGGTTTGTAGCAAGTGGCCCTCTGGCCCCATCTTGTAGTCAAACTTGACGTTGATGGCTTCGAGCGGTTCGGTGTTGACCAGCATGTAGCACAGGTTGTCGATGATGACCGGCTTCATGGGCTGGTTTTTGGACTGCTGCGCGATGTAGGTGGAGACGCTGCGGCCCATGCGGTTGGCGATGTGGCCGCTCTTGGGGTAGTGGCCAAACTGCGGTGACACCGCGCCCACGCTGTCGCCGATCACGAACACATTCGGATCGTCCTTCATGTTGTAGAACTCGGGGTGCACCGCTGCCCAGGTGGTGGGTTTGCCTTCGGCTGTTTTGCCAATCGCACCCATCTTCCAAACGAGGTCGGCTGCTTGGTGGTGGCCCATGAAAATGGCGTCGTCAAATTTGAAGTCGCCCGCCATGGTCTTGACCACTTTGTTGTACGGGTCCAGCTCTTTCACGCCGGCGTTGGGTACGTAGGTGATGGTGTCGTGGTACAGCTCGTCAAACGCCATGCGGTAGCCGCCGCCAATCGGCATGATGCGAGGCTTGGGGTCGAGGATCAAAATCTTCGCGGGGATTTTGTTTTTCTGAAAATAGTCGGCCATCAAGCAGGCACGCTCATAGGGCGATGGCGGGCAACGGTGCGGTGGCGGAGGCAGCGTCATGACAAACGTGCCGCCCTTGAAGCCTTTGATTTTCTGCTTCAAAGCCAAGTGCTCGGAGCTGGGCACATAGGCGCTGGAAAAATGCTTGTGCGTGAAGGCCGCAGCCGCGCGATCGTTGCCAAACCAGGGCTCATACGTCACGCGAATGCCGGCAGAGACCACCAACCAGTCGTAGTCCACAAAACCTTGCGCCGTGTGAACACGCTTTTTATCGCGGTCAATGTCGGTGATTTCGGTCTGCACATAGGTGTAACCCAGACGCTCGGCCGCAGCCGTGTACGAGTGCACCAAGAACGAGGTGTCGACCACGTCCACCAGCCATTTGTTGCTCAAAGGGCAAGACCAGAATAAGGGGTTCTTTTCCAAGAGCACCACTTCCAAGTCGGGCGCGTCTTCTCGCAAGTGGCGCGCCGTGGCCAGACCGCCCCAGCCGCCGCCCAAGATGACGACGCGGCGTTTTTTGCCCTTGGGCATCAACTCCGTGGTGGGTGAGAACAGAAAAGGCTGAGCAATGGCAGAAGGGGACGCAGCAGACAGCGCGCCCCATGCTGCCGCGCCCTTGATGAGGGTACGACGTGCGGTGGTCATGAAAAGACTCCGTTAAATAAGGAAAAACCTGTCGGCGCATACAGGAAACCGGCTGGCCGGGCTCCGATGCCTCGAAGGCAGGTGGGTCACGCCAGTGCCAAAAGGCCCGACGTGAGTGCACGATGTTACGCCATGCACCATGAAGGGGGCTTTCAAACTCAGTCTTGTTGAAGCTCAGGGTTTTTACTCGTCCGCTTGTCTTTATTTTTGTATACAGTTCAAAACACAAAAAGGCATGCATATTGCCCGTTTGGCCAGTTCACCCCTACTTTTTACCCCCTTAACCGCCCAGGAGTCCTCTCCATGAATTCCACCATCCACCCTGTTGATGAACACCTGCCCACCGGGCAGCTTGCGGCTTTGGGCCTGCAGCACGTGCTGGTCATGTATGCAGGCGCCATTGCGGTACCGCTGATCGTCGGTCGCGCGCTCAAGCTCAGCCCGCAAGAAGTGGCCTATTTGATCTCGGCCGATTTGTTTTGTTGCGGCCTGGTCACGCTGATCCAGTCGTTGGGCGTCACCCAGTGGTTCGGCATTCGCCTGCCGGTCATGATGGGCGTGACGTTTGCCTCGGTGGCCCCCATGGTGGCCATGGCCAACGCCAACCCGGGCGCCGCAGGGGCGCAGCTGATTTTTGGCGCCATCATCGGCGCGGGCGTCATCTCGATCTTGATCGCGCCGCTGGTCTCGCGCATGTTGCGCTTCTTTCCGCCCGTGGTCACCGGCACCATCATTGCGGTGATCGGCATCAGCTTGATGCGTATTGGCATCAACTGGATTTTTGGCAACCCCTTTGGCCCGACTGCTCCAAGCATCGTGGCACCAGAGCACAAACAATGGCTGGACGCCGCCACCGCGGCCGCGAGCGCCCCTGGTGCCACCTTGCCCCTGCCACCCAAAGACCTGGCCTTGCTGGGCAAAATGCCCAACCCCAAATATGCCGACCTCGGTGGCATTGGCATTGCGTCTTTGGTACTGGTGTCGATTTTGTTGATCGCGCGCTACGCTAAGGGTTTTGTGGCGAATATCTCGGTGCTCCTGGGCATCGTGATTGGCGGCTTGGTGGCCACCGCCACCGGGCTGATGACCTTTGACAAAGTGGCCAAGGCGGACTGGTTTGGCCTGGTGCTGCCCTTCAACTTTGGCATGCCGGTGTTCGATCCGGTGCTGATCTTGACCATGACCTTGGTGATGATCGTGGTGATGATCGAGTCCACCGGCATGTTCTTGGCGCTGGGCGAGATGACCGACCGCACCGTGGACCGGGCCGCTTTGACGCGCGGTTTGCGTACCGACGGGCTGGGCACCTTGATTGGCGGTATTTTCAACACCTTCCCCTACACCAGCTTCTCGCAAAACGTGGGCTTGGTGGCGGTCACCGGTGTCAAGAGCCGCTTTGTCTGTGTCGCCGGCGGTTTGATTTTGATCGCGCTGGGCCTGCTGCCCAAAATGGCGGCTCTGGTCGAGTCCTTGCCCACCGTGGTGCTGGGCGGCGCAGGTCTGGTGATGTTTGGCATGGTGGCGGCCACCGGTATCCGTATCTTGGGCGGTGTGGACTTCAAGGCCAATCGCTTCAACGGCATCATCGTGGCCATATCGATCGGCATGGGAATGATCCCGCTGATCGCCCCCAACTTCAAACAATGGATGCCGCACAACCTGCACCCGCTGATCGAGTCCGGCATTTTGCTGTCTTCCATCAGCGCTGTGATTTTGAATCTGTTCTTCAACGGTGCCAGCCATGACGACAGCGCCGCCATTGCCGCGGCTAAAAACGCCGAAGCGCATTGAATCTGACAGTACCTCAGCGCAGGGATGCGTCGGGGTACTTTTCTTTCATAAATAGAAAGACAGATCGGTTACGCTCTGGTTTGAGACTTCACAACAAAGACCGACTGTCATGACACAACCTCTCTCCCCCGCCGAACACGCACTGCGCGAAGCCGCCCGTGATTACCACCGCTTTCCCACACGCGGCAAAATTTCGGTCACTCCCACCAAGCCCTTGTCGAACCAGCGCGATTTGTCGCTGGCCTACTCCCCTGGCGTGGCCTACCCTTGTTTGGACATTGAAGCCGATCCGAGCAAAGCGCATGAATACACCTCACGCGGCAACTTGGTAGCGGTGATCACCAATGGCACGGCCGTGTTGGGCCTGGGCGACATTGGCCCGCTGGCGGCCAAGCCGGTGATGGAGGGCAAAGGCTGTTTGTTCAAAAAGTTCGCGGGCATTGATGTGTTTGACATCGAGTTGGCCGAGCGCGATCCAGACAAACTGGTGGACATCATTGCCGCCATGGAGCCGACCTTGGGCGGCATCAACTTAGAAGACATCAAAGCCCCCGAGTGTTTCTACATCGAGAAAAAACTGCGTGAGCGCATGAACATCCCGGTGTTCCATGACGACCAGCACGGCACCGCCATCATTTCTTCCGCCGCCATGCTCAATGGCTTGGAGCTGGTGGGCAAAGACATTGGCAGCGTCAAAGTGGCGGTTTCGGGCGCAGGCGCTGCGGCATTGGCCTGTCTGGACGTGTTTGTGGGCTTGGGCATCCAAGCCGCCAACGTGTTTGTGTGTGACTCGAAAGGCGTGATCTACGAAGGCCGCCCTGGCGGTTACGACGAGTCCAAAGCCCGCTACGCACAAAAAACCGAGCTGCGCACCTTGGCCGATGCGGTCAACGGCGCCGACGTGTTCTTGGGATGCTCTGCCCCCGGCGTGATGACGGTGGAGATGGTCAAAACCATGGCCCGCGACCCCATCATCTTGGCGCTGGCCAACCCCGAGCCAGAGATTCGCCCCGAGCTGGCCAAAGCCGCACGCCCCGATTGCATCATTGCCACCGGCCGTTCGGACTATCCAAACCAGGTCAACAACGTCTTGTGCTTCCCCTATATCTTCCGCGGCGCGCTGGACTGCGGCGCCACCAAGATCACCGAGGCCATGAAGCTGGCCTGCGTGCGCCAAATTGCCGACCTGGCCAAAGCCGACATCAGCGAAGAAGTGGCCAGCGCCTACGAAGGCAAAGAGTTGTCTTTTGGCCGCGACTACATCATCCCCACGCCGTTTGACTCGCGCCTGATTTTGCGCATCGCCCCGGCCGTGGCCCAAGCCGCCGCCGACTCCGGCGTTGCCACCCGTCCGATCACGGACATGGACGCGTACCGCCAGCAGCTGCAAAGCTTTGTCACGCAAACTGGCATCTTGATGCAGCCGGTCTTCAGCGCCGCCAAGGCCGTACCCAAAGACCTCAAGCGCGTGGCCTATGCCGACGGCGAAGACGACCGCGCTTTGCGCGCCGCGCAAATGGCCATCGACGAAAACGTGGCGCAACCGATCTTGATCGGCCGTCCCTCGGTGATCGCCGCACGCATTGAAAAAGCCGGCCTGCGCATGCGCTTGGGTGTGGACGTGAGCAACGTCAACCCCGAAGACGACCCGCGCTTTCGCCAGTATTGGGAGCATTACCACCAGCTCATGAAGCGCAATGGCGCCACACCAGCCGTGGCCAAAGCGGCCGTGCGTCGCTCCAACACCATCATCGGCTCGTTGATGGTCTCGCTGGGCGATGCCGATGCGCTGATTTGCGGTTTGGCTGGCACCTACATGACGCATTTGGAGCGCATTGACAGCATCTTGGGCAAACGCAAAGGGGCGGCCAACTACGCTGCCGTGAACGCGCTGATGACGAACCAAGGCCCGCTGTTCATCACCGATACCTATGTGCAGGAAGACCCCAGCGCGGAGCAACTGGCCGAGATCGCAGCCATGGCCGCGCAAGAAGTGCAACGCTTTGGCATCGTGCCCAAGGTGGCGTTTTTGTCGCACTCCAGTTACGGTTCGTCCAAGCGCGCCTCGGCCCGCAAGATGCACTTGGCGCGCGATCTGTTTGTGGCGCAACACCCTGACATCGAGTGCGATGGCGAGCTGCACGGCGACGCCGCGCTGCAACCCGAAATTCGCCGCTCCTATGTCGAAGACAGTACCCTGAGCGGATCCGCTAATTTGCTGGTCTGCCCCAATTTGGACGCGGCCAATATTTTGTACAACGTACTGAAGACAACGACCAGCGGCGGCGTGACCGTGGGGCCGATTTTGATGGGGGCTGCAGGTACGGTCCACATCCTGACGCCCGCAGCCACGGTGCGCCGGGTGTTGAACATGACGGCATTGGCGGCCGCGCAAAAGCGCAGTTAACCCCCCTGTTGCACTAAGTAGCAAACCAAAGCGTGCATGGGGAGCTCGGGCTTTGGTCTGAGCTCCCCATGCACGCTTTGGGGGATTCACCTAAGGCCACAGTCCAGCGCTTTGCCGGATAATGGCACTGATATTGCTAGTCCTTTTACATCGTCAATTGGCATGCCTATGCCCCAGGAGTCCTTCAATGAGCAAACGTTTTTTCCTCAAAGCCACTACCGTGTTGGCCGCTGTTGCCGCTTTCGGTACCGCCCAAGCGCAAACCACACCGATCAAATTCCAACTCGACTGGCGCTTTGAAGGTCCTGCGGCCTTGTTTTTGACGCCTGTCGCCAAGGGTTACTTTAAGGATGCCAAACTCGACGTGACTGTGGACGCCGGCAATGGCTCTGGCGGCGCAGTGACCCGCGTGGCCTCAGGCTCGTACGACATTGGCTTTGCCGACTTGGCCGCTTTGATGGAATTCCACGCCAACAACCCGGACGTGCCGAACAAGCCCGTTGCGGTGATGATGGTGTACAACAACACCCCCGCTTCGGTGATGTCATTGAAGAAGAGCGGCATCAAAACCCCGGCTGATTTGAGCGGCAAGAAACTCGGCGCCCCGGTGTTTGACGCCGGTCGCCGCGCTTTCCCGATCTTTGCCAAAGCCAACGGCATCAGCAACGTCAACTGGACCGCCATGGACCCCACTTTGCGTGAAACCATGCTGGTGCGCGGTGATGTGGACGCCATCACCGGCTTCACCTTCACTTCGCTGCTCAACATTGAGGCGCGCGGCGTCAAGGCCGAAGACGTGGCCGTGCTGCAATACCCGGACTACGGGGTCAAGCTGTATGGCAACGCCATCATCGCTTCACCCAAGTTGATCAAAGAAAACCCTGCTGCCGTGAAAGCGTTCTTGCTGGCCTTTACCAAAGGGGCCAAAGACGTGATCACCGACCCCGCGGCCGCCATTAACGACGTGAAAGCCCGTGACGGCATCATCAACACCGAACTGGAAATCCGCCGCTTGAAACTGGCCATTGACACCGTGATCAACAGCCCTGACGCCCGCGCCGAAGGCTTTGGTCAAATCAAAGGCCCACGTTTGTCGCTGATGGCCTCGCAAGTGTCGGACGCGTTCAACACAAAGTCTCGCGTCAACCCAGATACCATTTGGAACGGCAGCTTCCTGCCCACCGCCAAAGAACTGGACATCTTGCCCAAGCCGAAAAAGTAATCCAGGTCAACCAAGCTGCCCTTATGACCTCACCCAACTTTGTTGATTTTCAAAACGTCTGGCTCGCCTACAACGACGAGTTGCTGGCAGCCAATCATTTCGCTGTAGAAGACATCAATCTGCAGGTCAAACAGGGTGAGTTCATTGCCATTGTGGGACCTTCAGGCTGTGGCAAGTCCACCTTCATGAAGCTGACCACCGGCTTGCGCATGCCTAGCAAGGGACGCATTTTGGTCGATGGCGCTCCGGTCACAGGGCCACTGAAGATCAGTGGCATGGCCTTCCAAGCCTCGTCTCTCCTGCCATGGCGTACCACGCTCGACAACGTATTGCTGCCTCTGGAAATCGTCGAGCCTTACCGCTCGAACTTCAAGCAAAAGCGCGCCGAGTATGAGGCGCGCGCCATCAAGCTCTTGCAAACAGTGGGTTTGGGCGGCTATGAAAAGAAGTTTCCTTGGCAACTGTCGGGCGGCATGCAACAACGCGCCAGCATTTGCCGCGCCTTGATCCATGAACCCAAGATGCTGTTGCTGGACGAGCCGTTTGGCGCTCTCGATGCCTTCACCCGCGAAGAACTATGGTGCATCTTGCGCGACCTGTGGACCGAGCAAAAATTCAACGTGATTTTGGTCACCCACGATCTACGCGAATCGGTGTTCTTGGCTGACACGGTGTATGTAATGAGCAAAACCCCGGGTCGCTTTGTGGTCAAACGTGATATCGACTTACCGCGCCCTCGGGATCTGGAAATCACCTACACCCCCGAATTCACCAATATCGTGCATGAGTTGCGTGGCCACATTGGTGCTATGCGCCAAAACGGTGCCACCATCAATCAATGAAGCTGACATGAAACAACAAACGCTGGAACGCTGGTCGCCTTGGGTCTTGCTGGTGGCAACGATTTTGATCTGGCAAGGCCTTTGCTCGGCCCTGCATGTGTCTGAATTTATTTTCCCCAGTCCTTGGCGCATTGCCGAGCAAACCGTGGAATACCGTGACGTGATTGCCGGCCACGCTTGGCGCACCTATTGGGTAACGATGGTGGGCTTTGGCATTGCCATTGTGGTGGGCACACTGCTGGGTTTTGTGATTGGCAGCTCCCGCTTGGCTTATGCTGCGGTCTACCCACTCATGACCGCCTTCAACGCCTTGCCCAAAGCGGCTTTTGTGCCGATCTTGGTGGTGTGGTTTGGCATCGGCATTGGCCCCGCCATCTTGACCGCATTTTTGATCAGCTTTTTCCCCATCATGGTGAACATCGCCACCGGATTGGCCACCTTGGAGCCCGAACTTGAAGACGTGCTGCGCGTGTTGGGCGCCAAACGCTGGGACGTGTTGGTCAAAGTCGGTCTGCCTCGCTCCATGCCTTATTTTTACGGTTCGCTCAAAGTGGCCATCACGTTGGCTTTTGTGGGCACCACGGTGTCTGAGATGACGGCTGCCAACGAAGGCATTGGTTACCTGCTGATATCGGCCGGTTCGGCCATGCAAATGGGCTTGGCCTTCTCAGGTTTGGTGGTGGTGGGCGCGATGGCCATGGTGATGTACGAGTTATTCAGTTACATCGAAAAGCACACCACGGGGTGGGCGCATCGAGGATCACAGGGCGATCAATGATCTGACCGGAACAGTTTCATCATAAAAACGTGCTTTGGCACGTTTTTTTTATTGAATTTGATTGATGAGTATCAATTTTTTCGATTTAATGCGAATAATGATATCTCGATTAATTTTTGAAATTGAGCTTCACCTCACAAGGACAATTGATGACTACAAGCGACGCTGTAACTGAACCCGTGAAAACGGGCATGAATGCCTACGACATGGCTTTTATCGGTCTGATGGCCTGCTTGATGGTCTTTGTGGTCTGGTTGACTAAGGTGAACTACGAAGAAGGCATGAAGACCGAGGTGGCCAAACGCAATGGCGAGGCGTGGGTCGAATGGCTGACCACGGCCGGCACCACCCGTTTCAACGACGGATTCGAACATGCCCCCTGCGCGGGCAAGGCGGAGCCCGGCACTTGGGGCGAATGCGCAGCGTACATCCAAACACAAACCAGCTTGAAGAGCTTGGTCAACACCTTCTTCGACAAGCCCCCGGAACTGATCGAGAAGTGCAACAAAGAAGACCGATCGACCACGGGTGCCTTGGTCATCGAAAACTTGGTTGCTACCCCTGCGGGTTCAGCCATCCCTTTGATCGTCAAACCATTGACCGACGAAGACCTGATCACGAGCAAGCTGCAACTGCGCATCACGGTGTGCGACAAAGGCGGTTACCCCATCAAAATTTCTGAATTTGAATTCTGAGGTGAAGCATGGAAAACAAAAATAAAACGATTTACCTCAAAGACTTGAACGTCGCCTCTTTGCTGGGCAAAGACGCGGTCGCCGACATCCCAAGCAACCTGCCCATGCGAAAGTGGTTGTTCTCTTGGTTGCTGGACACCACGATCCCCGGCAACATGCAAAAAGGGGTAGACAAGTGGTTGGGCATTTTGATTGTGGCCAACCTGTTCACCTTGTTGTTTGAACATGTGCCCGCGGTCTTTGAGCCGAATAAAAACTGGTTCCATTGGTTCGATATTTTTTCCGTCGCTGTCTTCACTGTGGAATACCTGATGCGCCTTTATATGGCGCCAGAAGATCCCGAGTTCAATTCGAAGAAATTTGCTCGCTTGGGTTTCGTCAGCAGCCCCTTCGCCATCATTGACTTCTTGGCTGTAGCGCCCTTTTATTTGCAGGCGTTCTTGCCTGTGGATTTGCGCGTATTGCGGGCTCTGCGACTGCTGCGGATCTTGAAACTCTTCAGGATTGTTGTTCCGGCCTACAAAGACTTTCAGCTCTTAAATGCCGGACGCACATTTCGCCAAAAAGTTCATGCGCTGGTGTTCCCCAGCAAATTTGGTGGGGAGCTGCAAAAGATCTTTGACATCTTCATTGGCATCTGGGTGCTGTTGTCGGTGATGGCTGTGATTTTGGAGTCGGTAGAAAGCATTCACTACATCCTGAATTTGCAGTTCGTGATTTTGGACGGTGTCGCCGTAGGCATATTTTCTTTGGAGTACTTCATGCGCTTGTACGCCTGCGTGGAGGAACCCGGACACAAAGGCTCGTTCATGGGCCGATTTAAACAAGCCAAGTCGCCCGCAACGTTTATCGATTTCATCGCGATCCTGCCCTTCTTCTTAGAGGTGTTCTTGCACCACCTGCTTGACTTGCGGTTCTTGCGAGTGTTCCGGCTCTCACGACTGCTCAAGCTGACGCGCAACAGTGACGCCACCGATGTGCTGTTCCGCGTGATTGCGCGGGAATGGCCCATCATGAGTGCCGCCTCCTTCATCATGGGTTTGCTGCTGGTGTTGACGGCCAGCTTGGGCTATCTGCTGGAGCATGATGCGCAACCTGAAAAATTCGAGAACATTCCCCAATCGATTTACTGGGCGGTGATCACCTTAGCCTCGGTGGGCTATGGTGACATTTCACCCGTCACCCCTTTGGGCCGAGCGATGACATCCATCCTCGCGCTTTTGGGCATCGGTATCTTCGCGATCCCTGCAGCGCTCTTGGCCTCGGCCTTCAGCGATGAATTAATTAAGGACCGTGAGGCACTGAAAGCCAATTTGTTCCAAATTTTGAAGGATGGCAAGATTGTCGAATCAGAAGCACAGTTCATTCGCCAAGAAGCTGAGCGCATGCACCTGAGCGTGGAAGAACTGAATGCCTTGATCGACACGGTGATGAAGGAAAAAGAAATTGAGGATAACCTCAAATCCCTTCCCATTCATACTATCGCCAGACGCCCGGAGCACGCGATCGAATACTTCAAAACATCCATCAGCGAGCTGCGTCAATTGGGCATGCAAATGACGCCTGGAGAGTTTGAAGAAGCCGCCAAAACCTCGGATCGACTCACAGCCAGCGAAATGGCTTTATGGCAACAAATACAAGGTAAATCGTAGAAATTTCAAGTTATGATTACTGCTAAATTGATATTTTTATCGGTTTAAAGTTTAACTTTTAATTTTTTGATTCCAGTCATGCTCGGTAAACTACAAAAAAACGTGATGGAGATCCTGGCCGGGGCTCCTCACCAACCCCTCAGTCGGTATGTCGAATGGATGATCACCGTGGTCGTCTTGGTCAACTGCTCGGCTGTGATTTTGGACTCGGTGCCGGAAATTCACGCAGTCCACAAAGAGTTTTTTCATGAGCTAGAGTTTTGGAGCGTGATGTTTTTCACGGTCGAATACACTTTGCGCGTTTGGTCCTTGGGGGCACGGTTTACAGCTGAAGAAGGTGGCTCCTGGAAGGGGCGCAGGGGCTACATCTTCAGCGGCTTTGGTTTGGTCGACTTTTTTGCCACCATGCCGCATTACCTGCACATGTTCTTCCCCTATTTGGATTTGCGCATTTTGCGGGTGCTGCGCCTGTTGCGTATTTTGAAACTCTCCAAATACAACACAGCGCTGCAAGACTTGTTTCAAGCCGTTTATGCCGAGCGACGCGCCTTTGGTTCGGCCGCCTTTTTGCTGCTGATTTCCACTGTGGTCTCAGCCTCATTGATGCACTTTGCCGAAGGGCATGAGCAACCGCAATTCTTTGGCTCGATTCCTCATGCCATTTACTGGTCCATCGTCACCATCACCTCGGGTTACGGCAACGTCGAACCCGTCACCAAAGCGGGCGAAGTCATTGCCTTGCTGACCGGCTTCTTGGGCGTGTGTATGGCCGCGATCATGACGGGTATTGTGGCTTCGGCCTTTGCTACTCAGCTCTCTCGCAAGAAGTCAGCCTACCTGGTGCAACTGCGCAAAGTTTTGGAAGACGGCGTGGTCACCAATGCCGAACGTGACACCCTCAAGCATTTGCAAATTCAGTTCCGTTTATCAGATGCTGACGTACAAAAAATGGTCGATGAAATAAACGCTGGAAAAGTTGCGAAGTCATGAGCGAAGCCACAACCCAAAGCCTGCGCAAGCTCAAACGCAGAACCTACGAAATCTTAGAAGGTGCGGTTGTTGATCGCGCCAGTCATGCCTGTGAAATAGTCATCGCCAGCCTGGTTGTGGCCAACGTCGTGGCCATTATTTTGGAATCGGTGCCTTCCATCCACGAGGCCTACGAGTCCTACTTTCACATTTTTGATTTGGTAAGTGTGATGGTGTTCTCGTTGGAGTATGTGCTGCGCGTGTGGACTTACAGTGAAAAGCACACCGGGCCGGGTGACAGCCCGTGGCAAGGCCGCAAAGAATACGTCTTCAGCATGTTTGGTCTGGTCGATTTTTTCAGTACCGTGCCGTTCTACTTGCAACTGATTTTCCCTGGTGCCGACTTGCGCGTATTGCGTATGTTTCGGCTGCTGCGGATTTTCAAACTCTCTCGCTACAACAGTGCGATGGAAGACATGCTCGAAGCCATCAAGTCCGAAAGGGACTCTTTTTCTTCGGCGATGTTCTTGCTGTTCATCAGTTGCTTGTTGTTTTCCTCCCTGATTTACATCATCGAAGGTCACGACCAACCCGATATCTTTCCCTCTATTCCTGCGGCCATGCATTGGTTTGTACTGACCATCATTTCCGGCTGGGGCAACGTCGATCCGGTGACCTATCTGGGCACCATCTTGGTGATCGTGACTCAGATACTGGCCATTGCCCTGGCGGCCATCCTGACCGGTGTGGTGGCCACGGCCTACACCGCGCAGGTGCAGCGTCGTGAATCCATCTATGAGATGGAAGTGCGCGAAGTACTGGCCGATGGTGTGGTGACTGAAGAAGAGAAAAATAAACTCAAAGCACTGCAAGCCAAATACGGCATGTCGGATGAGCAGGTGGATGCCATCGCCAACCAGGTCAAGGCCGAGCAAAGCAACGGCTAATATGGGCTTAGGGGCGCGCAAGACGCCCCTAAAATAGCCGTATGACATGGCATGCGGCACTTTCACTCGACTACCTTTTAGAAGATCAACGCACGGTGGCGCGTTACCTGCACAAGGGCCCACTGCGAATTTTAAAAAGCCTTTACCCCGAGGGCAACACCATCTGCCACAACGTGTTGGTGCACCCCCCCGGTGGTTTGGTGGGCGGCGATACCTTGGACATGAAAGTCAGCGTCGGTGCCGGATCACATGGCCTGGTCACCACCCCCGGGGCCACCCGGTTTTACAGATCAGAAGCCGGTCTGGCCACGCAACAAGTGCATGCGCGCATTGAAGACGGCGCACGCCTGGAATGGCTGCCGTTGGAAGCGATTGCCTACAACCATTGCGATGCGCTCAACCGCGCGGTGTTCGACTTGGCGCCTGGCGCCGAACTCATGACCTGGGATATCACCGCACTGGGCTTGCCAGCCACTGACCTACCGTTTGTGCAAGGCACTTTCCGCCAGCATCTGGAGATTCCTGGCGTCTGGCTGGAGCGCGGCACGCTGCAAGGCACCGACAGCCGCTTGCTCAACAGCCCATTGGGCCTGGCCGGTCAGCGCTGCATGGCCACCTTGGTGTTTGCCAGTGGCACTTGCATCGCCACCGCACGACTCGCGCAAGGCTTGGAATCTGCACGCGAGTGCCTGGAAGCCCATGACCTGCGCTTGCTGTCGGGTGTCACGTCGCCGCATCCGCAGATGATGGTGCTGCGCGTCCTGGCGCCAGTCACCGAGCCCGCGGTGCATTTGCTCAAACAAGTCTGGGTGGCCTGGCGCCGCACCCTGTGGCAGCTGAGCGGCACGCCGCCGCGCTTGTGGAATTTGTAGCCTTGATGCGCGAGCCTCCACAGGCCGCGTATCAGTGAAAGCTCCTTAAATCGCCACCAACTGCTGGATGTTCTTGGCCTTCATTTCGCTGCCCGGTCCTTGTGCGATCACCTCGCCGCGCTCCATCACCAGATACTGGTCGGCCAGCTCTTCGGCAAAGTCGTAGTACTGCTCACACAGCAAAACCGCCATGCGCTGACCTTGCATGCCCACATCGGCCAAGCGGCGAATCACGCGTCCAATGTCCTTGATGATGCTGGGCTGAATGCCTTCGGTGGGTTCGTCCAGAATCAACAAGCGAGGCCGCGCAGCCAAAGCGCGGGCAATCGCCAACTGCTGCTGCTGCCCGCCTGACAGATCGCCACCGCGGCGGTGCAGCATTTGTTTCAGCACCGGAAAGAGTTCAAATAATTCAGGCGGAATCGGCGTACCACCGGGCTGCGTCGCCAGGCCCATGCGCAGGTTGTCTTCCACCGTCAGGCGAGCAAAGATTTCACGCCCCTGGGGCACGTAGCCAATGCCGGCACTGGCGCGCTCGTAGGGTTTGGCGGTCGTCAGGTTGCGTCCTTCCAGTTCGACGCTGCCGCTCTTGATCGGCACCAGGCCCATCAGCGACTTGAGCAAGGTGGTTTTGCCAACGCCATTGCGCCCGAGCAAGACCGTAACCTGACCTTGCGCAGCACTCAAACTTACATCGCGCAAGATGTGCGAGCCGCTGTAGTACTGGTGAATATTTTTAACGCTCAACATGTTCATCGTCCCAAATACACTTCAATCACCCGCTCGTCGGCTTGCACCTGATCGAGCGTGCCTTGGGCCAGCACCGAGCCATCGCACAGCACGGTGACGATGTCGGAGATGGTGCGGATGAAGCTCATGTCATGTTCCACCACCATTAAGGAATGCTTGCCTTTGAGGCTCAAAAACAACTCGGCGGTGCGCTCGGTCTCGTGGTCGGTCATGCCGGCCACGGGCTCGTCCAGTAGCAAGAGCTTGGGGTCTTGCATCAGCAGCATGCCAATCTCCAACCATTGCTTTTGACCATGACTCAAGGTACCCGCTTGCACGCGCACGCTGTCGGCCAGGTGGATGGTGTGCAGCACTTCGGCCAAACGGTCGCTTTGGTGGGAGTCGAGCTTGAAGAACATCGAGGCCTTCACGCCCTTGGGCATTTTCAGAGCCAACTCCAGGTTTTCGAACACGCTCAGGTGCTCAAACACGGTGGGCTTTTGGAATTTGCGGCCAATGCCCAACTGGGCAATTTCGGGTTCGTTGTGGCGCAGCAAATCAATCGTGCTGCCAAAGAACACCGTACCCTCGTCGGGTCGGGTCTTGCCGGTGATGATGTCCATCATCGTGGTCTTGCCGGCACCGTTGGGTCCGATGATGCAACGCAACTCGCCGGGCGCGATGTCGAGCGACAACTTGTTGATGGCCTTAAATCCGTCAAAGCTCACGCTCACGTCTTCCAGGTACAAGATACGGCCATGGGTCACATCGACTTCACCGGCCGTGGCAATACGGCCATAACTGGTTTCGCGGCCACCGGACTCGGTCTTTTGCGCCGTTTGTTGCGCGCGCTCAGCCACGCGGCGGGCGCCTTGTTGGAGCAGATCGGGGGTCATGCGCGGCGTCCTTTCCATTTTTGAATCAAGCTCTGACTTAAACCTAAGACACCGTTGGGCAAATACAGGGTCACCGCAATAAACAAAGCGCCGAGAAAATACAACCAAAATTCAGGAGCGGTCACGGTGAGCCAGCTTTTGGCACCGTTGACCAAGAACGCGCCCAGAATCGGTCCAACCAAGGTGGCACGGCCACCGACCGCGGCCCACACCGCAATTTCGATCGAGTTGGCCGGGCTCATTTCACCGGGGTTGATGATGCCCACCTGCGGCACATACAAAGCGCCAGCTACCCCGCACATGACGGCCGAGATGACCCAGATGCTGAGCTTGTAGGGCAAGGGGGAATAGCCTGAGAACATGACGCGGGTTTCGGCATCGCGAATCGCTTGCAAGACGCGCCCGTATTTACTGCGCACCAACCAGCGGGCAAACACGTAGAACGCCAACAAGGTGCAACCGGTCATAACGAACAAGGTCATGCGCATGCTGGGTGTGGCGATCGGTAAATTCAAAATACGTTTGAAATCGGTGAAGCCGTTGTTGCCGCCAAAGCCCGTCTCATTGCGAAAGAACAGCAGCATAGCGGCATAGGTCATGGCCTGGGTGATGATGGAGAAATACACCCCCTTGATCCGCGAGCGAAAGGCGAAGTAGCCAAACACAAACGCCACCGCCGCCGGGGCCACCACGATCAACACCAGGGTGGCGACAAAGCTGTCAGACAGCAACCAATGCCAAGGCAAGGTCTTCCAGTCCAAAAAGACCATGAAGTCCGGCAAGGCACTTTTGTAGTTGCCGTCGGCGCCGATTTGGCGCATCAGGTACATGCCCATGACATAGCCACCGAGTGCAAAGAACAGGCCGTGGCCCAGCGACAAAATGCCGGTGTAACCCCAGATCAGGTCCATGGCCAGCGCACAAATGGCGTAGCACATAATTTTGCCCAAGAGTGCCACAGCGTAGTCACTCATGTGAAAGACACTGTCCACTGGCGCCACCAAATTGAGCAGCGGCGCTAACGCGCAAACCGCCAGCAAAGCCATGATGAAGGCCAGGCCTCCAGCGCGGCTGAACAAGGGCGCCACAGCAGGTAATGAGAATTTTGAAGTGGTCATATCAGGCCTCCGCGCTGCGGCCTTTCATGGCGAAAATACCTTGTGGGCGTTTTTGGATAAAGATGATGATGAACACCAGCACACAGATTTTGGCAAGTACCGCGCCGGTCCAGCCCTCCAGAATTTTGTTGATCAAGCCCAGGCCCAAAGCGGCGTACACCGTGCCAGCCAACTGGCCAACCCCGCCGAGCACCACCACCATGAACGAGTCCACGATGTAGCTTTGGCCCAGATCCGGTCCCACGTTGCCCACCTGGCTCAGCGCGCAACCGGCCAGTCCTGCAATGCCTGAGCCCAGCGCAAACGCATAGGTGTCGATGCGTGCGGTGTTGACGCCCATGCAGGACGCCATGGGGCGGTTTTGCGTCACGCCGCGCACAAACAGACCCAAGCGGGTTTTGCCAATCAGCAGCGCCATGCCCAGCAGCACCAGGCCGCCAAAGGCGATGATGACCAAGCGGTTGTAGGGCAAGGTGAGGTTGGACATCACCTGCACCCCGCCACTCATCCAGCTGGGGTTTTCAACGCCCACGTTTTGCGCGCCAAAGATCGAGCGAACGCCTTGCATCAGCACCAAGCTGATACCCCAGGTGGCCAGTAAGGTCTCCAAAGGACGGCCATAAAGGTGACGCAAAATGCTGCGCTCCAGCACCGCGCCGACCAGAGCCGAACTCATGAAGGCCAAGGGCACGGCCAGCACCAAATAAAAATCAAAAGCATCGGGCAGGTACTTGCGAAACAAGGCTTGCACCACATAAGTGGCGTACGCGCCAATCATCATCAGCTCACCGTGCGCCATATTGATCACGCCCATCAGCCCGTAGGTGATGGCCAGGCCCAAAGCCACTAAGAGCAGGATGGAACCCAGGCTCGCGCCGGTGAACAAGGCACCCAGGCGCTCACCCCAATGCAAAGCTTCCTCGATGTCGCGCAAAGACGCTTGCAGTTGCGCTTTAACCTGAGGATCGGATTCTTGACTCAGCCGTTGGTTCAGTTGCAGTTGGGTTTCAGGGGTTTTGCTTTGCGCCAAAGCCTTGGCCGCTTGCATGCGGATGGTGACGTCTTCGCTGCCCAATTGCGCAGCCGCTTGTGCCAGTCGGATCCAAGCGGCAATCTGACTGTCTTGTTCTTGCGCCAAAGCTTTGCCCAGCAAAGGCAGCTTGGCGGCATCCGGTTCTTTGAGCAAGGCCAGCACTGCCGCCTGACGCAAGGCAGCGTCGGGGCTGAACAATTTGAGAGCGGCCAAGGCGGTGTCGATTTCACCGCGCAGGCGGTTGTTGCTGATCACGTCTTGCGCTGTGTCGGGCAAGGCTTGCGATTTCCCAGTGAGCAGGTCCAGGCCTTGCTCGCCTTTGACGACCAGCACTTGGTCGCCCACCAATTTGACGGCATCGTCGGCCAGCGCTTGCAAAAACAGCACGGTCTTGTCGTCGGCTTGCACCACGGCTTTGCCCAGCGCTTGAATGCGGGCATCGGTCTCACCATCGACCATGGCACGCATGTCCTGAGCGGTGAGCGCATGGGCCATCCCACCTGAAGCACAAAGGGCCAATGCGAGCATGCCTCGGGCCAAAATCCTGAATCGAATCATCTGTTCAGTTCCTGCAGCGTGGGTTCATCCACACCGCTTGAGTTGTCTCTGTCGAAAATTAACGGTCCCAAAAAAGAAGGGGCTCACGCCCCTTCCTTGGGTGAGGACTACAAAAAATTACTTTTTGGCAGGCTCATCAGGCTTGACGTCGTTGCCAGGAATGTAAGGGCTCCATGGCTTGGCTTTGACCGGGCCAGGTGTCTTCCACACCACGTTGAACTGACCGTCGGCCTTGATCTCGCCGATGAACACCGACTTGTGCAAGTGGTGGTTTTTCTCGTCCATCTTGGAGGTGATGCCGCTCGGCGCCTTGAAGGTTTGACCAGCCATGGCCGCGATGACTTTGTCGACATCGGTGGACTTGGCTTTCTCAACCGCTTGCTTCCACATGTTGATACCGATGTAAGTCGCTTCCATCGGGTCGTTGGTCAAAGGCTTGTCTTTGTGACCGGCAATGCCCTTGGCTTTGGCATAGGTCGACCATTTTTTGATGAACTCGTCGTTGGCAGGATTCTTGATGGATTGGAAGTAGTTCCAAGCAGCCAAGTGACCGACCAATGGCTTGGTGTCCACACCGCGCAACTCTTCTTCACCCACCGAGAAAGCCACGACAGGAACGTCTTTGGCTTTCAAGCCGGCGTTGCCCAGTTCTTTGTAGAAAGGCACATTGGAGTCACCGTTGATGGTGGAGACCACAGCGGTCTTGCCACCGGCCGAGAATTTCTTGATGTCAGCCACAATGGTTTGGTAGTCAGAGTGACCAAACGGTGTGTATTTTTCGTCGATGTCAGACTCTTTCACGCCTTTGCTGATCAGGTAAGCGCGCAAGATTTTGTTGGTGGTACGGGGGTAGACATAGTCGGTACCGAGCAAGACCCAGCGCTTGGCAGCGCCGCCATCTTTGCTCATCAGGTAGTCCACCGCGGGGATGGCTTGCTGGTTAGGCGCAGCGCCCGTGTAAAACACGTTTTTAGACAACTCTTCGCCTTCGTACTGCACAGGATAGAACAGCAAGCCGTTCATTTCTTCTACCACGGGCAAGACCGATTTACGCGATACCGAGGTCCAGCAACCGAAGATCACGGACACTTTGTCTTGACCCAAAAGTTGCTTGGTTTTTTCAGCGAACAATGGCCAGTTCGAAGCCGGGTCGACCACCACAGGCTCCAATTTTTTACCGAGTACGCCACCCTTGGCGTTGATCTCGTCGATGGCCATGAGCACGGTGTCTTTCAACACGGTTTCAGAAATGGCCATGGTGCCAGACAAGCTGTGCAAGATACCGACCTTGATGGTGTCAGCCGCTTGCGCTTGCAAAGAAAACGAGAGGGTGCCTGCGGCCATTGCGCTTGCCAATGCCAGGGCTTTCAGGTTGCCACGACGATTCATCATGAGATCACTCCAGTTAAAAAAGAATTTGAGCAGTGAGGTCCAGCAGCTCTACCCTCCCTTTTGCAAGTGCTGTGCCAGCCTGTTTTTTATCTCCCCACGGGGGCTATCCTTCCTTAGAATCAGCAACAGACCACTAATAGACGCAAAATCCAGCGATATCGGTCAAAATCAAATCAACAAAATCACCAATTTGGCGCGCACAAGATCACCGGTTTCAGAAACGCACCAAAATAGCGCTTCACCTCACCGCCTCTACGCCGCAGAACAGGGCACATAAGTTGCAAGTGGCTTAGGCATTCATTGAAACTTTCACACCCCGCACCAATATGGAACTCACCCCTCGCGAAAAAGACAAGCTCTTGATCTTCACTGCAGGTTTGCTGGCCGAGCGGCGCAAAGCGCGCGGGCTCAAACTCAACTACCCTGAAGCCATGGCCTTCATTAGTGCCGCCGTGATGGAGGGTGCGCGCGACGGCAAAACCGTAGCGCAACTGATGAGCGAAGGTCGTACCCTCCTGACCCGCGCCGACGTGATGGACGGCATTGCCGAGATGATTCCGGACATCCAAGTGGAAGCGACCTTCCCTGATGGCACCAAATTGGTCACCGTGCACCAACCCATTGTTTGACTCAAGATCAAGGCCCCCATGATTCCTGGAGAACTTCTGATCGACACCGGCGAGCACACGCTCAACCCGGGTCGCCGTTGCACAACTGTGGTGGTGCAAAACACCTCCTCGCGTCCGATCCAAGTCGGCTCGCATTACCACTTTGCCGAAACCAATGCAGCGCTGGCCTTCGACCGCGCCGCCGCGCATGGCATGCGCTTGAACATTGCCGCCGGCACCGCCGTGCGCTTTGAGCCGGGCCAGCAACGCACAGTGGAGCTTGTGGACTATGCCGGCGAGCGCCATGTGTATGGCTTTCGCGGGCTCGTCAATGGGCCCATTCATGTCGCGGCGGATGCCGTGGACCGCAACATGCAAGGAGCAATGTGATGGCGACGATGGGTAAACGCGCTTATGCCGAAATGTTTGGCCCCACCGTGGGCGACCGGGTGCGCCTGGCCGACACCGAGTTGATCGTTGAAGTCGAACAAGACCTGACCCTGCGCGCTGGCGGTTACGGCGAAGAAGCCAAGTTTGGCGGCGGCAAGACGATTCGCGATGGCATGTCGCAGTCGCAGCGCACGCGCGAACAAGGTGCGCTGGACACGGTGCTGACCAACGCGCTGATCATCGACCACTGGGGCATCGTCAAGGCCGACATCGGCCTCAGAGGCGGCCGCATTGCAGCGATTGGCAAGTCTGGCAACCCCGACACGCAACCGGGTGTGGACATCATCATTGGCCCGGGCACCGAGGTCATCAGCTGCGAGGGCAATATAGTCACCGCCGGCGGCATCGACTCGCACATCCACTTCATCTGTCCCCAACAAATTGAAGAGGCGTTGGCCTCTGGCATCACCACCATGCTGGGTGGCGGCACAGGCCCGGCCACCGGAACCTTTGCCACTACCTGCACGCCCGGCCCCTGGAACATTGAGCGGATGCTGCAAGCGGCTGACGCGTTTCCCATGAACTTGGGTTTTCTGGGCAAGGGCAATGCCGCCCTGCCCGGCGCCTTGCATGAACAAATCAATGCCGGCGTGATTGGCCTGAAGCTGCACGAAGACTGGGGCACCACGCCCGCAGCCATCAGCAACTGTTTGGACGTGGCTGAGGCCACAGACACCCAGGTGGCGATCCACTCGGACACGCTGAACGAGAGCGGTTTTGTGGAAGACACGATTGCGGCCACCAAGGGCCGCACGCTGTGTGCGTTCCACACCGAGGGCGCGGGCGGCGGCCATGCGCCGGACATTTTGCGCGTGGTGGGCGAGGCGAACTTTTTGCCCAGCTCCACCAACCCGACCATGCCTTACACCCACAACACGCTGGATGAGCATGTGGACATGCTGATGGTGTGCCACCATCTGGACGCATCCATAGCCGAGGATTTGGCGTTTGCCGAGAGCCGCATTCGCAAAGAAACCATTGCCGCCGAAGATGTGCTGCACGATCTGGGCGCCATCAGCATGATGAGCAGCGACAGCCAGGCCATGGGCCGAGTCGGCGAGGTGATCCTGCGCACCTGGCAAGCGGCGCACAAAATGAAGGTGCAGCGAGGCTGGCTGGCCAACCCGCAAGCCAGCGGCAACGGCGCCACCGAAGACGACAGCCGCAACGACAACTTCCGCGCCAAGCGTTACATCGCCAAGTACACCATCAACCCGGCGATCGCCCACGGCATTAGCCACGAAGTGGGCAGCATCGAGGTGGGCAAATGGGCCGACTTGGTGATTTGGAAACCGGCGTTCTTCGGCGTGAAACCTGCGCTGATTTTGAAAGGCGGCTTCATCGCCATGGCCGCCATGGGCGACCCGAACGCCTCCATTCCTACGCCGCAACCGGTGCACTACCGGCCCATGTTTGGCAGCTACGGCGGCGCTTTGGCCAGAGGCTCGCTCACCTTCGTGTCGCAAGCTGGCTTGGCCGCAGGCATTGGCCAGCGCTTTGGCCTGTCCAAAACCCTGGCGGCGGTGCGCGGCGTGCGCGGCATTGGCAAAAAAGACATGGTCCACAATCACTACCTGCCGCGCATGGAAGTAGACGCTCAAACCTACGCCGTGCGTGCCGATGGCTTGTTGCTGACCTGCGAACCCGCCACCAGCTTGCCCATGACCCAACGTTACTTTTTATTCTGATGCTGCAAACTGCCAAATTGATTCCGCAAGGCCAGGGCCTTGCCTCGGTGCTGGTGAAACGCGCCGCCACGGTGACGCTGGACTGGGACCTGCGGCAAAAAAGCCGCTTTGAAACCACCGACTCCTTGGGCCGCAGCGTGGGCGTTTTTCTGCCGCGCGGCACGGTGGTGCGCGGCGGCGATGTGTTGATTGCCGAAGACGGCTCGCTGATCCGCGTGGAAGCAGCGCCGCAAACCGTGCTGCGCATCACCGCCTGCACCGCGCACGGCTCGCCGTTTGACCTGACCCGCGCCGCCTACCACCTCGGCAACCGCCATGTTCCGATCGAGTTGCGCCCCGACTATTTGCAGATCGAACCCGACCATGTGCTGGCCGACATGCTGCGCGCCATGCACCTGATCGTGAACCCCGTGGATGCGCCGTTTGAGCCCGAGTCGGGCGCGTATTCAAGCCATGGTGCTCATTCGCACGCACATGCACACGCAGACACGCACGCCCACGCCCATCCTGAACCGCATGTGCACGGCCCGGGCTGTGATCACGATCACGATCACGATCACGATCACGATCACGATCACGATCATGGGCATGGGCATGCGCACGACAACGGCCCGCATGCCCACTGACATCAGCAGCCTACTGCAGCTGATCTGGCTGGCCTCACCGGCTTTGCCGATTGGCGGGTTTTCGTATTCTGAAGGACTGGAGTCGGCCATCGAGCACGGCTGGGTGCACGACGAAGCCAGTAGCGCCGATTGGCTGGCGGACCAGCTTCACCTGTCACAAGCTCGTGGCGATCTGGCGGTGGTGGCCCAAGCTTTACAGGCATGGCCAGATCACGAAACGACGGCAGGAACCGCTCGTTTGCAAGCGCTCAACGACTGGGTGCTGAGCACGCGCGAAAGCTTTGAGATGCGCCTGCAAACCGAGCAAATGGGCCGCTCCCTTCTCGACTGGCTGCGTAACCAAGGCACGGCCCCCGCCAGCGCGCTGACCTTGTGCAGCGCACTGGCGCCCACTTACCCACTGGTCATGGCGCTGGCTTTGTCTTTAGCGCGTGCGCCGTTTGATCAAGCCATGCAAGCCTTTGCTTTTGGCTGGGCCGAGAACATGACCCAAGCAGCCATCAAATCGGTACCGCTGGGTCAAAGCGCGGGGCAGCGCATCTTGGCGCGCCTGGCGCTAGAAATTCCGCAGGCAGTGGCATACGCCCTGCAACTGCCTGACGATGAGCGTCAGGCGTTTTGCCCCATGCTGGCGATTGCCTCAGCGCGCCACGAAACCCAATACTCCCGTTTATTCAGATCCTGAACCCACTAGCACTGACCCCATGAGCACATTGCACCACATCGCGAACCGCACCAAATCCTTGCCCCCCTTGCGCGTGGGCATTGGCGGGCCGGTCGGCTCCGGCAAAACCACGTTGCTGGAAATGCTGTGCAAAACCATGCGCACGCGCTGGGATTTGATTGCCATCACCAACGACATTTACACCAAAGAAGATCAACGCATTCTCACTGTGAGTGGCGCCCTGGAAGCCGAGCGCATCATGGGTGTGGAAACGGGCGGCTGCCCGCACACCGCCATCCGCGAAGACGCCTCCATCAACCTGGAAGCGATTGACCGCATGCTGGAAAAATTCCCAAATGCCGACGTGGTGTTCATCGAAAGCGGTGGCGACAACCTGGCCGCCACCTTCAGCCCCGAGTTATCGGACCTGACGATTTACGTGATCGACGTGGCAGCGGGTGAGAAGATTCCGCGCAAAGGCGGCCCCGGCATCACCAAGAGCGATTTGTTTGTCATCAACAAAACCGACCTGGCACCCTACGTGGGCGCGGACCTGGGCGTTATGGAAGCCGACACCCGCCGCATGCGCACCAACGCTCAAGGCCTCAAGCCCTTTGTCATGACCAACCTGAAAACCCAAACCGGTTTGCAGGAGGTGATTGACTTCATCGAAACCAAGGGCATGCTGCGCTGAGCCTTCGCCCTTGCCCTTGCCCTCATCGGCTTGTGGCCCAAATGCTCATTCAGAGACCATGCCCATCAAACGCTGGCGAATGATGGCCTCGGCCTCGGCCATGATGCGGTCGATCAACGCTTTGACCGTGGGCACATCGTGGATCAAACCGGCCACCATGCCGCATGACCAAGCACCCGCTTCCATCTCGCCGTTTTGCATGATGCGCGGGTAGACGCCTGCGACTTCGTCGATGATGTCTTCGAACTTCAGGTTAGCCCCCAGGGTACGCTCTTTCTCCAGCAAACGGTCTACCGCGTCATTGCGCAAAACGCGCTCGGTGTTGCGCAAAGGGCGCATCACCAAACGGGTGTCCAGTTCGCTGGCCGCGACAATCGCTTGCTTGACGTTTTCGTGTACCGGCGCTTCTCGCGTCGCAATGAAACGAGTGCCCATGTTGATGCCTTGCGCGCCCAGCGCCAGCGCGGCCACCAGGGATCGGCCATCGGCCATGCCGCCCGAGGCCACGAAGGGGATCTTCAACTCATCGGCCGCACGCGGCAGCAAGATGAAGTTCGGAATATCGTCCTCGCCGGGGTGACCACCGCACTCAAAACCATCGACGCTCACGGCATCACAACCAATGGCCTCGGCCTTGAGGGCATGTCGCACCGAGGTGCATTTGTGAATCACCTTGATGCCCGCCGCATGCAAAGCGGGTAAATATTTTTGTGGGTTGTTGCCCGCGGTTTCGACCGCCTTGATGCCGCCATCGATGATGGCCTGGATGTAGCCCGGGTAGTCCGGCGAACTCACCGTCGGTAAGAACGTGAGGTTCACGCCAATCGGTTTGTCCGTCATGTCGCGGCAGCGACGAATCTCTTTGGCCAGCGCTTCAGGGGTGCGTTGCGTCAAGCCGGTGATGATGCCCAAGCCGCCCGCATTGGACACCGCGGCGGCCAACTCGGCAAAGCCCACATAGTGCATACCGCCCTGAATGATCGGATGCTGAATACCGAACATTTCTGTGATTTGAGTTTTCATGATGAACCTGCCTTCCCTGTCAAAAAAATGAAAATGAAAAATTGCCTCTAATGCTCAGGCCTTGAGGGCCGCCTTGACTTGCTCGATACGGTCTTGGCCCCAAAACATCTGCTCACCCACAAAGAAAGTGGGTGCGCCAAACACACCGCGCTCCACGGCGCGCATCGTCACCGCTTTGAGTTGGTCTTTGGTGGCTTGCTCATTGGCCATGGCCAGCAGTTCCACAGGGTCCAGCCCGGCTTGGGTCAAGACCTCGGCCACGATGGACGGATCGTTCAGGTTCAGCGAATCCACCCAAATGGCTTGAAACACCGCGTCCATATAAATGGACATGCGCGGATCGTTCTTCATTTGCAAAGCAGTCACCACACGCATGAGCGTGGTGGTGATGATCGGGAAATGGGGGTTCATGTTCAACGGCACGCCATACGCATCGGCGTAGCGCTTAAAGTCCACATACACATACCGCCCCTTGGCAGGCACGGTCATGGGCGACGAATTGCCCGTGGCCTGAAACACCCCACCCAGCAGCATGGGCAACAAGTTGGCTATGGCCCCAGTTTCGGCACACATTTTGGGCAACTGGGTGTGCGCCAAGTAGGTGGCCAAACTACCGAAGTCGAAGTAATAGTCAAACGATTGTGGCATCAGTGTCTCTTGGGGTTCAAAATTTTTCCATATAGGGCCGCAGATCCAGTTCATGCGTCCAGGCGTCGCGCGGTTGCTGGTGCAGCATCCAATACGCATTGGCAATGTGATCAGGGTTCAAAATCCCACCCTCGTCCTTAAGTGCGTAGCGCTGCGGAAACTGGGTGCGAATGAACTCTGTGTCGATAGCTCCATCGATGATGGTGTGCGCCACATGCACGCCCATGGGACCGAGTTCGCGGGCCATGCTTTGTGCCAAGCCGCGCAAAGCCATCTTTCCGCCAGAAAAGCCCGCAAAGTGGGCACTGCCGCGCAAGGACGCCGTGGCCCCGGTGAAAATGATGGTGCCCTTGTGCGCTTTACCCTGGGTGGCCGTCTCAGCGCGCGCAACCATGCGCTTGGCCACTTCGCGCCCTGTTAAAAAGCCCGCCAAACAAGCCATCTCCCACATCTTGGTGTAGCGCCGAGCCGTCTCAGTCAAGATGCTGTTGGGCGAATTGGCGCCGATGTTGAAGACCATCACCTCGATGGCGCCTATGGTGGATTCAATCTGCTCGACCAAGGCGACCACCTCGTCTTCGTTACGGGCATCCGAGCCAAAACCATGAGCTACACCGCCGGCTTCACGAATCTGCACCAGCAAGGGCTCGAGCTTATCTAAAGTTCTGCGTGTCGCGCACACGGTATAGCCCTCACGCGCAAAGCGCTTGGCGACAGCGCCACCGGTCGCGTCACCGGCGCCGATGACCAAACAAACTTTGGGTTTTGACATGCTGGATCCTCACTCCAAGCGAAAGCTCAGGCCCGCATGGGCTTGCAGCCGATCGATCAGCTTTTGGCCCATGGCAGAAGCGGGCGTCCAAATGCCACCGGGCGTGTCAGCGGCATCTTGCAGCAGGCACATCGCGGCTTCGGAAATCATTTTGGAGGTGCTGCCATAGCCTGGATCACGGTCGCCTTGCACGCTCACGCTGCAACTGTCGCCCGCAGTGTTGTGACCGATGAACAGCACATCGTAGGAGCCAGCATCACGCTCGGCGCGCGAAGGGCCTTCACCCGGCTGAAGCACATCAGAGCCGCTCATGCTTTTGTCGGCGGCAATGGCTTCGGCCACCGCTTGACCTTTCTCGCCAGGACCGGTCACGATCATTTCGTCATAGACAAAGTCAGCACCCCAAGCCTGCTTCAATAAAAAATTGGAACGGTGCACATTGCGGGTGTTGATGGTGGCCATCACAAATGGAGCCACCCACACGCCCATGACCTCGTCCACCATGGGCTTGTGGCCAGTCGGTTGCTTGGGCCCGGTGAAACCAGGGGTCAAAGAAAAAGGGTTCTTTAACAAATCCAGCACCCCGGGCTGCGTGGCCGCCGCCGCCATGGTCGCTTTGAAACTGGCCGCGGTCCCGCCCGAGAAAGTGCCCTTCATTTTGCGTACCCGCCCTCTGACGCGAGACGCTGGCGTGCCGAAGCGCTGGCCCATTTCGGCCTGCAACTTGAACACACCCAAATCGAAGGGAATGGAGTCAAAACCACAGGAGAACACAATGCGCGCGCCACTGGCTTTTGCGGCAGCATGGTGTGCATCGATCATCTGGCGCATCCAAGCGGGCTCACCACACAAATCCACATAGTCCACGCCGGATTCGGTACAGGCTTTGACCAGTTCGCTGCCATACAACTGGTAAGGCCCCACGGTGCTCAAGACCAAGCGCGTGCGGGCCATCAATGCCTTCAGACTAACCGGGTCATTGCTGTCGATCACCACCAAAGGAGTATCGGCTGGTGCACCGACTTCGTCACGCACATCAGCTAATTTTTCTGCGCTCCGCCCCCCCATGGCCCAGCGCAGGCCGCTGTCAGGGCGGGAAAGTAAATACTCAATGACCAAACGGCCAGTAAAACCTGTGGCGCCATGCACCACGATGTCAAATTCTTTAGCGTTCAGCGCTGGCATGGGGGCTTGTCCTCTATTCAAAAACCCATCCTAGCATTGGCTATTTTGCTCACCAGTCACCTAGGGCAACTAGCGCATTCATGGCAGCAAAGCCACCGCTTGATCGACAAATTGGTAGACCTCGGCCGGCGTCACGCCATTGGGTCCCTTGTCGGCCTTGTTGCGAAACTGGCCCAACCGTACCACCACCAACTGCTTGGATGGCACCACAATTACATACTGGCCCTGGTGCCCTTGCATGAAATAAAAGGGGTACTTGTATTGCCAATCCATCCACAGCGAGTGACCGTAATAAGGCTTCAAATCAGGCTGACGGATGCGCTCCACAAAACTGGAGTCAATCAAGGTCTTGCCTTGCCATTGCCCGTCCTGCAGCAGCAACTGGCCCAACTTGGCATAGTCCAGTGCCGTGGCAAAGATGCAGCAGTAGGTCCGCTCCATGCCGCCTGCTGCCTCGGGGCGGTCTAAGGTGTACAGCGCTTCACGTGCCATGCCCAAAGGCTGCCATAGGCTGCGCGACAAGTGGGTGCTGATCGTCAAGCCAGGCTCTTTGGCAGCCAAGGCACGTTTCAAAAATACCCCCAGCAATTGGGTGGAGCCGCTGCTGTACTCATAAGCGCTGCCGGGTTCACGTTCAAAACCTTGGCGCAGCACCACGCTTTGCGCATCGCGTCCAAAATACAACTCGGTCGTCACGTTCAAGGGTAGATAGTAGTTTTCGGTCCAGTCATGTCCTGATTTCATGGCCGACAACTGCGCCACGGTCGCTTTGCGACCCCAGGCATCGCCGGCATACTCGGGCAGTTGCTCCGTGATCGGGGCGTCAAAGCTGGAAATAAAACCTTGTTGCACCGCCATCCCCACCTGCAATGTGGTGATGGTTTTGGCCATTGAAAAAGAGTTGGTGCGACTGCTCTGGTCATAGGGCGCAAAGTACTGCTCATGCAGCAAAGCGCCTTGGTGCGCCACCACAAAAGCGGCCGTTCCGTATTGCTTTAAATAAGCGAGGAAGGCTGGATCCAACGACTTTTGATTCAGTTGAGAATGGACAGCCCAAGGCTGCGACGGGCCTGCCGCGATCGTGCGCTGCGCAAAATTACCAGCGTCATCAATGTGCGCCGTCGTATGGCCTTGCAAATAGGTGGCCGCCAAAGCCCGCCAAAAATACCCATGACCTGAGAGCTGAATCGCCAAGGCCAGTAGGGCCAAAACAGCCGCAAACCCAGCCATTCCAAGGCGAAAACGTGAAGCCAGAGTACGCATGCGAAGTCTCTTAGTGAAATGGGACATGCCCTCATTGTGATCGACAAACCAAGGTTACAATCACAGCCGAGGGAAGCGTGGCAGAGTGGTCGATTGCAACGGTCTTGAAAACCGTCGACTCGAAAGGGTCCGTGAGTTCGAATCTCACCGCTTCCGCCAGCATATTAAAACCTGATAATAGTGAGCAAAATAAACAGCTTACGATTGTCAGGTTTTTTGCTTTCACCACTACCTGATAATCCCCCATTGGCGGAGTCGGGGTCCTCTCCTCATCATCAGTTTTCTTCGAATGCCCCTGCGAGTTAACTCAGGGTCGGTGATCACCAATAAAACAGCCCAACTCTCCCCCTTCAACTGTTCCGACTGCTTTACCAAATTATAGATTCGGCCCATTGAAGTCTTGAATTCCTGGTAACTGCCCCCATGTTTAGTTCATGGAAAAAGAAGACGCAAGATACCAAACACTTGAGCAACTGCACGAGCGGCGCAAGCAAGTCATTCGGTTGCACAAGAAGGGCATCAAAGTGATGCAAATTGTGGCCATGACCGGCCTGAGTCATCCGACAGTGCGATCAACGATT
>CANGDZ010000044.1 GCA_947452785.1 Comamonadaceae bacterium | reverse complement strand
TGTGTTTAAGACTTAACCTTTGGAGCTTATTATGTCCGTTACTATGCGCGAAATGCTGGAAGCCGGTGTCCACTTTGGTCACCAAACTCGCTTCTGGAACCCCAAGATGGCCCCCTTCATCTTTGGTCACCGCAACAAAATTCACATTATCAACCTGGAAAAATCTTTGCCGATGTTCCAGGAAGCCACCAAGTTCGTCAAGCAATTGGCTTCGAACCGCGGCACCATTTTGATGGTCGGCACCAAGCGTCAAGCGCGTGATGTGGTGGCTGCAGAAGCCGCTCGCGCTGGCGTGCCTTTCGTCGATCAACGCTGGTTGGGCGGCATGCTGACCAACTTCAAGACCGTCAAGACTTCGATCAAGCGTCTTAAAGACATGAAGGCCCAGCAAGAAGTTGGCCTCGAGACCCTCAGCAAAAAAGAGCAGTTGATGTTCAAACGTGAGATGGAAAAACTCGAAAAAGACATCGGCGGTATCCAGGACATGGCCGTTTTGCCTGATGCTATTTTTGTCATCGACGTGGGTTACCACAAGATTGCGATCTCGGAAGCCAAGAAATTGGGCATTCCATTGATCGGTGTGGTTGACACCAACCACTCGCCAGAAGGCATTGACTACGTGATCCCTGGCAATGATGACTCGGCCAAGGCCGTGGCTTTGTATGCCCGCGGTATTGCGGATGCGATCATCGATGGCCGCTCCAACGCTGTCAACGACGTGCTCAAGGCTGTGGCTGCTGCTGAAGGCGAAGATGAATTCGTGGAAGTCCAAGAAGCTTCCGCTTAAAGCCTCTTGTGACAAGACGAAAGGGGCTTTGTTGCCCCTTTTTTTTAATCTAACTTTGAACTGAATACGGAGAAGAACATGGCAACAATTACCGCAAGCATGGTCGCAGAACTGCGCGCAAAAACCGACGCCCCCATGATGGAGTGCAAGAAAGCATTGACCGAAGCCGAGGGCGATATGGTCAAAGCTGAAGAGTTGCTGCGCGTCAAATTGGGCACGAAAGCCGGCAAAGCCGCTTCGCGCGTGACAGCTGAAGGCGTAGTGACCAGCTTTGTCAATGGCCACACTGGCGCCATGATCGAGGTGAACTGCGAAACTGACTTTGTGACCAAGAACGACAGTTTCTTGGCCTTGGCTCAAGCTGCCGCCCAGCTGGTGGCCGAGCACAACCCGGCCGATGTGGCTGCGTTGGGCGAATTGCCTTACAGCCAAGATAGTTTTGGTCCGACCCTGGAAGAAGTTCGCAAAGGCCTGATCGGCAAGATCGGCGAGAACATGAGCTTCCGTCGTTTCAAGCGCATTTCGGGCACCTCCAAAGTGGCTACCTATTTGCACGGTACCCGCATTGGCGTGTTGGTTGAATATGACGGTGAAGAAGTGGCTGCCAAAGATGTGGCCATGCACGTGGCTGCGATGAAGCCTGTGGCTTTGACCAGTGCGGAGGTGCCTGCCGACTTGATCGAAAAAGAGCGCTCAGTCGCCACTGCCAAAGCCGCAGAATCGGGCAAGCCCGCTGAGATCGCCACCAAGATGATCGAAGGCTCTGTGCAGAAATACCTCAAAGAAGTATCTTTGTACAACCAAGCCTTTGTGAAAAACGACAAGCAAACCGTAGAGCAAATGCTCAAAGCCGCCAACACCTCTCTCAAAGGCTTCACCCTGTACGTGGTGGGCGAAGGCATTGAGAAGCGCGTGGACGACTTTGCCGCCGAAGTGGCTGCGCAAGTGGCTGCGGCCCAAAACGCCGCTGCTTAATTGCGACGCAAGCCCGCGGCTTGATGGCCGCGTCGCCGTCGATTTGATCCACTGACTCTTTCTTCTTCCATACCCGCCCAGGAGCTTTTCATGACCCTCACCAAACCAGCCCACAAGCGTATTTTGCTCAAGCTGTCCGGTGAGGCTTTGATGGGCGATGACCAGTTCGGTATAAACCGTGCCACCATTGTGCGCATCGTGGATGAAATTGCAGAAGTCACCCGTTTGGGGGTGGAAGTGGCCATCGTGATTGGCGGCGGCAATATTTTTCGTGGCGTGGCCGGCGGATCCGTCGGGATGGACCGCGCCACTGCCGACTACATGGGCATGCTGGCCACAGTGATGAACGCCTTGGCCCTGGCCGATGCCATGAACAAAGCCGGGCTCACGGCCCGTGTCATGTCGGCCATTGGCATTGACCAAGTGGTGGAGCCTTACGTGCGCCCCAAAGCATTGCAGTACCTCGAAGAAGGCAAAGTAGTGGTGTTTGCGGCCGGCACAGGCAACCCGTTCTTCACCACCGACACGGCAGCGGCTTTGCGCGGTGCCGAAATTGGCGCAGAGCTGGTTTTGAAAGCCACGAAAGTGGACGGGGTGTACACCGCCGATCCGAAATTAGACCCCACCGCAACACGTTACGACAAGATTACTTTCGACGATGCCATCTCTCAGAATTTGGGCATCATGGATGCCACAGCGTTCGCGCTGTGCCGCGATCAAAAGCTGCCGGTCAAGGTGTTTTCCATCTTCAAAAATGGCGCGCTCAAGCGCGTTGTGATGGGCGAGGACGAAGGCACCTTGGTATACGCTTGACCGAATGACATGCGCAGGAGAATTTCATGACCATTGCAGACATCAAAACCACCACGCAAGCCAAGATGGATCAGTCCATTGCGGCGTTTAAAAACAACCTCACCAAAATTCGCACGGGTCGTGCCAATCCGGCTTTGCTGGACTCGGTGCTTGTCGACTATTACGGCTCCAGCGTGCCTCTGTCGCAGGTGGCCAATGTGGCCCTGATCGATTCGCGCACCATCAGCGTTCAGCCTTGGGAAAAAGGCATGGGCGCCAAAATCGAAAAAGCCATTCGCGAAAGCGATTTGGGATTGAACCCCGCGTCGATGGGCGATTTGATTCGCGTGCCGATGCCGGCCATGAGCGAAGAGCGACGCAAGGAAATGACCAAACTGGTGCGCAACGAGGGCGAGAGCGCCAAGATCGCTGTGCGCAACTTACGCCGTGACGCCAACGAGTCGGTAAAAAAACTGGTCAAAGACAAATTGGCTTCGGAAGACGATCAAAAACGCGCCGAAGCCGATGTGCAAAAAGTGACCGACAAGCACATCACTGAAATCGATCATTTGATTGCCGGTAAAGAGCAAGAGATCATGGCGGTTTGATGTTCGCTTGCACGCAGGGTGTCCACTTCCACCTTGCGTCAGTCGATTGGCCGTGTAGGGGCTCGCGCAGGACTTCTGTGCCAGAGCGCCATCCTCATCATGGAGAGATCTGATGCTCAAACAGAGAATCATCACGGCGCTGATATTGCTGGCCTTGTTGCTGCCTGCACTGTTCGCCAGTCAGCCTGAAGCCTTCGCTTTTCTCACGCTGATCCTGATCGGTGCAGGGGCTTGGGAATGGGGTCGCATGAATGGCTTGGGCCCTATGGCCTCGCTGCTCAGCGGTGCCTTGGGTTTGGCAGGCTGTGGCGCTTTGTGGTTTGGGGGGTGGATCGCTGAATCCTTACCCTCCATGTGGTTGATGGCTGGATCGGCCTGGGTGTTGCTGAGCGGCTGGATGCTGTTGCGCGGCGTGGCCGGTTGGGCGCAATGGCCCGTTGCCCCGCGCTGGACGCTCGGGTTGATGGCTCTGTGCATGGCCTGGTTGGCGCTGGTTCAAGCCCGCTGGCTGGGGCCCAATTTTTTGCTCTCTGTGCTGGTCTTGGTCTGGGCTGCCGATGTGTTTGCCTATTTTGCGGGCCGTGCTTTGGGTGGTCGCTGGATCAAAGCCAAATTGGCCGCTTCCATCAGCCCTGGTAAATCTTGGGAGGGGGTTATAGGCGGTATGGTTGGCGTCTTGATCGTGTCCTTATTCTGGGTCCAAGCAGACCGGCATTTCGAATTCGCTGTACCCAGTTTCCATACGCGTTTGTGGCAGCAAGGAGGCTGGTTTTGGCTGGCCGCTTTGGTGTTTATGACCGCGATGAGTGTGGTCGGCGATCTGGTCGAGTCCTTGATCAAGCGCAGCGCAGGTGTCAAAGACAGTTCGGGTTTGTTGCCCGGCCATGGCGGGGTTTTGGACCGCGTGGATGCGCTGCTGCCGACCTTGCCTTTGGCCATGATGTTGGTATCTTGGACCGCTTGAACAAGCAAATGACACAAGGAAACCCCATGCAACACATCACTGTTTTGGGCTCGACCGGTTCGATTGGCGGCAACACGCTGGACGTGATCGCCCGGCACCCGGATCGGTTCAAGGTGTTTGCGCTCAGCGCCGCGATGCAAGTGGATTTGATGCTGACGCAATGCGCCCAATTCAAGCCGCGTTTTGCCGTCATGGCCCACGAGGACGCAGGCCGGCGCTTGGCCGACAAAGTCGCCGCCGAAGGCTTGAAGGTGGAGGTTCGTTGGGGCGCTGAAGCTTTGCTGGGAATTTCAGAGCACCCCGATGTCGATGCCGTGATGGCGGCTATCGTCGGTGCCGCGGGTTTGGCCCCTTGCCTGGCCGCCGCCAGAGCGGGTAAGCGTTTGCTGCTCGCCAATAAAGAAGCCCTGGTCGTGGGCGGTGACGTATTTTTGGCGGCGGTTGCCCAAGGCGGCGCGCGCTTGCTGCCGATCGACAGTGAGCATTCGGCTATTTTTCAGTCTCTGCCCGAAGACCCCAAGACCTGGGACGCGCGGATAGAGAAAATCATTTTGACCGCCTCAGGTGGGCCGTTTCGCACACGGGCCCTCGACACCTTGCGGGATGTCACCCCTCAAGAAGCCTGCGCGCATCCCAATTGGGTCATGGGTCGCAAGATCTCGGTGGACTCTGCCACCATGATGAACAAGGCGCTGGAAGTGATTGAAGCGCGCTATTTGTTTGGCGTGCAACCGGCCCAGATTGAAGTTGTGATCCACCCGCAAAGCGTGGTGCACTCCATGGTGCAATACAAAGACGCCTCCGTGGTGGCGCAAATGGGCACCCCCGACATGCGTGTGCCCATTGCCTATGGCCTGAGTTGGCCTGAACGCGTGGTGTCTGGGGCTGCCGCCTTGGATTTTCGCCAGTTGGCGCCGATGACGTTTGAGTCCTTGGACGATTTGGGTCATGCGCAGCGCTTTCCCGGTTTGAAGTTGGCTTGGCAATCGTTGGAGGCGCCCTTTGGCACCTGTGCCGTGTTGAACGCGGCCAACGAGGTGGCGGTGGAGGCCTTTTTGGAAGGCTACATCCGCTTCGATCAGATCCATGCGGTGAACCAGGGCACGCTGTCCCAGGCTGCTTTTGTATCGCCCACCTCGCTGGCTGCGTTGTTGGCGCTGGACCAAGAAAGCCGTTCGGTGGCAATGGCCCTGGTTCGCAAACTCACAGTCTGATGCTGAATTTTTTTGCCTTCTTGTTTGCCTTGACGCTGTTGGTGTCGGTGCATGAATGGGGGCATTACCGCGTGGCCGTGGCTTTGGGTGTCAAAGTCTTGAGATTTTCGATCGGTCTGGGCAGCCCGGTGTGGCGTTGGATAAAGCCGAATCAGCGCAAGGGTCAAGACACCGAAGTGACGATAGGCTGGTTGCCTTTGGGCGGCTATGTCTTGATGCTGGACGAGGCCCAGGGACCCGTAAGCCCTGAACAGGCTCAGCAGGCCTTCAACCGCAAGCCCTTGTGGGCTCGCGCCCTGATTGTGGCCGCGGGCCCTGTGGCCAATTTGGCATTGGCGGTATTGCTCTTGGCTGCCGCGGCGTGGTGGGGTCAGAACGAGCCGATGGCCTTGATTTCGACGCCTATCGCTCAGTCAGCCGCAGACAAGGCGGGCCTGATCAGCGGCGAACGGGTGGTGGCGGCCGGCTTAGCCCCCTGCGATTCGCTTGAGCCCTTGGCGCTGCATTCCATTTCAAGTTTCGGCGACTTGTTGCCCCAGGCGGCTGAAGCCTTGCGCCAAGGTCAAGATTTGGAGTTGGATGTTCAAGACGCCGATGCCGATGCTTTATCTGGCGCACCCAGGCGTGTTCGGTTGCTATTTGCCCATCTCCCCCCTTTGGCCAAAGAGGAACAAGGTTCGCCTTTGGAGGCGTGGGGTTTGGGCGGTCCACGGGCTGCAGCCACCGTGGTCAAGGTGGAGCCGGGAAGTCCTGCGGCGCTGGCGGGTTTGTTAGCCGGTGATCGGGTGCTCAAAGTCCAAGGCCAGACGGTGCCTGACGCGCAGTTTCTACGTCAAACCATTCGGCAATCTGTGGTCTCGGGTGTCGCAAGGCCCATGGTCTTCGAAGTGTCACGCATGGACCAAGTTCTGGAGGTGCAAGTGCAACCCGCGGTGGTGATGCAGGGGCAGCAGCAGCAGCAGATTGGCCGCATGGGGGCCGTGGTAGGCGCGACGCCCAGCCTGCAATGGGTGTCGCATGGTGCGCTGGAAAGTGTGGCCTTAGGCGCTCAAAAAACCTACGCCTTAACGGTACTCACGGTGCGCATGCTGGGCGGCTTGTTCTCAGGCCAAGGGGGACTTGAGCAACTGGGGGGGCCATTGACCATCGCCGATCAAGCGGGTCGCTCGGCCCAGTTGGGGCTCACGGCTTATCTCGGGTTTTTGGGCTTTCTGAGTATCAGCCTGGGTGTGCTCAATCTGTTACCGTTGCCCATGCTCGATGGCGGGCACCTGATGTATTATCTTTGGGAGTTGCTGACGGGCAAACCCGTTTCTTCGGACTGGGTAAATGTATTGCAAAAAGTAGGGCTGATGCTGTTGGTTGCCGTGATGGTGACCGCTTTGGTCAACGACGGAATTCGATTTTTGCGATAAGTTTCAAACGCCTCCATCTTGTCTAACCCCTCAGCCTTTGAATCTACTGAAATTTCACCCCTATGACACCGCATTTCAATCCCTTTCGTTTGCGCCGCCTGGTCGCATTGACCGCATTGGCGTGGACGTCTATTTCGGGCTGGGCGGCTGAGCCCTTTGCGCTGCGTGACATCCGTGTGGAAGGCCTGCAGCGCGTCGAGTCGGGGACTATTTTTGCCTCTTTGCCCGTGCGTGTGGGGGAGACCTATACCGACGAAAAAGGCGCCGCGGCGATTCGGGCTTTGTTTGCACTGGGCTTGTTCAAAGACGTGCGACTGGAAACACAAGGCGATGTCTTGGTGGTGATCGTGGAAGAGCGAGCGACCGTCTCGGGCATTGAATTCGTGGGATTGAAAGAATTCGACAAGGACGTTTTAGCCAAGGCTTTGAAGGAGATCGGCTTATCGGATGGTCGGCCCTTTGACAAAGCCTTGACGGACAAAGCAGAGCAAGAACTCAAACGTCAGTACATCAACCGCAGCCTGTATGGCTCGGAGGTGGTGACCACGGTCACGCCCATCGAGCGCAATCGTGTGAAATTGACGTTCACGGTGACCGAGGGTGGGCCCGCCAAGATCAAGCAGATGCGCATCACCGGCAGCAAAGACTTTGACGAAGGCGCTTTGCGCGACTTGTTCAATTTGGACACCGGTGGCTGGATGAGTTGGTACACCAAAGCGGACCGTTACTCTCGCACCAAACTCAATGCCGATCTGGAGTCCTTGCGTTCTTTTTATTTGGCGCGGGGTTATTTGGAGTTCCGCATCGACTCGACTCAGGTGGCGATTTCGCCAGATAAGCAAGAAATTGCCGTGACCATCAACATCACCGAAGGTGAACGTTTTGTGGTCTCGGAAATTCAGCTTGAAGGCAATTACCTGGGCAAGGAAGAAGAATTTAAAAGCCTGGTAAAAATGAAAGTAGGCCAGCCCTACAACTCCGAAACCGTGGCCGAAACCACCAAAGCCTTCACTGATTATTTTGGCCGCTTCGGTTATGCGTTTGCCCGGGTGGAGCCTCGCCCAGTAATAGACCGGGTGAACAACCGAGTCAGTTTTGTGTTGCAGGCGGAGCCTTCGCGCCGCGCTTACGTCCGCCGTATTTTGGTGGCCGGCAACAACCGCACCCGAGACGAGGTGATCAGGCGTCAGTTCCGGCAACTGGAGTCGGCCTGGTACGACGGTGACAAAATTAAATTGTCGCGCGACCGCGTCGACCGTTTGGGCTACTTTACCGATGTCAACGTCGATACCCAAGAGGTTGCGGGTACTTCCGATCAAGTGGACTTGACTCTGAGCGTGGTTGAGAAGCCCACAGGCAGTATCAACTTGGGCGCCGGATTTTCTTCGGCCGAAAAAGTGACCTTGAGTTTCGGCATTCAACAAGACAATGCGTTCGGCTCGGGTAATTATTTAGGCATCAACGTCAATACCAGTCGCTACAATCAGACCTTTGTGGTGAGCACCACGGATCCTTTCTACACACCTGAAGGGATTTCGCGCACTTTTGACATTTATCAGAGAACCACCCGACCTTATTTGCTGGATCTGAACTCTTACAGTCTGGTGAACAAAGGCATTGGTGTGCGTTTTGGCGTGCCGATCACGGAGCGCGACACGGTCTTTTTGGGTCTGAATGCTGAACAAACCTCCATCAACCCTGGCACCAACTTGCCCAATGCGTACATTGATTTTGCGCAGAAATTTGGCTACACCAGCACCTCGATACCCTTGTCAGCAGGTTGGTCCCGCGATGGCCGGGACAGCGCTTTGGTACCCACCCGGGGTGCCTTGCAACGTTTTAATGCCGATGTGAGCTTAACCGGTGATGTCCGTTATGTGCGTTCCAGTTACCAGTTCCAGCAGTATTACCCGCTGACGAAAAAATACACCTTAGCTTTCAATACCGATGTCGGTTGGGGCCAAGGCTTGTCGGGACGCGCCTATCCCATCTTTAAAAACTTTTATGTGGGGGGCTTGGGCAGTGTGCGCGGTTTCCAGCAGGCAACCCTTGGGCCGTCAGATCCTGTCACTGGGGCCTATTTGGGTGGATCCAAGAAAATGGTTTTTAATGCGGAGTTGAATACGCCGTTTCCCGGTGCGGGCAACGATAAAACACTGCGGTTGTATGCATTTACAGACGTTGGCAGTGCTTTTGGCGAAAATGAGGCCGTCACAACCAAAGCGCTAAGAGCCTCTGCCGGTATTGGTTTGAGCTGGATTTCCCCCATGGGGCCACTGCGTTTTTCTTACGCCGTGCCTATTCGCAAGCAGAGTACGGATAAAATCCAAAATCTGCAATTCCAAATTGGAACTTCTTTTTAATGAACACTCTTCGTCAATCCCTGTGGATCGGTATCGCGGCAACTTGCTTGGCGTTTGGCGCACATGCGCAAGATTTCAAAATCGGCTTCGTAAACACCGATCGCATCTTTCGCGAAGCCAGTTCGGCCAAGGCCGCGCAAGCTAAATTAGAGCAAGAGTTCTCCAGACGCGAAAAAGAATTGGTCGAAACGGGCAATACGCTCAAGACCGGTTCTGAAAAGTTCGAACGTGAGGCGCCGACCCTGTCAGAAAGCCAACGTGCAGCGCGTCAAAAGCAATTGCTGGATCAGGACCGTGAGTTCCAGCGCAAACGCCGTGAGTTCCAAGAAGATCTGAACACACGCAAGAACGAAGAGCAGCAATTGGTGGTTGAACGCGCGAACCGTGCCGTCAAACAAGTGGCTGAAGCTGAAAAATATGATGTGGTCTTTCAAGAGGCTGTCTACATCAACCCCAAGCACGACATCACTGAAAAAGTGATCAAGGCGCTCAACGCCGCCGTCCCCAAATAAACCGCCTGAGCGGTTTGATTGATAGACGTGGCGCTGCGGCTTGCACAGATCATTGAACAACTCGGTGGGGAGTTGCATGGCTCTCCTGATGCGGTAATCGAAGGTTTGGCGCCTCTAGAGGCTGCCACGGCGCAGCAGATCAGCTTTTTAAGCCACCCCAAATACCAATCGCAACTGCCCTTGAGTGCGGCTGCGTGCGTGATTGTGGCTCCCGCTTTCGAAGCACAAGCTAGGGCGCGCGGTGCCAGCATCGTCACGCCCGATCCCTATTTGTATTTTGCTCGACTGACCCGTTTGTGGAAGCGCAATCTGCCACACGCGCTTGCGGCCGGCATCCACCCCAGTGCGGTGATCGATCCCTCGGCGCATATTGATCCCACCGCCATCATTGGCCCCTTGTGCGTGGTGGAGCGAGGCGCACGCATTGGTGCACAGACGCATTTGAAGTCGCGCGTCACGGTGGGCGAAGATTGCGTGGTAGGTGCGCGTTGCATCCTGCATTCCGGCGTGGTCATCGGTGCCGATGGTTTTGGTTTTGCGCAGCATAAGGGCGCATGGGAAAAGATTGAGCAATTGGGTGCCGTGCTTATTGGCAACGATGTGGAAATTGGTGCCAACAGCTGCGTCGATCGCGGCGCCTTGGAGGACACGGTGCTGGAGGACGGTGTGAAGCTCGACAACTTGGTGCAAATCGGTCACAACGTTCACGTGGGCGCGCATACGGCCATGGCCGGTTGTGCCGGTGTGGCTGGTAGCGCGCGCATTGGTGCGCACTGCACCATTGGCGGTGGCGCCGTGGTGCTGGGCCATTTAACCCTCGCCGATGGTGTGCATGTGTCTGCCGCTTCGGTGGTCACCCGTTCCATTCTCAAGCCCGGTCAGTACACCGGTCTGTTTCCTATTGATGAGAATGCCCAGTGGGAAAAAAATGCGGCCAGTGTCAAACAGTTGTATCGCTTGCGCGAAAGGCTCAAGGCTTTGGAAAATTCAAATAACAAGGAAATCTGATCATGATGGACATCCACCAAATTCTCAAACAACTGCCGCACCGTTATCCGTTCTTGCTGGTTGACCGCGTCCTGGACATTGAAAAGGGCGTGCGCATTCGTGCTTTGAAAAACGTGACGATCAATGAGCCTTTTTTCACCGGTCACTTTCCGCACCGTCCGGTGATGCCCGGTGTGTTGATGCTCGAAGCCTTGGCTCAAGCTGCGGCACTTTTGGCTTTTGACACCTTGGGTGAAACACCCGATGACAACACTGTGTATTACTTTGCCGGCATCGATGGCGCACGTTTCAAGCGCCCCGTGGAGCCAGGTGATCAACTCACACTCGAAGTGGAGTTGCTGCGCATGAAATCTGGGGTCTTCAAGTTCAAAGCCATCGCCAAAGTGGGCGAAGAATTGGCAGTTGAAGCCGAGCTGATGTGCACCATGCGCAAGATTGCGTAAAGCGTGGGCAGCATGTCGCGGATTCATTCCACTGCCATCATTGCGCCCGGCGCTGAGATCGACAGCACCGCCACGATTGGTCCTTACAGCCTGATTGGTTCGAACGTGAAAATTGGACCAGGCACCACCGTGGCCGGTCACTGCGTGATCGAAGGCCACACCACCATCGGTGCTGACAACCGCATATTTCAGTTCAGCTCTTTGGGCGCAATTCCGCAGGACAAAAAATACGCAGGCGAGCCTTGTGAGTTGGTGATTGGCGATCGCAACACCATTCGCGAGTTTTGCACTTTCAACATCGGCTCTCCGGGCGATTTGGGCGTGACTCGCGTGGGCAATGACAACTGGATCATGGCCTATGTGCATTTGGCGCATGACTGCCAGGTGGGCAACCACACGATTTTTGCCAACAACACCCAATTGGCTGGGCATGTGGTGGTGGGCGACTGGGTCATTCTGGGTGGCTTCACCGTGGTGCATCAGTTCTGCCGCTTGGGCGCGCACAGTTTCACGGCCATGAACTCCCTCTTGTTTGCCGATCTGCCGCCCTTTGTCATGGCCCAGGGCCAGCCTGCCAAGGCGCGCTCAATGAATTTTGAAGGTCTGAAGCGTCGGGGTTTTTCGGCGTCACGCATCGCTGCGGTCAAGGCCATTCACAAAGCGCTGTATAGGCAAGACCTCACATTGACCGCGGCCCAATCGGCCATCGCCGGTTTGACCGAAGCATTCCCTGATGCCGTGCAAGATATTCAGATGATGCTGGACTTCTTGTCGGGCACTTCTGCGCAGCGCGGTATTGTGCGTTGAACGCATTGTGACTTTCTCATCACTTGTCGCCAGCCAAGTCACACAGTCGTCGCGCGTGGCTTTGTCGAAGGCCGTGACGATTGGCATGGTGGCCGGCGAGCCCTCTGGCGATTTGCTGGGTGGCTTGCTGCTGCAAGGCTTGCGCACGCACTGGCCGCAAATGCAAGCTTTTGGTATTGGCGGGCCCAAAATGGCGGCGCAATGTTTTGACGCTTGGTGGCCTTGCGAAAAATTGGCGGTCCGAGGTTATGTCGAGGTGCTGCGCCACTACCGCGAAATTGTCGGCATTCGAAAACAGTTGCGTGAGCGCTTATTGGCCAACAAACCCAATGTATTCATTGGCGTAGATGCGCCCGATTTCAATTTGGACTTGGAGCATGCTTTGAAATCGCAGGGTGTGCCCACGGTGCACTTTGTCTGTCCTTCGATTTGGGCCTGGCGTGCCGATCGCATTGCTAAAATTCGGGACAGCGTGGACCATGTGTTGTGCATTTTCCCGTTTGAAGAGGCCTTGCTGGCCTCGAACGGCATCGAGGCCACGTTTGTGGGTCACCCCATCGCGCAAGCGATTCCGATGCAGACAGACACCACCGCTGCCAGGGTCTCCCTGGGCTTGGACCCTGAACGGCCTGTGGTGGCCTTGCTGCCGGGCAGCCGGGCGTCAGAAATTACTTATTTGGCCGAGCGCTTCATCCAAGCCAGTCGTCACATGCTGGCGGCCCGACCGAACTTGCAATTTGTGCTGCCGGCCCTGCCTGCGCTCAAATCGCGCATCGACGCCATGGTGGCGCAGCAGAAGATGGCATCGCAGATCCAAGTCCTCAGCGGTCAGTCGCATCTGGCCTTAGCGGCCTGCGACGTGACCTTGATCGCCAGCGGTACAGCGACCTTGGAAGCGGCCTTGTTCAAAAAACCCATGGTTATCGCTTACAACATGCACTGGGTCAGTTGGCAAATCATGCGCCGGCAAAAGCTGCAGCCTTGGGTGGGGTTGCCCAATATTTTGTGCCAAGATTTCGTCGTCCCCGAATTGCTGCAGGACGCAGCGACGCCGCCGCGTTTGGCCGAGGCTGTGTTGGACTGGCTGGGTTCACCTGCGAAAATCGAACTTCTTCAACAACGTTTCACGCAATTGCATTACAGCTTGCTGCGTGACACTCCACAACTTGCGGCCCATGCCATCCAAAAAGTACTTTCAAGGTGAGCAGCCTTCGCTGGTGTGGGACACGCCCGGTCTGGTGGCCGGTGTTGACGAGGCTGGACGTGGTCCTTTGGCCGGTCCGGTGGTCGCTGCGGCGGTGATCTTGGATGATTTAAAGCCCATTCAAGGGCTGGCGGATTCGAAAAAGCTCAGTGCCAAACGGCGCGAAAAATTGTTTGACGAAATTCGCGCCAAAGCCTTGTGTTTTTCGATCGCCGAGGCCTCGGTGCAAGAAATTGATGAGCTCAATATTTTGCAAGCCACGATGCTCGCCATGCAGCGCGCCGTAGAGGGCTTGCGACTCAAGCCTCACAAAGTGCTGGTGGACGGTAACCGCTTACCGCGTTTGGACATTTTGGCCGAAGCCATTGTGCAAGGCGATGCCAAGGTCAATGCCATTTCAGCAGCGTCGATTTTGGCCAAGGTGCATCGCGACCGCATGTGCGCAGACATGCACCAAGCCTACCCCGCCTATGGCTTTGATCAACACAAAGGCTATGGCACGCAAGCGCACCTGCAGGCCCTGACCACACACGGAGCCTCACCCTTGCACCGCCGTTCATTTGCCCCTGTGACCAAGGTCTTGTGATGATTGAAATCACTTCCAAAGACAATCCCCTCCTGAAAACCATCCGCCGGTTGTCGCAAGATCCATCGGCCTACCGTAAACAAGGCCGGGTGTGGCTTGAGGGCGACCATTTGTGCCGTGCCGCCTTGGATCGGGGCGTTAAGCCTTTGCATGTGGTTGTGACGCAATCGGTGTGGAACAGCGCGCCTTTGGCTTGGCGCGATGTGTGCGAGCAGGTATTTGTGGTGCCCGACGCTCTGTTTCAGACCCTGAGCAGTTTGGAGTCGCCTGCGCAAATGGGTTTTGTGCTGGATTACGCCGCCGAGCAGCTGGTCCAGTCGGGCCAGCCCACGGTGGTTCTGGACCGGGTGCAGGACGCTGGCAATGTTGGGGCCATTTTGCGCAGTGCTTCGGCCTTTGGTTTCAAGCAAGTGGTGGCCATGCGCGGGACGGCCGCCTTGTGGTCGGGCAAGGTGCTGCGGGCGGGCATGGGCGCGCATTTCGGCATGAATTTGATTGAAGCTGCTGCGCCCGACGTGTTGGCTCAGTTGGCGTTGCCGCTGTTGACCACCAGTTCCCATGAAGGTCCTTTTTTACATGAACTGTTGGCCCAGCAGCGCTTGCCCGCGCTTTGCGCCTGGATCATGGGGCACGAAGGGCAGGGGGTTTGCGAGGAGATCATGGTCATGGCGCAGTTGCAGGTGCGCATTGCCCAGCCCGGTGGCGAAGAGTCGTTGAACGTGGCCAGTGCTGCGGCCATTTGTTTGCATGCCAGCGCCTCTGCGGCCTTGCTTTCGGTGCCTCAGTGAGCTGATTTTGTCCTGCTAAGTCAGTGGAAATGAGGCGGATACGGCTATAATGAGAGGCTTTCCCGCATCAACCCGTACGCACCAGCTCGTCCAAGCCAACTCCCTACTGAAGCAGCCGCTCTGAGAGTCACACTTTCTGGCGACTGGGGCGTACCCGAAACTATTCCGGAGAACCCAGTGCTTTTGTCTCTTCAGGGAACCTTCCCGCCCGCCATCTTGGCGCTCGCAGACGGCACGGTCTTTATCGGTAATTCGATCGGAGCCCCAAGCTCCACCGTTGGCGAAGTGGTTTTTAACACCTCGCTCTCTGGTTATCAAGAAATCCTCACTGACCCTAGTTATTGCCAGCAGATCGTCACTTTGACGTACCCGCATATCGGCAACTATGGCGTCAACGTGGAAGACATCGAAGCCGACCAAGTCCATGCTGCAGGTCTGATCATCAAAGATTTACCTTTGATCGCCAGTAACTTTCGCTCCAGTCAAACCTTGTCTTCCTATTTGGTGGACAGCGGCACTGTGGCGATTGCCAACATCGATACCCGTCAATTGACACGCCATTTGCGTACAAAAGGTGCGCAAAACGGTGCGATTGTGGGTTTGGCGCCAGGACAAGCCGTGACGCAAGCGCTGATCGATAAGGCTGTTGCCGCGGCCAAGATGGCGCCGAACATGGCCGGTCTCGATTTGGCGAAAAAAGTTTCGGTGACGAAGGCCTACGAATGGCATGAGACCGAATGGACCTTGGGCAAAGGATACGGCACCTTGGCCTCACCGAAGTTCCATGTGGTCGCTTATGACTTTGGCGTGAAGAAAAACATTTTGCGCATGTTGGCGCAGCGCGGTTGCAAGGTCACGGTGGTGCCGGCCCAAACGCCCGCTGCAGATGTGCTCAAACACCAGCCCGATGGTATTTTCTTGTCCAACGGCCCGGGCGACCCCCAGCCATGCGACTACGCCATTGCCGCCGCAGCCCAATTGATCGAAACCGGCATTCCCACATTTGGAATTTGTTTAGGTCACCAAATCATGGCCCTGGCCAGCGGAGCCAAAACCTTCAAGATGAAGTTTGGTCATCACGGCGCCAATCACCCGGTGAAAGACTTGGATTCGGGTCGTGTCTCCATCACCAGCCAAAACCACGGTTTTGCGGTAGATGAAAAAACCTTGCCCGCCAACCTGCGCGCCACCCATGTGTCGCTGTTTGACGGTACTTTGCAGGGCCTGGCCCGCACCGACAAGCCCGCATTTTGCTTCCAGGGTCACCCCGAAGCATCGCCCGGCCCCCACGATATTGCTTACCTCTTTGACCGCTTCATCAACTTGATGGAGGCGAAATAATATGCCAAAGCGCACCGACCTTAAAAGCATTCTCATCATTGGCGCCGGCCCGATCATCATCGGTCAGGCCTGCGAGTTCGACTACTCTGGCGTGCAGGCCTGCAAGGCTTTGCGTGAAGAGGGTTACAAAGTCATCTTGATCAACAGCAACCCTGCAACGATCATGACCGATCCGGCCACGGCCGACGTGACCTACATCGAACCCATCACTTGGCAAACGGTCGAGAAGATCATTGCCAAAGAGCGTCCCGACGCGATCTTGCCCACCATGGGCGGCCAAACCGCACTGAACTGCGCATTGGATTTGTGGCACCACGGCGTGCTCGAAAAATACAAGGTCGAGCTGATTGGCGCCACGCCTGAAGCCATCGACAAAGCCGAAGACCGTTTGAAGTTCAAAGACGCCATGACCAAAATTGGTCTGGGTTCCGCGCGATCGGGCATTGCCCACAGCATGGAAGAAGCTTGGGAAGTACAAAAGACTCTGGGTTTTCCGACGGTCATTCGCCCCAGCTTCACGCTGGGCGGCACGGGCGGCGGCATCGCCTACAACCCTGAAGAGTTTGAGACCATTTGCAAGCGCGGCTTGGAAGCTTCTCCCACCAACGAGTTGTTGATTGAAGAGTCGCTCCTGGGTTGGAAAGAGTACGAGATGGAAGTGGTGCGCGACAAAGCGGACAACTGCATCATCATCTGCTCCATCGAAAACTTGGACCCCATGGGTGTGCACACCGGGGACTCGATTACGGTGGCACCCGCTCAGACCTTGACTGACAAGGAATACCAAATTCTGCGCAACGCCTCCTTGGCGGTTTTGCGTGAAATCGGTGTAGATACTGGAGGCTCGAACGTGCAGTTCTCCATCAACCCGGTCGATGGCCGCATGGTTGTGATCGAGATGAATCCGCGCGTCTCGCGTTCGTCTGCACTGGCTTCCAAAGCCACGGGCTTTCCGATCGCCAAAGTCGCTGCCAAATTGGCGGTGGGCTACACGCTGGACGAATTGCGCAACGAGATCACGGGCGGTGCCACACCCGCATCGTTTGAGCCCTCGATCGATTACGTGGTCACCAAGATCCCACGTTTTGCGTTTGAGAAATTCCCCACGGCCGATAGCCGCTTGACCACCCAGATGAAATCGGTGGGGGAGGTGATGGCGATGGGCCGTACCTTCCAAGAGTCGTTCCAGAAAGCCCTGCGCGGCCTGGAAGTGGGCGTGGACGGCATGAACGAAAAGACCCAGGACCGCGAAGTGCTGGAAAAGGAGCTGGGCGAGCCCGGACCTGAGCGCATTTGGTACGTGGGTGATGCTTTCGCCATGGGCTTGAGCGTGGACGAGGTGTTTGCCTTGACCAAGATCGATCCCTGGTTCTTGGTGCAGATCGAAGAGATCGTAAAGATTGAGTTGGAGCTGGAGACCACCACACTGGCGGACGTCACTTCGGAAGAATTGCGTGCGCTGAAGAAAAAAGGTTTTTCGGACCGCCGCTTGGCCAAGCTGCTGAAGACTACGGAGCATGTCGTGCGCGCGCGCCGCCACGAACTGAACATCCGACCCGTCTACAAGCGCGTGGACACCTGTGCCGCCGAGTTCTCGACCGACACCGCTTACATGTATTCGTGCTACGAAGGTAATGGCAACGCCTTTGGCGTGGGAGATGCCGAATGTGAAGCTGAACCCACTGCCAATAAAAAGATCATGGTGCTGGGCGGTGGCCCCAACCGGATTGGTCAAGGCATTGAGTTTGACTACTGCTGCGTCCATGCCGCATTGGCCATGCGCGAAGATGGTTATGAAACCATCATGGTCAACTGCAATCCTGAGACCGTGTCGACCGATTACGACACTTCGGACCGCTTGTATTTTGAGCCCGTCACTTTAGAAGATGTGCTGGAAATTGTGGCGAAAGAAAAGCCGACCGGTGTCATCGTGCAATACGGTGGTCAAACGCCTTTGAAATTGGCGCTCGATCTGGAAGCCGCAGGCGTGCCCATCATCGGCACCAGCCCTGACATGATCGATGCGGCCGAAGACCGCGAGCGCTTCCAAAAATTGCTGCAAGAACTGGGTCTGCGTCAGCCGCCCAACGCCACGGCGCGTACCGAGCCTGAGGCTTTGGAAAAAGCCGCTGCCTTGGGCTATCCCTTGGTGGTGCGCCCCAGCTACGTGCTGGGCGGGCGTGCCATGGAAATCGTGCACGAACAACGTGACCTGGAGCGTTACATGCGAGAAGCGGTCAAGGTGTCGCACGATTCCCCCGTGTTGCTGGACCGTTTCTTGAATGATGCAATCGAGTGCGATGTGGACTGCATCCGCGACTCTGATGGCAAAACCTTCATCGGCGGCGTGATGGAACACATCGAACAAGCCGGCGTGCACAGCGGTGACTCGGCTTGCTCCTTGCCGCCTTACTCCTTGTCGTCTGAAACCGTCAATGAGCTTAAGCGTCAATCGGCCGCCATGGCCGGCGCTTTGAGCGTGATCGGTTTGATGAACGTGCAATTCGCTATTCAGCATGTAGATGGTCAAGACGTCATCTATGTGTTGGAAGTCAATCCACGAGCCTCGCGCACGGTGCCCTATGTATCCAAAGCCACAGGCATTCAGTTGGCCAAAGTGGCGGCGCGTTGTATGGCAGGTCAAAGTTTGGCCTCACAAGGCATTACCAAAGAAGTCACCCCCCCTTATTTCAGCGTGAAAGAGGCGGTGTTCCCGTTTGTGAAGTTCCCTGGTGTCGACACCATCCTCGGCCCCGAGATGAAGTCCACTGGTGAAGTCATGGGTGTGGGCAAGACCTTTGGCGAAGCCTTTGTCAAAAGCCAATTGGGCGCCGGCACCAAGTTGCCGCGCCCCACCAAGGCTGACGGAACGCCGTCGGGCAAAGTGTTCATTTCGGTGAAAAACAACGACAAGCCGCGCGCCATTGAAGTGGCTCGTCAACTGGTGGCGCAAGGCTTTGTGTTGATTGCAACCAAAGGTACAGCCAGCGCCATCAACGCCGCTGGCGTGTCTTGTTTCACTGTCAACAAGGTCACCGAAGGACGCCCGCACATTGTGGACATGATCAAGAACAACGAAGTGGTGTTGGTCATCAACACCGTGGAAGAGCGTCGCAATGCGATCGCGGATTCACGCCACATTCGGACTTCGGCCTTACTCAACCGGGTCACCACCTTTACCACCATAGCCGGCGCTGAAGCGGCGGTGGAAGGCATGAAGTATATGGACCAGTTGGATGTGATTTCAATTCAAGAGATGCATGCGCAATTGAGTGCTTGACCCCTCATCACGGGATTTTTTTCGAATGGTTCGTGACTTGATAATTTGTGTTTTCACCGCCGAGGCACGACGCCCGGCGGTTTGTTTTTTGGAGAAATAACGATGGCTACCATTCCAATCACCAAGCGTGGTTCTGAACTGCTCAAGGCGGAGTTGCATCGTCTGAAAACTGTAGACCGCCCTTGGGTGATTGGAGCCATTGCCGAAGCCCGTGCGCAGGGTGACCTGAGTGAAAACGCCGAGTACGAAGCTGCCAAAGACCGCCAAGGCTTCATTGAAGGGCGCATCCAAGAGGTGGAAGGCAAGTTGTCTGCAGCCCAGGTGATCGACCCCGCAGCCGTCGACGCAGGCGGCCGGGTGATTTTCGGTGCCACGGTGGATTTGGAAGAAGAAAGCACGGGCGAAAAAGTCACTTACCAAATCGTCGGTGAAGACGAGGCGGACTTGAAGCTGGGTTTGGTCAACATCAGCAGCCCCATTTCACGCGCCTTGATTGGCAAGGAAGAGGGCGACATGGCGGTGGTCCAAGCGCCGGGTGGCGCTAAGAGCTACGAAATTTTGGCCATCCGCTACTCCTGAGCCGCTTGCAGCATTCGGCGCTGCAAGCGCTATTCGTGCCAGTGGTCAGCGACCCAGCGTGCAGGTTGGATGAAGCGAAAACGCCGGTTGCGCTTGCCGGCCAACGCATCGGGCGGGTTGCACTCGCCATGAAAAATCACGATGCGTGCATCTTTCGGAATGAACGGCGCTTTCCAGTAGTTGCTCGGCCAGGTCGGGATGCCGTGGTATTTGAAACTGGGGCACCATGCAGCATCCCAATAACTGAGCTTGCCTTGCTGGTGCAAAAAATCTGACAAATAAGCCTGCTCATTGCGAAACTGATGCCGAATCTCTTCCACATGCGTGCGAAAGTAATCCAACACATCAGGGTGGGCGCCTAACTCAAAACGGTAGACAGATGAATTGCCAGTGATGCGCCACGGGCGTTTGTAATCGTGAATGATCACGAACTCTCCCGGCTGCTCAAAGAAAATATCCAGGCTGCCCACAATCACCACATCGACGTCCAGAAACAGCGCTGTGCCTTTGAGGCCGTGAAGGTCTGCGGCAAAGCTCACCAGCTTGGTCCAGCCACGCTCGGGAATACCGGGTGGCAAGTCCAATGCGGGAATCGGCAGGCAGCTGACTTCGGGTCGTATGCCCTGGGCATCGTCCGTCAAACAGACCATGTGAAAGTCACCAGTCAAATGACGTTTGACCATCGCATACAGCCGGTTTACATACTCAGGACCGTACTTGATTCCCCACTTCATGCAAATGATGTGGCGCTGGGGCGGCGATACAGCGACCTGCATGTCAGGAGGCTTGGTTGCGCTTTTTCACAGATTTTTGTTTGACCTTGGCGCGTTTAACTTGGCCGCCCGAAGTCAGGCGTTGGTTGCCCAAGACACGCAAGGTCTTCACTTCGGGGCGCTGACCGCCACGTGAGCTGTACTTTAAAACCTTGAAGTCGCGCGGGCCGGACATCCGGTCCTCGTCCACGGTTTTGACCTTTTCGGGTTGCGGCCGCCACAAGACAAAAAGTTTGCCTATGTGCTGAATCGGGGCCGCGCTGAGCTGGTTGGCCAACTCAAGGTACATGGCCTCGCGGGCGGCGCGGTCGTCGCCCAAGACCCTGATTTTGATCAGGCCATGGGCATTCAAGGCCGCGTCGGCTTCTTTGATCACGGCGGCCGTAAGGCCCCCGTTTCCGATCATGACAACGGGGGATAAGTGGTGCGCATCAGCGCGATAAACCTTGCGCTCGGCAATGGTGAGTTGAATTTGGGCCATAGCGCTATTATCCCCGCATGGAAGAGAGAATATGAAAGTCAAAACTAAAAGTAAAAAAGTCAATAAATCGTGGCTCAATGACCACGTCAATGACACCTACGTGAAGTTGGCGCAACGGGAGGGTTTTCGGGCCCGCGCAGCCTACAAACTCAAAGAGATCGACGAAACCCTGGGCTTGATCAAGCCGGGGCATCTGGTGGTCGATTTAGGCTCTACCCCCGGGGCCTGGAGTCAGTATGTGCGCCGCCGCCTGTCGCCGCAGGGTGCGGCCTCGGGCACTTTGAATGGCACCATCATTGCGCTGGACCTGTTGCCCATGGACCCGATTGAAGGCGTTCAATTTCTACAAGGCGACTTTCGCGAGGGCGAGGTTTTGGACCAGCTCGAAGCCCTGATGGCAGGCCGCAAGGCCGATGTGGTGGTCTCGGACATGGCGCCCAATTTATCCGGCATCGCCTCGGCAGATGCCGCCCGCATCACCCACCTGGTGGAGTTGGCGGTGGAGTTTTCCAAGGTGCACATGAAACCGCAGGGCGCCCTGGTGGTCAAACTGTTCCATGGCGGCAGTTACAGCCCCCTGGTGCAGTTGTTCAAGGAAACCTTCAAGCTGGTCAAGCCGATCAAGCCCAAGGCCTCGCGCGACAAGTCTTCAGAGACTTTTTTGGTGGGCATTGAACTCAAACAGATCGAGCCCCAAGTAAAGCTTGGGGTGTGAATATTTTTCATTTCCTTGCGTTTTTAAGGATAAGAGCGCAATTTGTGTTCTGTTCGGCCGGTGTGACGCCTAAAATGAACTATCAATTTGAAGTTTTTGTGACTGGAGTCCTGCTTGAATAACCAGTGGTTTTCTAAGATTGCTGTTTGGCTGGTGATTGCCATGGTGCTTTTCACCGTGTTCAAACAGTTCGACACCCGCTCAGCCTCCGGGGCTGGTTACGTGGGCTACTCCGACTTTTTGGAAGAGGTTCGCGCGAATCACATCAAGAGCGCGACGATTCAAGAAGGCCAAGGCGGTACCGAGATCGTGGCCACCACCAATGACGATCGCCGCTTGCGCACCACCGCGACCTACTTGGATCGCGGTTTGGTGGGCGACTTGATCGCCAACGGCGTGAAGTTCGATGTCAAACCCCGTGAAGAAGGCTCCTTGCTCATGACCTTGCTGGTCAGTTGGGGCCCCATGCTGCTGCTGATTGGCGTGTGGGTTTATTTCATGCGGCAAATGCAAGGCGGCGGCAAAGGCGGCGCCTTCAGCTTTGGCAAAAGCAAGGCACGTTTGCTGGACGAAAACACCAACCCGGTGACGTTCGCCGACGTGGCCGGTTGCGATGAGGCCAAAGAAGAAGTCAAAGAAGTCGTGGACTTTTTGAAAGACCCTTCCAAGTTCCAAAAACTCGGTGGTCGTATTCCGCGTGGCTTGCTGTTGGTCGGCCCGCCCGGCACAGGTAAAACTTTGCTGGCCAAGAGCATTGCTGGCGAGGCCAAGGTGCCGTTCTTCAGCATTTCAGGTTCGGATTTTGTGGAAATGTTTGTCGGTGTCGGCGCGTCTCGGGTGCGCGACATGTTTGACAACGCCAAGAAAAATGCGCCTTGCATCATCTTCATCGACGAAATCGACGCGGTAGGTCGCCAGCGCGGTGCGGGCTTGGGCGGCGGCAATGACGAACGAGAACAAACCCTCAACCAGATGCTGGTCGAGATGGACGGCTTTGAAACCAATGTGGGCGTGATCGTGGTTGCGGCCACTAACCGTCCTGACATCTTGGATGCGGCTTTGCTGCGACCCGGGCGTTTCGATCGCCAGGTGTATGTCACGCTGCCCGATATCCGTGGACGTGAACAGATTTTGGCTGTGCACATGCGCAAAATCCCGATCGGCCAGGACATGAATCCCGGCGTGATTGCCCGCGGCACGCCCGGCATGAGCGGTGCTGATTTGGCTAACCTGTGCAACGAAGCCGCCTTGATGGCCGCCCGTCGCAACGCTCGTGTGGTGGAAATGCAGGATTTTGAAAAAGCTAAAGACAAAATCTTGATGGGACCCGAGCGCAAGAGCATGGTCATGCCGGAAGAAGAGCGCCGCAACACGGCTTACCACGAGGCGGGTCACGCCTTGATTGGCAAGCTGCTGCCCAAGTGCGATCCGGTGCACAAGGTCACCATTATTCCGCGTGGCCGTGCTTTGGGTGTGACGATGAGTCTGCCCGAAAAAGACCGCTACAGCTACGACAGCGAATACATGTTGAATCAGATTAGCATGTTGTTTGGTGGGCGCATTGCCGAAGAAGTGTTCATGCACCAGATGACGACTGGGGCGAGCAATGACTTTGAGCGTGCCACCTCGATCGCCCGTGACATGGTCATGCGCTATGGCATGACGACTGCTTTGGGTCCTATGGTCTATGCTGAGAATGAAGGCGAAGTGTTTTTGGGTCGTTCTGTTACTAAAACAACCAATATGAGCGAGGCCACGATGCAAAAAGTGGACGCTGAAGTGCGTCGCATCATTGACGAGCAGTACAAACTCGCACGCCAATTGATTGAAGACAACAGCGACAAGATGCACGCCATGGCCAAGGCCTTGCTGGAGTGGGAAACCATTGACATGGAGCAGTTGAATGCGATCATGGCGGGGCAGGAGCCTACTGCGTCCAAAGACTGGTCACCGCGCACGCCTCCATCGGGCGGTAGCGGCGGTGGCACGCCGCCTGCGGTCCAACCTGATCCGGCGCCTACAGCGGCTTGATGACGTTCCGCAAAATGGGATATCTGATACGGGGCTTCGGCCCCGTTTTCATGTGCCCACAAGACTGGGCTTGAATATGTTTTGGCAAACCACGCGTTTTCAGATGGACTTGTCGTCGCCCCAGATCATGGGGATTTTGAACGTTACGCCGGATTCATTTTCAGACGGCGGTCAGTTGCAGAGCGTTAACGCGGCGATGGCGCGTGCCGAGCAGATGCTTAAAGACGGCGCGCACATTCTGGATATCGGCGGCGAGTCCACGCGCCCGGGTTCTCCTGCCGTGCCCTTGGACGAGGAGTTGTCCCGCGTCTTGCCGGTGCTGCAAGAGTTGGTGCGGCTGGGTGTTCCAATTTCCATTGACACCTACAAGCCTGGCGTGATGCAGGTCGCGCTGGACTTGGGCGTGGACATCGTCAATGACATCTGGGCGCTCAGGCAGCCTGGCGCGCTGCAGGTTGTTGCGGCCCATCCTTCTTGCGGCCTGTGCCTGATGCACATGCACCGTGACCCTCAAACCATGCAAATCGAAGCGATGACTGGGGATGTCTTGCCCAAAGTGATCGTATTTTTGCAAAGCCGTTGCCAGGTCTTGTCTGATTCGGGCGTGGCCCGTGACCGCTTGATGTTGGACCCTGGCATCGGATTTGGCAAAACAGTGGCGCAAAACTTCAGCCTCTTGGCCAGGCAATCCGAAATCTTGGCCTTGGGCTATCCGCTGCTGGCCGGGTGGTCGCGTAAATCTTCATTGGGCCACGCCATGGATGTGGATGCAAAGAGCGGGGAGTCAAAAGCCAGCGAGCCGGCCCAGAGGGTGGTCGCCAGTGTGGCTGCCGCATTGCTGGCGGTCGAACATGGTGCTAGCGTGGTGCGTGTGCACGATGTCAAAGAAACGGTGCAGGCTTTGAGCGTTTATGAGGCCATGCGCGCACAGTCCTTGGTTGGATTCCCGCTTTAAAATACAGTTCTAAAAAATACGAAGAAAGATCGCCATGTCGCGTCAATATTTCGGTACCGATGGCATTCGTGGCACCGTGGGGCAAAGCCCCATCACCCCTGATTTCGTCTTGCGTCTGGCCCATGCGGTGGGGCGTGTGCTGAAAGCACATGAGGCGCACCCGACCGTTTTGATTGGCAAAGACACCCGCATTTCAGGCTATATGCTGGAAAGCGCCTTGGAGTCGGGCTTTAACTCCGCGGGCGTCGACGTGGTGCTGTTGGGGCCCGTGCCGACCCCGGCCGTGGCCTACTTGACCCGAGCGCAACGCGCCTCCTTGGGTGTGGTGATCAGCGCCAGCCACAACCCGTTTGCCGACAATGGCATCAAGTTTTTCAATGCCCAAGGCAGCAAACTCCCTGACGCCTGGGAAATCGAAGTCGAATTGGCCTTGGCCGAAGATCCCGTCTGGGTCAGCTCGGCCAAGTTGGGTAAAACTCGCCGCTTGGACGATGCCGCTGGGCGCTACATTGAATTTTGCAAAAGCACTTTTTCCAATGATTTGTCCTTGAAGGGTTTGCGCATTGTGGTCGACGCCGCCCATGGTGCCGCGTATCAAATTGCTCCCAAGGTCTTTCATGAATTAGGCGCTGAAGTGATTGCCATCGGTTGCAGCCCCGATGGCCTGAACATCAACAAAGACGTTGGCGCCACGCATCCGGAGGCATTGATCCAAACCGTGCTCGCGCAAGGCGCGGACCTAGGCATTGCGCTGGACGGCGATGCCGACCGTTTAATGATGGTGGACGGACAAGGCCGCTTGTTCAACGGTGACGAGTTGTTGTACGTGCTGGTGGCTGACCGCTTGTCCCGCGATGAAGTGGTGCCCGGTGTGGTGGGCACCTTGATGACCAATATGGCCGTGGAAGTAGCCTTGAAGCACAAAGGCGTTGAATTCGTGCGAGCCCAAGTGGGGGATCGCTATGTACTGGAAGTGATGAACCAAAAAGGCTGGCTGTTGGGCGGCGAAGGCTCGGGCCATTTACTGGCCTTGGACAAACACAGCACAGGCGATGGCTTGGTCAGCGCACTGCAAGTCTTGCAGGCCTGTGTGGCCAGCGATCAAACCCTGGCCCAGTTGCTGCAGGGCGTGACCTTGTTTCCTCAAACCTTGATCAATGTGCGATTGCAACCCGGCCAAGACTGGAAAACGAATGCCCAGTTGAAAGCGACCGCCGCGTTGGTGGAGGCGGAGTTGGGCGAAGAGGGAAGGGTGTTGATTCGAGCAAGCGGCACCGAGCCTTTGGTGCGGGTGATGGTTGAGGCCCGCGATGCCAGCCAAGCCCTGTCTTGTGCGCAGCGCTTGGCAGATACTTTGAAGGGCTGAGCTCGGCTCAGTAGATCAGCCGCTCAGGCTTGATTTCCTGCAAGATGGTGGTGGCGATTTCTTCAATCGACTTGGTGGTGGTTGACAACCAGCGAATGCCTGAGCGTCGCATCATGGTCTCAGCTTCGGCCACCTCCATGCGGCAATTGTCCAGACTGGCGTAGAGCGAGTTGGGTCGTCGTTCTGTCCGAATCTCCGACAGTCGCGAAGGCAAGATGGACAGGCCAAAAATCTTTTTGCAATGCGGCAGCAAAGCGGGAGGCAACTGCTTGCGTTCAAAGTCTTCGGGAATCAGCGGGTAGTTTGCCGCTTTCAAGCCGTGCTGCATGGCCAAGTACAGGCTGGTGGGGGTTTTTCCGCTGCGGCTCACGCCGACCAAAATCACATCGGCGGTGTCAAGGTTGCGATTGGACTGGCCATCGTCATGCGCCAGCGAGTAATTGATAGCTTCGATGCGGTCGTGGTACTGCTGGCTTTTGCTGATATCCGAAAAGCGACCGACGCGGTGGTGCGATTTGATGCCGAGTTCCTCCTCTAAAGGGTTCACAAAAGTGCCAAACATGTCGAGCAGCATGCCTTTGCAGCCTTCTCGAATCACCTGAAGCACTTCCATGTTCACCAAGGTGGAAAAGACAATGGGCTTGCTGCCCTCTACTTCTGCCGTATGGTTGATTTGTCGCACCGCTTGGTGGGCTTTGTCCGCTGTATCTAAAAACGGCAGTCGTATGTGTCTGGTTTTCATTTCAAACTGCGCCAGGATCGCGTTGCCGAAGGTTTCTGCGGTGATACCTGTGCCGTCAGAAATGAAAAAAACTGTGCGGATGGACATGGCTGAATGAATAAAGGAGTGGGAGGGGGCGCTGTGGGCTTGGACCCCCCTAAAATACCCTTCATTATGTCGGACCTGCTGGGTCAGGGCGCTATTAGAACAACAAAACAGCGCTTCGATACAGCATCCCCACATCACCGATTTTTAACTTTGGAGCTTTTCATGAACACTCTTTTTGCGAAAGATGCCCTCGTGGTGCCCTTTGAGCAACTGCGAATGACCGATGTGGACTCTGTGGGCGGCAAGAACGCCAGCCTTGGCGAGATGATCTCTCAGCTGCCTTCTGGCGTGCGTGTGCCGACCGGTTTTGCGACCACTGCGCATGCTTTTCGCCAGTTTTTGAATTTTGAGGGCTTGACCGACCGCATCAATGTCTTGCTTGATGCCTTGGACACCGATGATGTACGCACGCTGGCCACGGTGGGCGCCCAAATTCGCGCCTTGGTCGAGGCGCAACCGTTCCCGGCCGATTTGGAACAAGCCATTCGCGAGGAGTTCGCACGTTTTTCTGCCAGCAATCCGTTGGCCTCTTTTGCGGTGCGATCTTCGGCCACAGCCGAAGACTTGCCGGATGCGTCCTTTGCCGGTCAGCAAGAAACATTTTTGAATGTGGTCGGCATTGAAAATGTGCTGTACAAAATGAAAGAGGTGTTTGCTTCGCTTTACAACGACCGGGCGATCAGCTACCGCGTACACAAGGGTTTTGCGCATGCCGACGTGGCCTTGTCGGCGGGTGTGCAGCGCATGGTGCGGTCTGATTTGGGTGCGGCCGGGGTCATGTTCACCATCGACACCGAGTCGGGTTTCGATCAGGTGGTGTTCATTACGTCCAGCTACGGCTTGGGCGAGACCGTGGTTCAAGGCGCGGTCAACCCGGATGAGTTTTACGTGCACAAGCCAATGCTGGCAGCAGGTAAGCGTGCGGTGATTCGCCGCAACTTAGGCTCCAAACTCATCCAAATGGTTTTTGCGACGCCCGAAGCCAAGGCTGCCAGTGGCCGTTTGGTCGAGACCATTGACGTGCCGACCGAGCAGCGCAATCGTTACTCCTTGACTGATGCTGATGTGGAGCAGTTGGCTCACTACGCCGTGGTGATTGAAAAGCACTACGGCCGCGCCATGGACATTGAATGGGGCAAAGACGGTACCGATGGCCTGCTCTATATTTTGCAAGCCCGCCCCGAAACCGTGAAAAGCCAGTCCAAAGGCACGGCCGAGTTGCGTTACAAGCTCAAAGGCAAAGGAACGGTTTTGGCCGAAGGCCGCGCGATTGGGCAAAAAATCGGCACTGGTCCTGTGCGCCTGGTGCACCACATCAGCGAGATGGACCAGGTCCAACCTGGCGATGTGCTGGTGACCGACATGACCGACCCCAACTGGGAGCCGGTGATGAAGCGGGCCAGCGCCATTGTGACCAACCGCGGCGGTCGCACCTGCCACGCGGCCATCATTGCCCGAGAGCTGGGCATTCCGGCCGTGGTTGGCTGCGGCGATGCCACCGAGCGGCTCAAAGATGGCACCCTGGTCACGGTGAGTTGTGCCGAGGGCGATACAGGTCACATTTACGATGGCTTGATCGAAACCGAAATCACCGAAGTGCAGCGCGGCACTATGCCCGACATCCCCACCAAGATCATGATGAACGTGGGCAACCCTCAGTTGGCTTTTGATTTTGCCCAGTTGCCCAACGCGGGCGTGGGCTTGGCGCGTTTGGAATTCATCATCAATAACAACATTGGTGTGCACCCCAAGGCTATCTTGGACTATCCGAACATCGATGCCGACTTGAAAAAAGCGGTTGAATCCGTGGCCCGAGGCCATGCTTCACCGCGGGCTTTTTATGTCGATAAAGTGACCGAAGGCGTGGCCAGCATTGCGGCGGCCTTTTGGCCCAAACCGGTCATCGTGCGTTTGTCGGATTTCAAAAGCAACGAGTACCGCAAATTGATCGGCGGCAGCCGTTACGAGCCCGAAGAGGAAAACCCGATGCTGGGTTTCCGTGGCGCGGCGCGTTACCTCAGTGCTGATTTTGGTGAAGCCTTTGCAATGGAGTGTGAGGCCATCAAACGCGTGCGCGGCGACATGGGCTTGTCCAATGTCCAGGTGATGGTGCCTTTTGTGCGCACCCTGGGCCAGGCTGAACGTGTGACGCAGTTGCTGGCTGTGCATGGCCTCAAGCGTGGTCAAGACGACCTCAAACTGATCATGATGTGCGAAGTGCCGAGCAACGCCATCTTGGCCGACCGATTTTTGGAGTTCTTCGACGGCTTCTCTATTGGTTCGAACGATTTGACCCAGTTGACCTTGGGCCTGGACCGAGATTCAGGCTTGGAGTTGCTGGCGATTGACTTTGATGAGCGTGACCCCGCCGTGACGGCGTTGATCAGTCAGGCGATTCAAGCTTGTTTGTCACAGGGCAAATACATTGGCATTTGCGGACAAGGCCCCAGTGACCATCCTGACTTTGCCCAATGGTTGATGAAGCAGGGGATCAGTTCCATTTCCCTCAACCCCGACACGGTGGTGGCGACCTGGACCCAGTTGGGCAAATGAACGAGTAAACCCAGTCGATGAGTGCGCCCGACAATTCGTCACTTTACGCTGCTTACCGCTGGCGTTTGCACCGTAATGTGGCGTTCTATGTCCTGGTGTTGCTGGCCTTGCTGGCACTTATGGCTTGGGCGGAGCGTCAGGGCCTATCACGTAATTTGATAGGTCCCATCTTTTTATTTGCCACGGTCATGATGTACGCCATGATCGGTATCACGGGCCGCACCACAGAGGCTGAAGAGTACTTTGTGGCCGGGCGCCGAATACCGGCCATGTACAACGGCATGGCCACGGCCGCCGATTGGATGAGCGCCGCATCCTTCATCAGTTTGTCCGGCGCTTTGTATTTACAGGGCTTTTCAGGTGCGGGCTCTCAGCCCGGGGGCTTGGCTTATGTGATGGGGTGGACCGGTGGTTTTTGCCTGGTCGGTCTCCTGATCGCCCCGCGTCTGCGCGAGATGCGCTTGTATACCTTGCCAGATTTTTTTGGTGTACGTTACGGTGGACGCTGGCCGCGCTTGCTGGCCGCGTGGGCGGCCGTGCTGTGTTCTTTTACCTATGTAGTGGCGCAAATTTACGGCATTGGCTTGATTGCCTCTCGCCTGACCGGCGTGCAGTTTGAGATCGGTATTTTGTTGGGCTTGGGCGGGGTCTTGCTCTGTTCTTTTTTGGGCGGCATGCGCGCCATCACGTGGACGCAGGTGGCCCAATACCTGATTTTGTTGCTGGCTTTTTTGTTGCCGGTCTCTTGGCTGGCGTACAAGCAACTGGGCACCCCATTGGCCATGACGGCCTACGGTGAGCAGTTGCCCAAAATTGCGGCTTTAGAGCAACAATTGATCTCTGATCCCGCTGAAATTGAAGTTCGCGACGCGTTTTATTACCGCGCTAAAAACTACGAATACAAGCTCCTGAACATCGAGTCTTCCTTGCGCAAAGAGCGCGAAGTGCTGGAGATGCAGGTGCGCACACTCAAAGCGCAAGCGGCAGATTTTGCATTGATTGCCCAAGCGCGAAGAGAGTTGCTGGCCATCCCCAAAGACGCTGCTTCCGCGCGTGAGCAGTGGACGCGGGCCATGCAGGAGAACCTGGAGCGGGCTCAACCCTTATCGGGTTTGCCTTTGCATTCGCAAGCGTTCCAAGGGGACCCCCATGGCACACCGGCGCAACAAAAACTCTTTGAAACCTCTCGGCTCAATTTTATGGCGCTGATTTTTTGCCTGATGGTGGGCACCGCCGGATTGCCCCATTTGCTCACGCGGTACTACACCACGCCCAGTGTGGCTGAAGCCCGGCAGTCGGTGGCTTGGTCTTTGTTTTTCATCGCCTTGCTGTATTTGAGTGCGCCGGCCTTGGCGGTACTGGTCAAATTTGAGGTCATGAACAACCTGGTGGGCAGCAGTTTTGATGCGCTGCCGCATTGGCTGGCGCAATGGAGCAGGGTGGACCCCGCGCTGGTGGATGTGGCCGATGTCAATGGCGACCGTACCTTGCAGTTTGGTGAGTTGCGCCTGGGGGCAGACATGATCATGCTGGCTACGCCCGAGTTGGGCGGGATGCCGTTTGTGATCTCCGGTCTGGTGGCCGCTGGTGGACTTGCCGCAGCGCTGTCCACGGCCGATGGATTGCTCCTGACGATAAGCAATGCGCTGGTGCATGACATGAAACCCCGAACGGCCAAAGGATTGAATACGCCAGAAGGACGGGTGATTTTGTCCAAGTTTGCATTGCTCGCCGTGGCCATGTTGGCGGCCCTGGTGGCCGCTTGGAAGCCCGCACAAATTCTGGCCTTGGTGACAGCGTCTTTTTCACTGGCCGCCGCCGCGTTCTTTCCAGGCATGGTGTTGGGGATTGTCTGGAAAGGTGCTAATCGCATCGGCGTGGTGTGCGGCATGTTGGGGGGGCTGGGTGTCACGGTGCTTTACATGGTTATCAATGCGTCTTACCTGCGGACTTTTTTGGGCCTGGACCCGAACTCGGGCCTGTGGTTCGGCATTCAGCCGGTTTCGGCAGGTGTGTTTGGTGTGCCCCTGGGTTTTGCGCTGATAGCGGTGGTCAGTTGGGTCACCCGGACGGCCCCTGAGCCTCAACGTAAGCTGGCTGCACCGGACAGTTACCCGGGGCTCTAAAGACTGGGCTATAATGTGAGGCTTCGCCTTGCTGCCCCCGTCAGACGCCGGGAGCAGCTTTACCAATCTTTTGGGTTATCCACAAGGAGTTTGAATGCGTCATTACGAAATCATATTGCTGATCCATCCGGATCAAAGCGAACAAGTTCCAGCCATGATGGAGCGTTACAACGTCATGATCACCGCTGTTG